>JARFQY010000264.1 GCA_029287535.1 Filomicrobium sp.
CGCTTGCGCATCCAATCTCAGTAGAACCGCGCGGCCTCGCCCGTTGCGGATCCGAGGATCTCGCCGTCCCACATTACCTTTCGGCCGCGCACGAAGGTGCCGATGGGCCAGCCGGTCACTTGCTTGCCATCATAGGGCGTCCAACCGGCGCGGCTGGCGATCTTGTCGTTGGTGATCGTCTCGGTGCGTTTGAGATCGACAACGGCCAGGTCGGCGTCATAGCCAGCCGCGATGCGGCCCTTGTTACGCAATCCAAACAGGCGCTGGGGCCCGTGACCGGTGAGATCGACCAGGCGTTCCAGTGTCAGACGGCCAGCGTTGACATGATCAAGCATGATGGGCAGGAGCGTCTGCACACCGGTCATGCCGGAGTGGGACTGCGGATAGGGGTGGTCTTTTTCCTCGCGCGTGTGGGGGGCGTGATCGGAGCCCAAGACATCGACGGTACCATTGGCAAGTCCGGCCCAAATTCCCGCCTGGTTCCTGGCGTCGCGTACAGGAGGGTTCATTTGGCAGTACGTGCCGAGGCGCTCGTAGCAATCGGGGGCAACCAAGGTGAGATGATGCGGGGTGACTTCGACGCTCGCCCATTCTCTGTGATGGGATAGGTATTCCATCTCCGCAGCGGTCGAGATGTGCAGGACGTGAACGCGGCTTCGGTGTTTCTCGGCGAGTGAGACGAGTTGCCTGGTGGCGATAAGGGCGGCCTCTTCGTCGCGCCAAATGGGATGGGATGACGGGTCGCCTGGTACGCGCAAATCCTTCCTGGCGTTGAGACGGGCTTCATCTTCAGCATGGAACGCGGCACGGCGGGTGATCACCTTGATGATCTCTTCGAGTGCGACTTCGTTGTCGACCAATAGGGTCCCAGTGGATGAGCCGATGAACACTTTGATGCCAGCCGAGCCAGGAAGCCGCTCCAGCTCGGGTATGTCGGCGATGTTATCCTCGGTGCCGCCAACGTAGAAGGCGAAGTCGCAGAACATTCTATGGTGGGCGCGCGAGACCTTATCGGCGAGAGCTTCGGCAGTCGTCGTATTGGGGTTGGTGTTGGGCATCTCAAAGACGGTTGTGACACCGCCTAGCACCGCGCCGCGGCTGCCGCTCTCGAGGTCCTCCTTGTGAGTCAGACCGGGTTCGCGGAAGTGCACCTGGCTATCGATTACGCCCGGCAAGATGGTAAGGCCCGTTGCGTCGATCACTTCTCCGGCGGTGCCTGGATCGATGCTGCCGATATCTGCGATTTGCCCGTCCTTTATGGCGAGGTCGCGTGTGCCAATGCCATCGTGGTTGACGATCGTGCCACCCTTTAGGAGCAGGTCGAAGGTTTCCGGCATTGTCTTTAGATCCTCTCGGCATCGATCGGACCCTGGCCTTGGGCCCTTGTTTGCTGCGCGCCATCTGCATAGTTAGTGCGAAGGCCTATCACAACCAGGTGCCGACAGAGAAGAAAGGACGTCCTCATGACCGGTCCGAATTGCGTGTTGCTGCCCGACCGCGGGGTGATTGGCGTTACCGGTCCGGACGCCGAGAAGCTTCTGCAAGGTGTGATCACGGGCGATATGGAGTTGCTCAAGGAGGACCGGAATGCGCTGCATGCCGGTTTGTTGACCCCGCAAGGTAAGATCCTGTTCGACTTTTTTGTCGTGCGATCTGGCGACGGCTTCTTTATCGAGACCGGCCGGGAGCAGGTGGCGGACCTCCTCAAGCGGCTTTCAATGTATAAGCTGCGTGCGGATGTTGGGATTGCAGACGAAAGCAGTGCTTATTCTGTGGTGGCGGTCTGGGGCAATGACGCCGGGTCGGTGATGAGCCGTTCGGAATACGTTGCATTTGCTGATCCGCGCCTGCCTGCGATGGGTTTCAGGGTCTTGTTGCCGACAGACAGCTCTGTCGCGCAGGAGCAGCTGCCAGGGGACGCCGTCGGTCTAGAGGACTATCAATCGATGCGGGTTGGCTTCGGCGTGCCCGAAGCGGGCAAGGACTACCAACTGGGTCAGACGTTTCCCCATGAAGCGCTATTCGATCAGCTCGGGGGCGTTTCCTTCACCAAGGGCTGTTTTGTCGGTCAGGAGGTGGTGAGCCGGATGCAGCATCGCGGGACGGCACGTAAACGTGTGGTGCCGGTCGTTGCGAGCGGGTCGCTGCCAGAATCGGGAAGTGAAGTGCGGGCTGGCTCCTCGCTGATCGGGACACTTGGAAGTGTTTCGGGGAATAGCGCACTGGGCCTGCTGAGGTTGGACCGGGCGGCTGAAGCCATGGCCAAGGGGGAAGCCTTGAAGGTTGGCGAGGTCCCCGTCAGCATTGAGATTCCCGATTGGGCGACGTTCGGGCTTGGTGACCAGGCGGAGGCAGGGAAATGACATCGGCGGGCGGCGATCCGGCGCGCTGTCCCTGGCCGGGGATCGAGGCCGAGATATATGCCGATTATCATGACAGCGAATGGGGCGTTCCAAAACTCGGAGACAGGGAGCTTTTCGAAAAGCTGACCCTGGAAGGATTTCAGTCCGGGCTGTCGTGGCTGACGATTTTGCGCAAACGCGAAAATTTTCGTACGGCCTTTGCAGGCTTTGACGTGGAACGGATCGCTGGTTTCGGTGAAAAGGATGTGGCGCGACTGATGAGTGACGCCGGCATCGTCCGCAACCGAGCGAAGATCGAAGCCACAATCAGCAATGCACAGGCCTTTTTGCAGATCGCCGAGCGGCAGAGTTTCAGCGCCCTGCTGTGGGGTTTCCTGGATAACGGCCCGATCGCAAATCGCTGGCGGACGTTCTCGGAAATTCCCGCTCAGACGGCCTTGTCGAAGCGGATCTCAAAGGAGTTGAAGGCGCGAGGGTTTCGCTTTGTCGGGCCAACGACAGCATATGCTTTCATGCAGTCGGTTGGTATGGTCAACGATCATCTTTTAGCGTGCCATCGGCATCAGCCATGTGCCAAGTTGCAGGCTGGAGTTAAGCTTCCTGAATGACAAACCGTAGCTCTTACATAAAGCCCAAGCGCTCGGGCGACAAAGAGGGGCAACCGCGGGCATGGCAGCGGATGCTCTCCGGCCGGCGTCTTGATCTGCTGGATCCTTCCCCGCTTGACATTGAGGTCGAAGACATCGCGCACGGGCTTGCACGTGTGGCGCGCTGGAATGGTCAAACGGTTGGTGATCACGCGCTCTCGGTGGCGCAGCATGCGCTCATCGTGGAAGATATCGCGGCGGAGCGGAACCCGGGCTGGCAAGACGACTGGCGGCTGGCAGCTTTGCTGCATGATTCAGCGGAGTACGTCGTAGGTGATCTGATCTCCCCATTCAAAAACGCGATTGGTCTGGACTACAGAGCATTTGAGACGAGATTACTGGAAGCGATCCATCGACGTTTCGGTTTGCCAGGCTCGTTGCCGCCAGAAGTTTCCGCGGAAATAAAGAGTGCGGATCGGATCGCTGCTTATTTCGAAGCGACGGTGCTGGCAGGTTTTGAAGAACGCGAAGCCTTGGAGTTTTTTGGACCGCCCAACAAGCTCAGTGGTGAGAAGAGATCCGAGCTGTCAGCACTTAAAGCGTTGCCCGCGCCGGCAGCGCAACAGGCGTTTCTTTCTCGGTTCGGTGGGCTTTTCCACGACCAATGAGTTGGCCTCATACGCGGCTCTCGACGTGTATGGTTGAAGCAAATTGGCGACAGTAGGCCCGCGTCTTTCGCAATTCGGACTAGCAATGTTCCGAAAAACGCCATTATCGACCCCTAGATAAATTTGTATTCGCCGAATCGCAGCTCGGGCGGGAAAGCGGAAAGAGATCAATTGATTGGGGATTGATTGTGTTGGGGGGAGGCCGCCATCGGCGGGCGCAATCGCGAGCTTGGTCGGTCTGTAAGCTCTCGGCGACGGGAGCAATACGGCCGCCGACACGGAGGTTGTCGCCGTGACGACAGGATTGAATATAAGTTCCGAGGTACCAAAAATGCCGGCCGCTGAGGTTACGAAGCGTCCGGTGCGTATTGAAAAATCTGGTGTTGAGATCGGTCTCAACGCTGCCATTGTATCGGTCGCGAACGACGAGCCTGTCGTTCTGGTGGTCCGTGACAATGCAGACAAAATGGGCACTGCCGAGGGGCTTCCGTTCGGACCTTTCTCACCCATTGATCACCGCACTCTGGAAATTGGCCTAAGGTCGTGGGTTAATGAACAGACCGGTATCAATCTTGGCTATGTCGAGCAGCTCTATACCTTCGGAGACCGCGGGCGGCATGCGCAGCCTGGCGATCTCAATCCACCCATTGTTTCGATTGGCTATCTGGCGCTGACGCGTGCTGGCTGTGCACAAGACCAGCGCTCTGGTGGTTGGCGAAGCTGGTATCACTTCTTTCCCTGGGAGGACTGGCGTAAAGGCCGGCCGGCAGTGATTGATGAGGTGATCGCACCGGAGCTGGCACGCTGGGCGGAAAGCCCGAACATCAGGCAGTCGCCGGCGCGTCCGATAGATCGCTACCAGCGGATGAAGATTTGCTTCGGACTGGATGGTGCGACCTGGGACGAAGAAAAAGTTCTGGAACGCTATGAACTGCTTTACGAAGCAGGCTTGGTGACAGAAGCGCTGCGTGACCGACCAGAAACCGCGAAAGCCATTGGCATATCCGCCGATCCTATCGGCTCGCCCATGCGCTTTGACCATCGCCGGATTCTGGCAACGGCAATCGGCCGGGTTCGGGCAAAGATCAAGTACCGGCCCGTCATTTTCGAATTGATGCCCGAAGAGTTCACGTTGTTTGAATTGCAAAAGCACGTCGAAGCAATTCTTGGTCCGCATCTGCACAAACAGAATTTCCGGCGCCTGGTTGAAAGTGCCGGACTGGTCGAGCCGACGGGGGATGTCAAAACGCGCACCGGAGGCCGGCCGGCGAAGCTGTTCCGTTTCCGGCACGAGGTTTTGCTCGAGCGGCCAGCCCCAGGAGTTCGCATCAAGCTTGGACGGAGTTAATAGCTCCGTGATGAAGTGAGCGTGCGGCGGTTTGTTTCTTGTCCGCTATGAACAGACCAAAGACGCTCTGGCCATTCTCAATGTGCTGGAGCGTATTCTCGTGCCGTTGACCGAAGCCAGCTTCGTCGACGCACTGTGTCAGTCGGGTGACCTGGTCATTTCCGTAGCTAGGAGTTTGCGAAGGCAGGACTGTCGCGCAGTCCTGCCTTCTCGTTTTGCCGTGTCGAGTGTTGACGGGCCGGCGTCTCGCAAGCGCGGCAAGTCATAAGCCGCTCACGCCATGGAACGTTAGGGTTTTACCGACGGTTTTGAGAAGATGTGCCACGTGCCATCTGCGGCGATCGCCAGCCGGTACCAGGTCCATTGTTCGCCCTTGCGCATTTTTGCGGCTACTTCAGACGGCATGATTCGAAAAAGTTCGACTTCTTGCGATGGAGTGAGCTTGTTGGGCGGCAGCTCCGAGATGTAGGGCCAGACGAAGACGTCATTGTTTTCCAGATCCGGGCCGATCGGCAGCCGAGCGGGGTCGGAAGCGAGCAAATTACCAAGAATCGCAAGGATTTCACGGCCTGCTCCATCTTTTGACGTGTTGCGCCAATGAGCGATTGGGTCTTTATCGCGTGGGATTCCGAATTCGGGGCGCAGTTCGTTCCATTCGATCGGTGTTCGCAGTTCCTCGATATCGCCGCTAGCGACGGCGATCAGAATGGCATCGCGCATTTCCTGGACAGGAATCGGTAAATCGGCGATCGGTGATCGCTTGAGTGCTGGTGCGGTGGATGTGCGCGCGGTCTTGCTGTCCGCAAGGTTGGGTTCGGCGGCCAAGGATGGCGGCTCGCCCAGGCCATGGACAAGCCAGATCAGCGTGACTACCAATGCGCCGATTATGCTGGCAAGCGGCTTGGCGAGCCGTATGAAAGCGATTGCAGTCCGAAATGGGGGGACAGCACCTTTTGGTGAGGGAGTGTCAGATAATTTGGTTTTGAAGCGCAGCGATGCCGACACGGGGGGCCTCCACGGTCACTTACGTCTGGGACCCGACAGGTACGGTTGTCGATGGGACCGTCCGGCCTGCAGGCTTGAGGGAGGGGCATAAGCATGCTGCCGAACCCTCTGGTTCTGCCTATTGGATTCGTTATCGGCATTCTTGTGGCGGCGCCTGTCGGACCCGTCAATATTCTCTGCATCCAAAGAGCCATTTCCAGGGGTCTTTGGGGTGGCGTAGCAGCGGGGCTCGGCGCGGTTCTGGGTGATGGGCTGGTGGCGTTTTCGGCGGCGATGGGCGTCGGTGCCATCTCGGGAGTTGTGAACTATCACCGCACCGCTATCCAGGTTGTCGGCGGACTGGTGCTGATCGGGGTTGGGTGGCGGCTTTACGCTACAGCGCCGGCGATCGAGGAAGGCAGTGAAAACGGCAATGGTAACGGTAGCCTGCTCTCCTACCTGTGGGATGTTCCCAAGACGTTTCTACTGACCATCACCAATCCTGGCGCCGTGCTTGGTCTGTTTGCGATCTTCGGCGGGATCAGCACGTTCGTAGAGGTAACGGGCCCCGTTGAGGCGTTGCTCATGGTTGGGGCCGTGATGGCGGGCAGCCTGAGCTGGTGGGTCGGCCTTTCCTATGTCGTTGCGCGACTGCGTCATCGACTGTCGTTCGACCGATTGTCGCTTATCAACAGGATCGCCGGGCTGGCGCTGGTTGTCTTTGGCTTGGTTCTGATCGGCGAGATTGCCTATCTTTGGCTAACTGGCACCGCAGTCGCCGACATCAGCACAAATGGTGCGTGAGTTTAGCCCGCCGCGGGTTAGTGCATTGCGCTCGAGTCGTCGGAAAACTCACCCTGCCTAATGCGTGTCTCCAGGTTCTTCGCCATAGCCGCGACAGCCGTTTCGCCAAACATGGCAACCAGATCGCGCATACCAGTGAAGACCGCCGCGTATGCCATCAGTTCATGAGGCACGCCGTTTTTCGCGGCCTGGCTCCATGCGTCGTCTATGAGATCGAGCGCAAGCAGACTGTCTTCGCTGGAATGGCGGTTCTCGTCAGTGTGCATGTCCGCTCCCCATGAGGTTGTTGGTTTTCATCGTTCATTTGGGAGTAGCACAAAGCGATATGGCCGTGGGTTAGGCGACGCATTCATCGTAAACCGCCGGTCATGAGGTCAGTTCGGCAAAGACCGGCTGCAAGCCGGATTGGTCCCGCTCAGGGGTTCGACTTGACGAGCTTTTCGGCGATTTCCGTGCCTTCCGTTAGAAACCGGCCGATGGCGGTTTTTGCAGATGCGGTGCAAACTTTGTAGGTGCGGCTGTAGCTGCGATAGCCAGCGTTGAAGCTGCGCGTCAATCTGGCGCGGCGTAGAGCCGTCGAACCTTCAGCGGTGATTAGTGTGCGCATCTGCTCGCGCCAGAGCTGGCCGTCCCCTGCGCCGCAAAGCTCGCGCAGATAGTGGACCGCGCCAAGGATTTCCGACAGTCGCAGAATTTGTGGGTCATAGGGCTTTGTCGCCTGGGCCCTGGCCCCATTCAATGCGGGTAGTGTGGCTGCTAGAAATACAACCATTACGAGAACGGCAGAACGTCTTGCGCACAACGCTTTGTTCGCGCGGCGACGCTCCATGTTCCGGCTTGCTTCATTTGCGTGCAGTTCTCGTATTGTCATTGTGGCTGTCTTGATCCCCTTCAGCCTGTTCGCCGTTGTCCGGTAGAAGTGCGGCAGCAGCAAGGATCAAATCCTCCGCGCCTACTGTGAGATGATACGTCCGCAGCCTATCCAGGTTCACCCATCGCGCCGTCGCGGCATCATCCCCAGGCCGGAGCGAGCCAGACTGAGGACGGCCGAAAAACACCTCGAGTTCAATGCGTGCGTCCTCGACTTCCACGGTGTGGCGTCCAAGTTTGCCAATGATTCGGGCTATTATGCCGGTTTCTTCGAGAACTTCACGGCTGACGGCTTCGGCTGGCGTTTCGCCCGGTTCGATTTTTCCACCAGGTAGGCTCCAGAGGCCGGCCATGGGAGGGTATCGGCGCTTTACGAGAAGAACGCTGCCGTTGTGGATTACTGCCATGCTGGCGCCTTGTGGCGTTTGCGTCATGGAGGTGCTTCCTTACGAAGCCAGCTGATGGCAAAGTCCAAGCCAGTAGGCAAAGCCGCTTCCCGTTTAGACAGCAAAGCGATACGGATCACGACCTGTCATGTGCTCCCGATACAGCCTGACTTCGCCGCCCGAAGCCGTGCGAGAGACGTTTGGGTATGCCAACGTGGCCGAGTTTCCGCCGCGCTACAATATCGCGCCGACACAGCCAGTGGCTATCGTGCGCCGAGAAGCAACCGGTGAACGGGCGTTGGCGTTGGTGCGGTGGGGTCTCATTCCGTCCTGGGCGAAGGATCCCTCAAAGCTTTCCACGCTGATCAACGCGCGTTCAGAAACCGCGGCGGAGAAACCGTCGTTCCGCAGTTCGATGCGGCATCGCCGTTGCATAGTACCCGCCGATGCCTTTTACGAATGGACCGGCAAGCCGGGGGGTAAACAACCACACATGATCCGGTTGCGCTCCGGACAAATCATGGGTTTTGCGGGTCTGTGGGAGCATTGGCTGGGCGCGGATGGCAGCGAGATCGAGACGATGGCCATACTGACCGTACAAGCTAATGCCGACATGGCCGGCATTCACGACCGCATGCCGGTGATCTTGGACCCTGATCTTTACGAACACTGGCTCGATTGCCGCTCCGGATCGTCGGTCGGTCTCAGTGACGTATTGCGGTCCCCACCGGAGGGCTCCATGGAGATTACAGCGGTGTCTCGCGAGCTCAACAATCCACGTAATGACCGCCCCGACGTTCAGTCTCCGGTGCAAGGAACGCTCCTTTAGGTTGGTGTTGCTGCAACTCCTGTGGCCCGAGCCCCGGAGAGTGTGCGGCCAATACGCACTGGTAAATACAATTTCAACGAAGCAAGTAATTGATTTGCAAAAAGCTCGGGCTAATGACCATTGGAGGCGGGGCTGCTTGCGATGGCTCGCGTCAAGGCTGGCAAGAGGTTACTCTCGCTACTGTCGGCATGTCGGGGCTTGTAGGCCAGCGTGACTCGTGGATAACCCGGTCAGCATCTTGGCTAAGTGGTCCTTTTGTCGGCAATAACTCAGCGCGTAGCGCGGCGGATCTCCTGGGGGATATCTCGCGTAGAGGAGTAAGCATAATGAGTTACCGAGGTGGGGACCTAGATCTGCGCACCCCGCAAGCCCACAGTGGGGCCGAGCGCGAAACGTTCGAGCCACCGCTTAATGGAACTCGCGAGTTCGATGATGCCGCTGACGCGCGATCGCCAATCTGGGTCGACGAGACTCTGATGGCTTGCTGCAACCATGCCTATGATATCGCGATGGCACATCGCTCAAGTGACGTTCGCATCGAGCATCTGCTCTTTGCACTCACGCGAATTGATGATGCCGCTGAGGTTCTCGAGGCGAGCGGGGTGCGAGATGCCAGCCTGCGCCGGGAAGCGGGCGTGTACATCGCCAGCGAGATCCCGATTGCGCCGACGAACGGTCAAACGAAGCCGCGTCGGTCTCCGGCATTGGAGCAGGCTCTCCGGCAAGCTGCGCATTACGCCCATGCGCGCAATCGGGCTGCGAGCGTTGCCGATCTCTTGTACGTCTTCACCGAACTCCATCCGGAGCTGCCGGGATTGCAGCTTTTACATCGCAATATGCCCAGCCTCGTTGGTGATCAAAGTGGCCAACAGTCCGTTTATCGGACGTTGCCCGATAGTGCTTTTTTCGCAGCAGCACCGGTCGAGCCTGCGCGCAGGCTGAGGCGGTCATCTTACTACGATGACTATGCCGCCCACGAGCCGAACGTTTATCGTCAGGGTCTGCTGGAAAGCCATGCCGACGTGGTGCAGAACCCGCGTCTTGGCACACTCGAGAAAATGCTGGTGGCGCTGCGAGAAGACACCGGCCGGTTCGCGCAGGATTTGACGGGCCGGCTCGTTTCGCTTGAGAAGTCGTTTTCAGGTGGAACCGGCGCCGACGGTCGTGTCCTGCAACAAACCGCGGACAAGCTTGCCGGCATCGAGCTTTCGCTGACGGCGAAACTTGAGGATCTGGCGCGGCAGGCCTCACGGCTTGCCGGGCGTCTTGAGACGTTGGAAACACGTCTTGAATCGGCTTACGCCAGTGGCGGGATGGATTTGTCGCCGCTCAGTGGGCGGCTCGACAAACTGGAGACAATGATCCGGGAGGACCGGGCTGCAGGTGATGCAATGGTTGCTCTCGTCGGTGACCGGGTGGCTGGCGAGGTGGATCAGAAGCTGCGTCACGTGGAGGGCGTGATGCGCGACAGGGCAGCCGGCACCCTTGATCTGTCGCCAATCGAGAGCCGACTTAATGATATTGAGGCCGCGCTGCTTGGTTCGGCCGAGGGGCACCAAACGGTGGAAGCGGTGACCTCGCGTGTCGAGGCGGCCGAGCATGCCATTAGCGGTCGGATCAGCGTGTTGCAGCAGGCGCACGCAAGTGAACGCGATCAAGTGCTGGCGCAACAGTCCGCTGACATCCGGCGAGTCGAAGAGGCATTGCAAGAGCGGGTTTCCGCGGTGGCGCGTCTCATCCAAGACACGCATGTCGAACGGGTCGAGCAGGCCAAGAAGATGGACGTCGTGGAAACCATGCTTGTCCAGCAGCGGCAGTCCGCCGCGGAAAGCCGTGAGACATCGGTGCAGGAACTGCGCGAAGTTCACGAAGCAATTGTCAAATTGAATGCCAACCAGCATACGCTGGCCGGCGCCATCGATCAGTGGCGCAGTGAGACGGTGAGCGACGTGAACGCGATTTCCCTGCGCCAGGCCGAGATGAACCAGGATAGTGAATTGACCTTGCAACGCCTCGAGCAAATTTCTGAGCGCACTGATGGCATGTATCGCGCGACGGTCGAGCGTTATCATCGCCGCAACCGATTCTGGTACTGGCTGTTTGGCACGGATGATTGGATCGGCTCGAGCTGGCAGTCGCAAGGCGCCATCGTGGACCGGGATCTGGAAGCGGTTGGTAGCGAGCGGCCGCCGGTCTGACTGACGGCGGGCACCGCGGACGAGGCGCCCGCTCAGCGGCCTTCAAGGCCGCGGGGCAGCCGCGCGGAGCAAGCGGTCGTTGATCGCTTCGCCAAGGCCCTCTCCGGGGATGGGTAGTACGGCAATTGAGCTGCAACCTTCGGCGTCGAGGGCGCGCAAGGCGGCGAATAGGTTCGCTGCGGCTTCGCGCAGGTTCCTCGTCTCGCTGAGGTTGATCATCGGGCCGCAATGGGGAGGGATCTGCGGACCAAAAGCAAGCAGAGCTTCGCCGGGTTCCGGAGAGGCAACGTTGAGGCGAACGCGCGCGCGCGGCGCGTAATGGCTAACGAGCTGACCGGGAGAGCGCGGAGCTTCAAATGAGTCCTGCCGCGGTCCCATTCGCTTGCCGAGGGCGGCTTCAATTTGGTCAACCGAGATGCCTCCCGGGCGAAGTAGGCTTGGTGCGCTTTCGGTCTGCGTGCTGCAATCGACAACAGTCGACTCGATGCCGACTTCACAGGGGCCGGCGTCGAGAATCAAATCGACGCTGTCGCCGAGATCAGATGCGACATGGGCCGCGGTTGTCGGACTTACACGTCCGGAGCGATTTGCCGACGGTGCCGCAATGGGAGTGGCAGCCGCCCTTAACACGGCTTGGCCCACCGGATGTGCCGGAACACGCACTGCTAGTGTTGATAGACCGGCCGATACGAGGTCGCTGATGCCAGCATGGGGATGACACTGCAGCACAAGCGTCAGTGGCCCCGGCCAGAATGATCGAGCCAGCTTTTCCGCTTCGCCCGTAAAGACGGCGAACTCTCTTGCCGACGCCAAATCCGGGACATGCACAATGAGGGGATTGAAGGTTGGCCGGCGTTTGGTCTCGAAGATGCGAGCAACGGCCTCGCCGTTCATTGCGTCGGCGGCTAGTCCATAGACCGTTTCAGTCGGCAAGGCGACAAGGCCGCCGCGACGAAGGATATCGCCGGCCTTTTCAATCGCTTCAGTGTTGGCTTTGGCGATTTGCATTTTGTTCCCGACGTGCCCGCCTGCCTACAAATTGCTCGACTTCAAGCACTGTGCTTTGGTGCCTGCCAAGGAAAAAAACAGCAGTCCGGACGACTTGGCTCGACGCGTCCCTTCTCGGAGGCCGAATCCTCATGGTTTATCAAGCGCCTGTCAATGATATCATGTTTGCGCTCAAGTCGGCGGCCGGGCTCGACGAGCTGCTCGCGAGCGGTGTTTATGAAGGCCTCGATGAGGAGACGATCAAGGCGGTGCTTGACGAGGCGGGTCGGTTTGCATCGGAGGTCCTTGATCCGCTGAACAGGACCGGCGACCAGCAGGGGGCCCAGCTCAGTGACGGTATCGTCGCGACACCGGATGGCTGGGGGGAGGCCTATGAAAAGTTCACGGAGGCCGGATGGAACGGGTTGCCTTGTCCGCATGACTTCGGTGGTCAGGGGCTGCCGCAGATCCTTGCGACGGCGGTCTGCGAGATGTGGAATGCTGCAAATATGTCGTTCGGAATGTGCCCGTTATTGACACAAGGGGCTATCGACGCTGTCACGATCGGCGGTTCCGAGGAGCTGAAGGCTCGCTATCTGCCGAAACTCGTTTCAGGTGAATGGACTGGGACGATGAACCTGACGGAGCCGCAAGCCGGCTCTGATCTGTCGATGCTCAAGGCGCGCGCGGAGCCGCGCTCGGATGGCACATACCGATTGTTTGGTACGAAGATATACATCAGCTACGGCGAGCATGAGCTGGCCCGCAATATCATCCACCTGGTGTTGGCGCGGTTGCCAGATGCGCCGGCGGGGACGCGTGGAATTTCTTTGTTCCTGGTGCCGAAGTTGTTGGTCAATAGCGACGGCTCGATCGGGGATCGCAACGATGTCGTCTGTGCGGGGCTCGAGGAGAAGCTTGGGATTCATGGCAGTCCGACATGCGTGATGAACTACGGCGAAAAAGACGGCGCGATTGGCTACCTCGTTGGTGAGGAAAACAAAGGCCTGGCGACGATGTTCATTATGATGAACGCGGCGCGGCTGGCGGTCGGCATGCAAGGCGTTGCGATCGCGGACCGGGCGACGCAACACGCGCTTATCTACGCGCATGAACGCCGGCAAGGGCGGGGTGCAGATGGCGGGCCGGACCCCGTTGCGATCGTGGAACATGCCGACGTGCGACGCATGCTGCTCACCATGCAGGCGATGACGCAGGCGGCGCGGATGATATGTCTGGTCACGGCACGCGAAACAGATATCGCGCGTCATATGGATGATGCGAATGCACGCGCACGGGGGCAGGCCCGCGTGGCGCTCTTAACGCCGGTCGCCAAAGCCTTTGCCACAGACGTTGGCTGCGAAGTTGCTTCGCTTGGTGTTCAGGTGCATGGCGGCATGGGTTTCGTGGAAGAGACAGGGGCCGCGCAATACTATCGCGATGCGCGCATTCTGCCGATCTACGAAGGCACTAACGGCATCCAGGCGATCGACTTGGTGACGCGGAAAATTCCGCTCGAAGACGGTGAAGTTCTGCAAGACTATTTGAAGGAACTCGAGCAGATTGTGACGGACGTGACCCGTTCAAACAGGGTTTCATTCGGTTCTATGGGCGAGCGGCTCGGTGAGGCTCTAGCAAGCTTGAGTGAAGCTTCGGCGTGGCTTGGCGAAGCGCTGCGTTCCAATCCGCAGGCGGCATTGGCTGGAGCCACTCCTTATCTGAAGCTGTTCGGGATAACGGCAGGTGGCTGTTACTTGGCGCGCGGCGCACTTGCGGCCGAAGAGCATGGCGAAGATCGCGAGCGTGCCATCGACCTGGCACGGTTCTTTGCCGAGAACATTGCCGTGCAGGCGCCGGGGTTATCGGTATCGATCACCAAGGGCGCCGACTCGTTATTGGAAGTCCCGTTGAAAAGGTATTCTGCATGAGCATTGACGACGTTGAAGTGCGCGCCGGCGAGGGCATGAACATCATCCGGCTGGTGCGGCCGGCGAAGAAGAATGCCTTATCAACCGCAATGTACCGCGCCATCTCGGAGGGACTGGAAGCCGGCGAACGGGACCGTGATGTTCGCGTGCATGTGCTGCTGGGCAGCGACGGCGTGTTCTCGGCGGGTAATGACCTTGGAGATTTCCTCGCTCAGGGCGGCGTTGCTGGACAGGGTTTTGACGACGGGCTGCGTTTCTTGCGGCTCCTGCCAATGCTGAAGAAGCCGATTGTCGCCGGAGTCGATGGCCTTGCAGTTGGTGTCGGTACGACGATTCTGTTCCATTGCGACCTTGTCTACGCCAGTGGTCGCTCGACGTTTTCGACGCCGTTTGTTGATTTGGGTCTTGTGCCGGAGGCTGGATCGAGCCTTCTGGCGCCGCAACGGCTTGGCTATGCCCGGGCCTTTGAATTGCTGGTTCTCGGTGAGCCCTTCAGCGCCGAGAGGTTGCTGTCTGCTGGTCTTATCAATGCAGTTGTCGATGAAGGTGAAGTTGAACGAACGGCTATCGATGCGGCTCGCCGATTAGCTGCAAAGCCGGCCGCGGCGGTGGCCTCTTCGCGATCGTTGCTACGCGGTGATCTCGTTCCCCTTGGCGAGCGGATCGAAGCAGAGGTCAGGCTGTTCAAGGAACGCCTGTCTTCGGCGGAAGCGCAGGCCGCATTCACTGCCTTCTTGCACAAACCGACACGCGGCGATGGTACAGCCGACTGAATCTCGCCAAGCCAGCACGATAAGCACCACTGGGGTCTTCACGGAGATTGTTGAGGATGCGCGTTCGTTGGATGCAGTTCGCTGTCGCTAGCCTTGTCGCAGGCGGACTGCTTTTGAGCGCCAGTCCTGCCGGTCATGCGCACTGGCTTACGAAGTTTCTGAAGGAAGCCGGTGAAGCGGGGCAGGATGCCGCCACAACCGCGCCGCGTCTGGGAATTGCTGCGCTAGACGAGGCGACTGCGGTTTTGAGGCGCCTGCCGGCAACGGGTGACAGGCGGCTCGCTCTGGCGGCTCATGCGACGCCCGAGGGGCATTGGAAGTTCACAAACCGGGATGGGGACGTGTTCACAGCGGCGACGCCCGACGAGATGGGCCGCGTGACCCGGAGCCTCGCACCCGACGCGCCGGACGGGCGCCCCCTCAGCCTCTATCTCTCCGAGGATACCGTCTTCTTGAAGCCCGACCTGATTGCCAATTTGCCCGCGGGGGCTCGGCTCTACATGGTGTTCGGGAAGCAGTTCTTTCCGCTGGTTCGGTCGGGTAGCGGTACGGCACAAAACCTGTTTGTTCGTGTGCGCCCACAGGTGCTCGTCAAGGTTGGTGGGAAGGCGGTTTTCAAGGAGACCATATGGCAACTTGAGCGCCGGTTGCCGCGCGGCAAAGTCCGTGTGCTGTCGCTACGACCGGGCGGTGCAGCCACCTTGGCACCGCAACCGCGTGTCGACAAAAGCAACGGACTGCCACTTGCCGACGAGATCGACCCAGGCCGGCTGTCCGAAGCGCTTGCTAGTATCGGCGGGCAGACCGCCATCGTCACGGGCCGTATTGAGGGCGATCTCCTGCACGTGATTCCCGCATCGGGAGGGCCCCAGACGCTGTCGCTGACAGCGTTGCGTGAAACAGCCAAACAGGCCGATATCAATCTGGTCGTCTTGCATGCGGCCAAGCCGCTGCAACCTGGAGGACGCAACTGGCTCTGGCAGACAATCGAGGTCGGCGGCCTCGATGATGCGCTTGCGAGAGCGACGTTCGGGGACTTCCTTGACGCGCTTGCTGGCGGGCGCGGAAAATTCAAGGTTGCAGCGCAAGCGACCGGCGATCGCCGGGTCTTCATTGAGGCCAAGCCTGAGACCTCGAGCCGAAACTTCGTCGATAGCGTCGGAACGTGGGTTGGTGATGCGGTCTCAGACGTCGCGGGGCAGGTGGTGACCGAGAGCGTGTCAGGATTCATGACTTCGCAAGCCCGGCAACGAGAACTCGACCAGCGGATCATCCCTGGTGTTCCCTCGGACGTCCAATTCTACTACATCGGCGCGCTGGTGATGGGCGCGATTGGGTGGAGCGTCGCGTCACGTTGGTGGCGGGCGATCTGGCCAAGCGAACGGCGTGGTGAGTACCGCGGCAGTTTTGGCTTCGATGCGGCGCGGTTTGTGCGCGGTTTTGTGTTTGTATTCGTCTTTCTACCGATCGTTGGACCGTTTGCCTTACTTGCCATGCTGCTCTTACAACTCATCAACATCGTATCCATGCCGGTTCGCTTTTTGCGGCATATATTCGGCTATGGACAGGCATGAGGTCCGTGACGATGCTGCTGAATGTGTCTAGCTTGTCGCGAAAGGTCAAAGGGAGCGGCAAAGATGGCAGAGCTGAGTGGAAAGACATTACTCATCACTGGTGCAAGCCGGGGTATCGGGCTGGCTATCGGATTGCGCGCTGCTCGTGACGGCGCAAACGTGGCTGTTCTTGCCAAAACAGCGCAACCGCATCCAAAACTGAAGGGCACCATCCATACTGCCGCAGCCGAGATCGAAGCAGCCGGCGGGCGGGCGTTGGCTTTGCAGTGCGATATCCGAGACGAGGCGCAAATCGAAGCTGCCGTGGCGCAGACGGCGGCGACGTTCGGGGGGATCGATATCTGCGTCAACAACGCTTCAGCGATTTCGCTCACTAAGCTGACCGACACGGAGCCTAAGCGGATCGATCTCATGTTCGACATCAACACGCGCGGGGCACTGTTGGTGACCAAGGCCTGTCTGCCGCACCTGAAGCAGTCTGAAAACGCGCATGTGCTGATGATTTCGCCGCCACTCGACATGAAGCCGCAATGGTTTGCCGGTCATGTCGCCTATTCGATCTCAAAGTACGGGATGAGCCTGGCGGTTCTCGGCCTGGCGCGTGAACTCAGGGACGATGGCATTGCGGTCAATGCGCTTTGGCCGAGGACTACAATTGCGACGGCCGCGATCGAAAATGTACTGGGCGGCGACGCATTGATGCGGATGAGCCGCAAACCGGAGATCTTGGGGGATGCCGCGCATCTCGTCTTCCGGCAGTCGGCCTCCATGTTCAGCGGCAACTTCCTTATCGATGATACGTTCCTGCACAAAGTTGGCGGCGTGAACGACTTCGAGCCTTACAAGGTCGAGGCCGGCGCCTTATTGGCCCCTGATTTCTTTGTTCCGGCGGAATCGCGGCCACCGCCCGGCGTCACGCTTGCGCCGGCATCGATGCTAAAATGAAAGCCCGGGGGCACCGGTTTGCTTTGGCATCATACGGACTTTGCGTGACAGAGCCGCGGCCTTTGCGGTAAGGCTTGACCAAACAAAACCCAAAGGAAACGAGCGAGGGCCAGCAGCCGAATGCCCACACTTCTCATCACCCATCCCTGTTTCGTTGATCATGACACGGGGCCAGGCCATCCCGAGCGCCCGGATCGGATGCGCGCCATCGATCGGGTCCTGGCCCATGATTACTTCGATGACTTGGTCCGCGAAGAGGCGCCACTACGGGGCGATATTGAGGAGCAGATCCTGCTGGCGCACCCCAAGCGCTATCTCGACATGATCAAGGATGCCCGACCTGAAGCCGGTGAAGGCCGGGTGCATTTGGACGGTGATACGGTGATGTCGCCGGGCACTTGGAAGGCGGCCACTCACGCCGTCGGCGCGGGGCTGCGTGCCGTCGATCAGGTGATGGATGAAGGGTCAGGGATCCGAAACGCCTTTTGCCAGGTGCGTCCATGCGGGCACCATGCCGAGACAGACCGAGCCATGGGCTTTTGTCTGTTCGCCAATGTTGCCATCGCAGGAATGTACGCGCGCAAGAAGCACGGGGCTGAACGCGTCGCAGTGATTGATTATGACGTGCACCATGGCAATGGAACGCAGGATATCTTCTGGTCGGAAAAGGACTTGTTCTTTGCCTCCACGCATCAAATGCCGCTGTTTCCAGGCACCGGCGCGGCATCGGAGACGGGAGTCGGCAATATCTTCAATGCGCCGCTGCGGTCGGGCGACGCCGGAGAGCGGTTCCGGGATGCCTTCGAATCGCGAATTTTTCCGGGCCTGAAGAACTTCAGTCCAGATATCATACTGATTTCGGCGGGTTTCGATGCCCATGAGGCCGACCCACTGGCCAGCTTGCGGCTGGTCGAGGCGGATTTTTTGTGGATCACCGAACAACTTGTCAGCTATGCCGAGCGCCAGTGTGACGGCCGGATTGTTTCAATGCTGGAAGGCGGTTACGACCTGACGGCGCTGGCGCGGTCGGTCGGCGTGCATGTTCGGGCCATGATGGACGCCGGCTGAATTCGAGATTGTCGCAACAAGGCTTCTACAGCGACATGAAGGCCGTGATCCGGCTTGGAGAGACAACATAATGGCGGCAAAGACTAATCCCGATCACAAGGATATCGCTCAACTCAGTTTTGAGAAGGCGCTGACAGAGCTGGAAAGGATTGTGGGGAAGCTTGAGCGAGGTGACGTCGAGTTGGAGGAATCGATCGCGATGTATGAGCGCGGCGAGGCCTTGAAGGCCCACTGCAATCGCCTTTTGGCGCAGGCCGAGGCCAAGGTGGAGAAGATTACCGTCGATACCGAAGGCCAACCTTCGGGGACCGAGCCGCTCGACCCATAAGCGCCGATATTTGCGTCCATGAGAGACCTGAAGGCAAAAGATTACAGCGATTTGAGCTTTTTGATACCTGTCCTGAAGAGGACAAGTGAGTATAGTGAGCGCTTGCGGCGGGGCCGTGAGCGGGCTTTATGGCCCGTCTTAGCAATCCGTTTGAAGTGCGCAACGTAGGTCTCCTACTTGGAGTTCCGTATTCGGACTCCGGAGACGAGGTGATAATGACGAACACACTGCAGCCCTCCCCAAAACCGCTCCTCGATACCGTAAATGACCCGGCCGGCTTACGTGCCCTTCCGGAAAGCGACCTGGAACAATTCACCGCGGAATTGCGACAAGAGCTGATCGAGGCAGTTTCGGTGACCGGTGGGCATCTTGGCGCTGGACTTGGCGTCGTTGAGCTCACCGTTGCCTTGCATTGGGTCTTTGATACGCCAAAGGACAGGCTGATCTGGGATGTCGGGCATCAGGCCTACCCGCACAAAATTCTCACAGGGCGCCGTTCGCGGATCCGCACGCTGCGACAACCCAACGGCCTGTCTGGTTTCACCAAGCGCAGCGAGAGCGACTACGATGCGTTCGGGGCGGGGCATTCCTCGACATCGATTTCGGCCGGTCTCGGCATGGCGGTGGCCCGTGATCTCAAGGGTGGGCAAAACAACGTCATTTCGGTAATTGGCGACGGGGCCTTGTCGGCGGGAATGGCTTATGAAGCCATGAACAATGCCGGCGCGCGCGATGAGCGGCTGATCGTCGTGCTCAACGACAATGACATGTCAATTGCACCGCCGACCGGTGCCATGTCGGCCTACCTGGCGCGAGTCACTTCGAGCGGTCCCTATCTCTATGTCCGCGATATTGCCAAGTTGCTTGCCAAGCGTTTGCCCAAGAGCTGGGAACGGCGCGCAGCGCGGGTTGAAGAATACACCCGACACTTGTGGCAAGGCGGTGCCTGGTTCGAGGAACTCGGCTTCTATTATATCGGCCCGATCGACGGTCACGACTATAATCAGCTGCTGCCTGTCCTAAAGAACGTGCGTGATGCCAAACAAGGCCCGATCCTGGTGCATGTCGTGACGCGCAAAGGCAAGGGGTATGCGCCAGCAGAAGAATCCGACGACAAATACCATGGCGTCGCGAAGTTCAATGTGGTGACCGGCGCACAGATCAAGGCCAAGGCGAATGCGCCAAGTTACACGAAGGTCTTCGGGCAAAGCCTTGTTCAAGAGGCAAACGAAGACGAGCGCATCATAGGGATCACGGCGGCGATGCCGTCGGGGACCGGGATTGACCTGTTTGGCAAGGCGTTCCCCGATAGGACCTTCGACGTCGGGATCGCCGAGCAGCACGCGGTGACCTTTGCGGCTGGCCTTGCCTGCGAAGGCATGAAGCCATTCTGCGCGATCTATTCGACCTTCCTGCAGCGGGCATACGACCAAGTTGTCCATGATGTTGCGATCCAGAAACTCCCGGTGAGGTTTCCGATCGATCGGGCCGGGCTCGTTGGCGCGGACGGGGCGACGCATGCAGGAGCGTTTGACATCACGTACCTTGGCTGTCTGCCGAATTTCGTTGTCATGTCGCCATCAGATGAAAGCGAATTGAAGCATATGGTCCGGACGGCCGCTGTTTACGACGACGGTCCCATCGCGTTCCGTTATCCTCGCGGTGAAGGGACCGGCGTTGACATGCCCGAGCGCGGACAAGAGCTTGAGATTGGCCGCGGGCGCATTGTTCGCGAGGGGACATCGGTAGCGCTGTTGTCGTTGGGGACGCGCCTGGACGAATGCCTCAAGGCTGCAGATGAGTTGGCGCGCTACGGGCTATCCACGACGGTTGCCGATGCTCGATTTGCAAAGCCGCTCGACGAAGATCTCGTTGCAAGATTGGCGCGAGAACACGAGGTCCTGGTGACCATAGAGGAAGGTTCGATCGGCGGGTTCGCCAGCTACGTGCTGCAATATCTGGCGCACAGTGGTGCGCTTGATAGTGGCTTGAAGGTTCGTCCTATGGTTCTGCCAGACCGTTTCCTTGATCATGGCAAGCCGCCCGAGATGTACAAAGCCTCCGGACTGGCAAGCGACGGGATCGTAGCGACCGTCTTCTCGGCCTTGGGACGCGAGACTGACTCGGCGAGTGCTGATCGCGCGTAGCACCGGCCCGCTGGCGACTTCTTTCACGGTGAAATGCCACCGGGTGCGCCTGGACCATGATCGGCCCAGGCGCCGCCGGTATCCCGTAAGGTCTCTGGTGGTTTCCTACTTCTTTGCCAGTTCAGGATAGCGCTTGGCGCACTTCTTGTGCACGAAGTCGTTGATTTCATCGATCAGTTGCACTGGGTGGAACGGGTGGCGGCTTTCGCTGAATTGCCGTTCTTACGGCCGCTAATTTTCGGTGGCGCTAGCGGTGCCCGACGTGGCTTGATCCAGCTCTTCTGCTGTCTTGGAATCTTCATTCTTCTTGAGGGATTCGACGCGCTGTTTCTCGCGGGCTTTCAACTTGGCCTTGCGTGCAGCACGTTCCTTGCGACGCTTGGCGGCGCGTTCGCGCTTCTTGCGACGTGCGATTGCCTTCGGGCCGTATCGCTGGTTACATTTTCGGTGTACAAATTTATTAACCTGCCTGACCATCTCGGAATGGAAGATGCCAAGCGTGTCTTCGAGCTTTGCGGTCGTCCAGACAAACGTAGACAGAGGCTCTGGACCGTCGATATTCTTCAGCTTGATCCAGATCTTCCTGACCCGGCCGTTCTTGAATTTGAGCTTGGGCGCAAGGCTGGCCGTGAGCGGTTTTGTGCCTTGACTGGTTTCGACCATGCATTTGACGTTGTGCCGGCGAACCGTGAACTCATACTTCGGTGCGGTGAGGGCCTTCACGATGTGGCGTCTGCTGATATTGAGTTTTACGGAACACTGAGCGTCACCAAAGCCCCAAGAGATCGATTTCGACTTCGCTCCCTTTTTGATGTCCTTTTTGCCCCAGGTCTTTTCAAGATTGCAGCGCAAGCGGCCTTTGGGGGGCTTCTTGTCCAAAATCTGCCGACAAAGCTTCTCTTCACAGGCCAATAGCTGTGCTTTTTCGCGCTCGTTAGCGCTTAGGGCGTGGGCCGGCGAAGCGGCCGGTGCGAGTGCAAGCGCGCCAAGAAGTGCCGTGAAGCTTGAAATCCAGATTGTCTTTGGCGGAAGCCGGACCATGGAGACCTTTCTTGATTGCGTTGTACGACCCATGAAAAAAGGGCGCAGACGCGGCAATCGGCTAGCTTGACATTCCAAAATGCTTAAACTCTCTATTGCTTCAATTCGTAGAGAGTCTCACCAATGGCTGTACCCGCCCCTCGGTCCGGACAATGTGGAGGCGGCAACAGAACCCACACAAACGGGAGGAATTTGTCACATGAGTGTCGATCTTAGCGACGGTCACCCAGATATGGACTATGAAGAGCACCGCCGTACCTACAGAGGCTTCCTGATTGGAACACAAGTGCTCGTGGCATTCGTCGTGATCTTGCTCATCGGGATGGCATTCTTTCTGGTCTGATCATCCGTCTTGATTGGACCACTGGCGGCCCTGAGCCCTTCTCGAGCATACTTCCTGCAAAAGTTGTGTTGTCAGGCGCTGCGCCCTGCGTAAGTTTCTTTGAGGTCGAGCATCGGGTTGCGCCGTCGCTTGCGCGCCGCGATTTGCTTGAAACCTCTTTCTCTTGGCCGTCATTCCGACGGTCTGCGACAATCGGAAAACTCCATGGTCACGATCGCTGTTACGGCCGAGCCTGAAGAAGAGACTCGTGTCGCCGTTTCTCCTGACACGGTCAAAAAACTGGTTGCAGCCGGCTGCAAGGTTCGGATCGAATCCGGCGCGGGCGCGCGTTCGCGGTTCACCGACGACGCCTACGCGGCACAGGGCGCGGAAATCGTTGCGAGCCGCGCGGATGCTCTGAAGGGCGCGGATGCCCTATTGGGCGTGCGGCGCCCAAGCAATGAAGACATTGCAGCATTGGCCCCCGGTGCCGTGGTCGTGGCCATGCTCGACCCATTCGGCGACCGCGGAGAGCTTGAGGCGCTTGCGGGGACGAAGGCCAAGCTTTTCACGATGGAATTCATGCCTCGTACGACCCGTGCCCAGTCCATGGACGTGCTGTCCAGTCAGGCCAACCTGGCCGGATACAAGGCGGTTGTGGATGCGGCTTCAGAATTCGGCGCCGCCGTGCCGATGATGATGACTCCGGCCGGCACCGTGCCGGCTGCCAAGGCGTTTATCATGGGCGTTGGTGTGGCCGGGCTGCAGGCGATCGCGACCGCGCGGCGTCTCGGCGCCATTGTGACTGCAACGGATGTGCGACCGGCGACGAAGGAACAGGTTCAATCACTTGGCGCGAAGTTCATTGCCGTCGAGGATGAGGAATTCCAGCAAGCCCAGACCGCTGGCGGATACGCCAAGGAAATGTCCGCCGAGTACAAGACAAAACAAGCGGAACTGGTTGCCAAGCATGTGACCGCACAGGACATGGTCATCACCACCGCGCTCATTCCAGGCCGACCGGCACCGACGCTGATCACGGCGGACATGGTTTCAAAAATGAAGCCTGGTGCCGTGATCGTTGATCTTGCCGCTGAGCGCGGCGGAAACTGCGAGCTCACAAAGCCCGGCGAGACGATTGTTACCGACAACGGTGTCACCATCGTTGGCCCGATCAATTACGCGGGGACCGTGCCGGTTAACGCATCCAGTCTCTACGCCAGGAATTTGTTGTCCTTCGTCAGCTTGATGATCAACAAGGATGACGGCACGCTGGACATCAACTGGGACGACGACATCATCCAAGGCACGCTTTTGGCGAAGGATGGGGCGTTGGTGCATCCCAACCTCACTCAACAGGCCGCTTAGCGCCGCATATCTCAGGGAGCGCTTAAACGTGAACATCAAGCAGCTTTTCAAAGGGCTCTCGGCCGCGGCGGCGATCGGGTTCGCTTTCACAACGCCAGCTTACGCGGCCGGCGGAGACAGTGTTGATCCGTGGGTTTATCAGATCATGGTCTTCGTGATCGCGATCTTTGTTGGCTACTACGTCGTGTGGAGCGTGACGCCTGCACTGCACACACCGCTGATGTCGGTGACCAACGCGGTGTCGTCGGTGATCGTTGTCGGCGCGTTGCTTGCCGTTGGTATTTCGGGTGTGGCCAGTACAGGTAGCCTGGCCGCCAAGATTTTCGGCTTCCTGGCGCTGGTCATGGCTTCGGTCAACATCTTCGGCGGCTTCCTGGTCACCAGCCGAATGCTCGCAATGTACAAGAAAAAGGAGCCGAAGCGCTGACGGCGCTGGGCTTGCACAACTCTTCGCGTCCGCGATAGTCCCCCTTGGAAAGCTTGAATCATGCAGGAACTGATCCCGCCAAATCTCGCTGCGCTCCTTTATCTGGTTGCGGGCGTGCTGTTTATTCTGACGCTGCGGGGCCTTTCGCACCCGGAAACTTCGCGGCAGGGCAACTTCTACGGCATGGTGGGCATGGCGCTCGCCATCTTCACGACCCTGGCGCTGCTGCCTGGGCTTGGTGACTGGACGACGTGGTTGCTCATCATCGCCGGCATCGGTATTGGCGGAACCATCGGGGCCAAAATCGCTCGCGACATCCCGATGACTTCGATGCCGGAACTCGTTGCCGCGTTCCACTCGCTGGTGGGTATGGCCGCGGTATTCGTGGCGGCAGCGGCGCTTTATGCGCCGGATGCTTTCGGGATCGGAACGCCGGGCAACATCAAGGCCGCAAGCCTCCTGGAAATGTCGTTGGGCTCGGCCATTGGTGCAATCACCTTCACGGGTTCGGTAATCGCCTTCGCAAAGCTATCGGGCCGTATGTCCGGCGCGCCGATCATCCTGCCGATGCGGCACGTCGTGAATCTCGCGATATTCGTGGCGATCGTGGCCTTGATCCTGCTGTTCATGACGTCGGGTGGTGCCAAGACGTACTTCTGGCTGATCACGTTCCTGGCGCTTCTGATTGGCGTTTTGATCATCATTCCGATCGGCGGTGCCGACATGCCGGTCGTGGTGTCGATGCTCAACTCCTACTCAGGGTGGGCGGCGGCCGGTATCGGTTTCACGCTGGGCAACATCGCCCTGATCATCACAGGCGCGCTGGTTGGTTCGTCGGGTGCGATCTTGTCCTACATCATGTGTAAGGGCATGAACCGCTCCTTCATCTCGGTGATCCTTGGCGGTTTTGGTGGCGAGACCGCGGGGCCGAGTGGCGACGGTGAGCAGAAGGCTGCCAAAATCGGTGGTGCGGAAGATGCCGCCTATATCCTCAAGAACGCTCAGAAAGTCATTATCGTACCGGGGTACGGAATGGCGGTCGCGCAGGCGCAGCACGCTCTTCGCGAAATGGCAGATGCGCTGAAGGAAGAAGGCGTTGAGGTTTCTTACGCGATCCACCCGGTGGCGGGCCGTATGCCCGGACACATGAACGTGCTGCTGGCGGAAGCGAATGTCCCTTATGATGAGGTCTTTGAGCTGGAAGACATCAACTCTGAGTTCTCGCAGGCCGACGCCGTTTACGTTATCGGTGCCAATGACGTCGTCAATCCGGCGGCCGAGGATGATCCCAGTTCGCCGATCTACGGCATGCCCGTCCTACAGATCTGGAAGGCCGGCACGGTGCTGTTTAACAAGCGATCGCTGGCGTCGGGATACGCGGGCATCGACAACCCTGTGTTCTATCGCGACAACACGATCATGGTGCTGGGTGATGCCAAGAAGATGACCGAACAAATCGCCAAATCCGTCGGTGATTAACCCGGCGGTTGTTCCTCTAACTCGTCAATGTGTCGAGTCCCTAAATAGCCTTGCTGGCAAATCGTCATGATTTGCTGCAAGGCTTTTTCATTGGGCGGAGCAACATCCGTCAAATAGGGGATTGCCAGATGCTAATGCGTATCTTGCGACTGGGCCTCCTGGCCGTCATGCTGGCTTATGCGGCATTCGTGCTGGTGATGTTCGTCAACCAGCGATCCTATGTATTTGGCCTGGACCCTTCCAGTGAACTCAATAACCCGGGAGCACTCGCCATTCCCGGCAGTACGCGCGTGGCGATCCCAACCGCAGACGGTGAGACCCTAGCCGGTTGGTACTTGCCACCACGGGATAAAGACGGTCCCGTCTTCTTGTTCCTGCATGGCAAGAGTGGTGGTCTCGAAAGGAAGAAGCTGCGTTGGCAGCAAATCGCAGAACACGGCGCGGGTGTGCTTGCTTTGTCCTACCGCGGATATCCCGGTTCTACCGGTTCTCCCAGTGAAGAGGGGCTCTACGAAGACGCGCGAGCAGCCTTCAACTGGCTGGCAAAGCGGCACGGTCCAGATCAAATTGTTGTACATGGCCTGTCATTGGGGACGGGCGTCGCAGCCAAACTCGCCACCGAAGTCGACGCGCAAGCTTTGATCTTGGAGGCGCCTTATACAGCGATCGTGGACGTCGCTGGCGAGCGTCATCCTTACTTGCCGGTCGGTCTTCTACTTTGGGACCAATTTCCCACGCGAGACTTCATCGGGGATGTGAAAATGCCGGTGTTGATTGCTCATGGTAACGAGGACACGGTGGTTCCGTTTGAGCATTCCAAGCGGCTTTTCGAGCTTGCACCGGAGCCCAAGAAGTTGCTGAAGATGCCAGGTAGCGACCACAACAGCCTCGTTCGCGACGGCCTCTATCCCCATATCTGGCGGTTCTTGGCTAATCCGCAGGGGTAATGCTCGCGTTTATACTTGGCGTAATCCTGCATCATCGCGTGGATTTGAGGACCTATTCCACAGATGGTCTTTAGAAGACGGCGCGTTCATGTATCATCGGCGGCTGGGTCTACTTGGGCACAAAGGAGTTTTCCTTGGTTCGCGCAACACTGGCTTTGATCTTCTCGCTTCTCCTCATGGCGCCTGCGCCAAAGTCGACTGAGGCGGCTGGCCCTGGTTTTCGCGTTGCTGGAATGCCTATGAGCTGCAAGGACTTTCGGGGGCGGACGGTTCTGGCACTGCAGGTCTCAGACCTCGGCGATGTCGGCCGAATCTGGGTGGTAAATACGGTGCCCTACATCTTGCTCGACCCGGAGCTCATGCGCACTTTGCCGCGACCTTTACAGATCTTCTTCTACGCGCACGAGTGTGCCCACCATGTGCTCGGTCACTGGTACAATCGGACGCTCAATAGCGAAAAGGAAGCGGATTGCTGGGCCATCAGGTACGGTCGAGATCGAGGCATTTTCCGACGGCAGATAGTGGTCGATTTTGAACCTTGGTTAGCCAAGAGCCGTGGCTCGGCCTTTGGGCACCTTCCCGGCCGCGAGCGCGTCAAACATATGCTGGCTTGTTTTGACGGTCCGTCGGAGACCGCGCAGCAGTGACGCATCTGCAACGCCAGCTGACTCGTGGATGGCTGCATTCGCGAAAGGCAAGTCTCGCTCTTGATTCGCGTTGTTCCTTGATTCACGCTTTTCTTGGATTGAGGTTCTCGGGCAGGGGTCTCTTCGGGCAGAATTTAGTATGCGTTTTGGGGGCACGGATTTCATGCTGATGATTGGCACTTTGATTGCGCTGGCTTGTATCGTCCTTGTTGTCATTGTGGGATCGCCGTTCCTGGAACGCGGACTGATGTACGCGCCGGACCCGACCTACATGAAGCCCGAACGGGCCGGCCTAAGCGGCTTCCATGAGGAGATTTTAGAGACAGCCGACGGTGAAGAGCTGATCACCTGGTATTCGCCGGCGCAGCGTGGGCAGCCGACGCTGCTTTACATTCACGGCAACGCCGGAACGCTGGCCGATCGGGCCGAGCGGATTTCCAACTACCAGTCCCATGGACGCGGCGTGTTGATTATGAGCTACCGGGGCTATTCGGGATCCACGGGTCGCCCGTCTGAGAGGGCAAACGTATCCGATGCCGTGCTGGCCTATGATACGCTGAGAGGATGGGGCGTCGAGCCTGAGGATATCATTGTTTACGGGGAGTCGATTGGGTCGGGCATTGCGGTTCAAGTGGCAAAGCAGCGCCCCATCTCGGGGTTGGTTTTGGACGCTCCGTACACCTCAATCGTCGACGTTGCCGAGCTTCATTATCCCTATCTTCCCGGACGCCTTATGATGCGGGACCGCTATGAGACATTGCGCCACTTAAAAAAGGTGGAAGCGCCTCTACTCGTGATCCATGGCGAAATTGACCAGATAATCCCCGTTGAGATGGGTCGCAAGGTGGCGGCGAGCGCGCCAGGGCCCGCGGAAATCGTTACGTTTCCAGAGGCGGGGCATACCGATCACTTCCTTTATGGCTCCTATGAAGCCATCAATGAGTGGATCGACAGGCGGCGCCGTCAAAGCAAGCCGATGGCGGAAGCCGGCTGAGGCGAGCTGCACGCAAAAAAGCCGGCACAATCGCGTGCGCCGGCTTAACCCATACGGATCCCATTCCTGCCCCTGCCGGTTTATTACCGGCTGCGGGTCTTGCCTTTCGAAGGCAAGAGACCTTCGCGTTGCGCGCGTTTGCGGGCGAGCTTGCGGGCGCGGCGAATGGCCTCGGCCTTTTCGCGTGCACGCTTTTCGGATGGCTTTTCGTAGTAATTCCGGAGCTTCATCTCACGGAAGATACCCTCACGCTGCATTTTCTTCTTCAGCGCCTTAAGGGCTTGATCGACATTGTTATCGCGAACGAGAACCTGCACGCGTATCCCTATCCTTTCGTTGAGCAGTCGCTGACAGCTATTGAAGTATGAGTCGCTGGTCAGGCCCTGGGCCCGTTCCACAGCGGTTAAACTTGTACGGATTGCGGACGGGATAACACGTCCGGGACCCGATTGTCCACTTGGTTCGAAACCACCTTTCAGCTCTGGGTCTTTGGGGAGACACTGGTGAAATGCCCCATTTTGCGGCCCGGGCGGGCTTCTCGCTTGCCATAGACATGGAGGCAGGTGTCTGAATCGGCCGCCAGCGCCTGCCAGTCGTTGACGTCCGCACCTATGAGATTGGTCATCACCGCGTCGACGCTGCGATCCGTTGGCGCAATTGGCCAGCCCGAAACCGCACGAATATGGTTCTCAAACTGGCAAACGGGGCAGGCATCCAGCGTCCAGTGACCGGAATTGTGGACCCGAGGCGCCATTTCGTTAACGACCAGTGGGGCCTCGGCGTCGGCGCCAACGAAGAACAACTCAACCGCAAGAACGCCTACGTAATCAAGCGCGCCGGCGATCCGCTCGGCGATCTCGACTGCCTTGCTGGCGATCGAGGAAGGCAGCGGGCTGGGCACGGTCGAGGTGGCCAGGATACCGTCGACGTGCGTGTTAATGGGGATGTCGTAGCTCACGGTATTCCCACCGAGATCCCGGACGAGAATGACCGAGACCTCATACTCAAAGTCGACGAAGCCCTCCAAGATTGCCGGCGCGCGGCCAACCTGATCGAGTGCTGTGGCGGCGTCGGAGGGTGCCGCGATGCGCACTTGGCCTTTTCCGTCATAACCGAAGCGGCGGGTCTTCAAGAGTGCGGGCGTGCCGATTTGCTGCAAAGCATGCGTCAGGTCGGCATCGCTATCGATGGTGGCGAAGGGGGCAACGGGCAGACCGAGGCTTGCAACGAACTGTTTCTCAACGAGACGGTCCTGAGCAACTTCAAGGGCGCGGGCGCCGGGGCGCACCGGCTTTTCTGCGGCTGCAGCAGCGGCGGCGGCGAGCGGAACGTTTTCAAATTCGTAGGTGACGACGTCGACTTCGCGGGCCCAGGCGGCGATTGCTTTGGTATCCTCGTAGGACCCGACGGTGTGGCGGCTGGCGACATCGAATGCGGGACCGGTAGCGTCAGAGTAGATATGCACTTGCTGGCCCAACTGCGCAGCGGCGACCGCCAACATGCGGCCGAGCTGGCCACTTCCCAGAATTCCAATCACCGATCCGGGGGCAAGCGCGCTCATAATCCTTCAGGTTTCGTTGTCGTCGGAAGGGAACTCCGCAACGGCTTCGGTTTGGCGCTGACGCCAATCCGCGATTCGTTGACTCAAGCCAGTGTCTTCGAGCGCTAGAATTTGTGCGGCCATGAGGGCTGCGTTGGCGGCACCGGGTTCGCCGATCGCCAGGGTGCCGACGGGGACGCCGCAGGGCATCTGAACAATCGAGTACAGGCTATCAAGACCACGCATCGATCGTGATTTTATCGGTACGCCAAACACAGGAAGGAGTGACATTGATGCGGTCATGCCCGGAAGGTGTGCGGCGCCGCCAGCGCCGGCGATGATGACCTTCAGTCCGCGCGACTGAGCTTGCTTTGCATAATCATAGAGCCGGTCAGGCGTGCGGTGCGCTGATACAATGCGGGCTTCGTAAGGGACCAGCAACTCGTCAAGCAGGGCGGCCGCACGTTTCATCGTCGGCCAGTCGGACTGACTGCCCATAATGATGCCGACGAGGGCTTCGGCTCGACCACTTCTGGCGGCGTTTTCGCTCATTCGCGCTCCGAATGGCATGAATGCAAGGACGTGAACCGGAAAGACGTTCTGTTTACTTTTGCTGGCCTGCAGCGAATCTCTTAACGGCCCGAGAAAGCGGGCCTTCTAAACGACGCGGGGGGCGGACGCAAGCGTGAAGTTTCTTGCGCAGCGGAAATATGAACGCGTTTCCATTCACTCTGGCGCGCAGACTGAAGTTGCCGAGAGCAGGTGGGATGCCTAGTGTTAGATAAGGGCGCTACCGATGAACCATAAGCGCCGACCGCGACGTCGGCGAATGGAGCCGCGTCATGCTGGTCTCAGACATTCTCAAGGAGAAGGGCCACACTATTCGCACTGTGCCGCCCACCCTCACAATCGGTGAACTCTCCAATCGACTTCGCACCGAAAAAGTTGGCGCCATGATCGTCTCGATCGATGGGCGCAGCCTCGATGGTATCATCAGTGAGCGCGATATCGTTCATGGTCTTGCCGATCATGGTGCACATCTTGACTCGGTTCCCGTTGCCGAACTCTGCACCAGTGCCGTGCATACATGCCGGCCTGACGACTCGGTTGGCAAGGTCGCACGGCTGATGACGGTCAGGCGCGTGCGTCATGTGCCGGTGGTGCAAGACGACAGACTGGTCGGGATAGTCAGCATCGGCGACGTCCTGAAACATCGTCTCGTCGAGGTCCAACTGGAAGCGAATGTTCTTCGCGATGTCGCGATCGCGGTGAGATAGGCTGGCGGTCAAAGCAGCGCTTTCACCGTTGCAAGCGTATCGGCTTCGTTTGCGGGCTTGTCCCATCGTATGCGCGCGATGCGGGGGAACCGCATGGCGATACCAGATTTGTGACGGCTTGAAAGCTGGACGGCATCGAAGGCGACTTCAAGGACCAGTTTGGGTTCGACGGCGCGGACAGGCCCGAAACGGTCAGTCGTATTGTTGCGGACGAAACGATCCAGTTCCCGGAGTTCTTCGTCGGTGAAGCCCGAGTAGGCTTTGCCGACAGGAACGAGCCGCACTTCGCCCGGCTCAAGTGCCGCTGAGCTATCATCGACCCAGACGCCGAACGTGTAATCAGAGTAGTACGACGAGCGCTTGCCGGACCCGCGCTGGGCATACATCAATACGCAATCGAGGGTGAGTGGTGCGCGCTTCCACTTCCACCAATGTCCCTTGGGGCGACCGGCGATATAGGGGCTCGACTTCCGCTTGAGCATCAGGCCCTCGATACCGCTGGCACGCGTTTTGGACCAGATTTCCGACAGGGCGTGAAAGTCCGCGAATGGCACCTGTTCCGAAAGATCGGTCAGGGGTGCGGGCGCATTCGCATACCATGCCTCCAAGCGGCGCCGGCGTTCCTCAAAGGGCAATTCGCGCAGGTCGTCATCACCTTCCAGCAGCAAATCATAGAGCCGCACGTGGGCTGGAAACTCTCGCAGTTGGCGCGCCGATACGGTTTTTCGATTCAGGCGTTGCTGCAGGTCGTTGAAGGGGGCGACTTCTTCGTCGCGCACGACCAGCAATTCTCCATCGAGTACGCAATGGCGTCCGGTGAAGGCCGACGCGATGTCTGGGAAAGCACGTGAGATGTCGTCGCCGGTTCTTGAGAACAGGCGCATATCGCCGCCTACCGCCGCGATCTGTACGCGGATGCCATCCCATTTCCATTCGGCTGCAAGGTCCGTTGGATCGAGCTGTGGCCAATCACTGTCTTCGATCGGATGCGCAAGCATCATTGGCCGGAATACCGGTCGGCCGCCCGGATCAGGCCGGTCGGCTGTGCCATCAAGCCAGGCAAACAGGTCCAGATAAGGCGGGTCCAGCGCATGCCAGACCTCTTCGATTTCGCCGACTTCGCGGGTGAACGCCTGGGCTATGGCGGTTTTCGCTAGTCTGGCCGAAACGCCAACCCGGGGTGCGCCTCCCAAAAGTTTGAGGAGGGCGAAGCGACCCGAAATGTCGAGGCGATCGAGGGTGTTCGAAAGAAGCTTCGGAATGTCATTTCTCGAGACGGTTTCGAAGTCGGCGACGACGGCAGCGAGCGCCGGCGGGTCATAGCCTCTCACTTGTTCGGGCCAGAGCAGGGAGACGGTCTCGGCAGTGTCGCCGACGTAATCGCGGGACAAGCGATAAAGTTGCGGATCGACCGTGGCGGACAGGAGTTCCGGAAGGATGCGGCGCAGGGGTAGTGAAAACGGCAGCCCATCGGTCAGCGCGGCAAGCGCCCAGCCTCGGTCCGGGTCCGGTGTGGTCTGAAAGTAGTGCGCCAGTAGAGCCAGCTTGCGATTGCGGCTTTGCGTGTATGCAAGATTGTCCAGAAGACGGGCGAAACGCTGCATGAGAGCTAGTCACCCTCGTCCTCAAATCCAACCAGGGTCAGAGCGCGGGCCGAGATGCCCATCAGCCCCAGTTGGTGGACCAGCGCATCCTCGCGGCCGTGGGTGACCCAGACCTCTTGAGCACCGGTCTGCTCGATGGTTTCGATCAGCTCCGGCCAATCCGCATGGTCGGAGACAATCAAGGGAAGCTCAACGCCGCGTTGGCGGGCGCGGCCGCGGACTCGCATCCAGCCGCTGGCGAATGCCGTTGCAGGGTCGGCAAAACGGCGGGACCAACGGTCTGCCAGAGCCGACGGCGGGCACATCACCAGCTGGCCGGCGTAGTCCCGGCGGCGAGCAGCCTTCTCGGTCTCAATGGTGCTGACGGGCCCCATCGGGATGCCGCACTGCTGGTAGAATTCCGTCAGCTGAACCAGCGCGCCATGCAGGTGGATCGTCTGGTCGAACCCCGCCTGGCGCAGTAACGCGATCATGCGCTGGCATTTGCCGAGGCCGTATACGCCCAGCATGTGGGTCCGGTCTGGCTGTTGACGAATAGCCCCTACAAGACGATGGGCCTCCCTGTCGGCGGGCTCGTGGCGGAATACGGGAAGCGCGAATGTCGCCTCGGTCACGAAGATATCGCAAGGCACGAGTTCAAATGGTTCGCAGGTGGGATCAGCAGCACGCTTATAGTCGCCGGAAATGACGACGCGTGTCCCAGCACGTTCGATGATGATCTGCGCGGAGCCGAGAATATGCCCCGCTGGAACGAACCTGACGCTGACGCCGTTCACCGAGTTGGTTTCGCCATAGCGGACGGTCTGGAACATGCCGGCGCAGCCGTCGCCGTAGCGTATTTTCATTATGGAGATCGTTTCGGCTGTCGCCAGCACGGCGCCGTGCCCGCTGCGGGCATGATCCGCATGTCCGTGCGTTATCAGCGCCTTATCCACAGGTTTGTTCGGATCAATGAAGAAACCACCGGGCTCGCAGAAGAGTCCCTCCGGACGTGGGTAGAGCCAACGTTCGGCAGGGTGTCGTTTGCCCAGAGGCAGCGGTCTGGAAGACGTCTGCATTGTGGTTGGCAAACGTTGATTGATTGTGTTGCGAATTGGTCACATATGGTGTGGCAGACCCTCAGGCAATAATGTCCGGGGTCAGCTGATCTTCGACAGTGCGGATGCGGTCTTTCAGGGCGAGTTTTTCCTTTTTCAGCCGCTTAATCGTGAGTTGGTCAGCGGCGCCGGAAAGTTCAAGCTCCGCGATCTCCTCATCAAGCGAACGGTGGCGCTGTTGCAGCGACACCAGATCATCGCGCAATTTCTGCTCTTGCTCGCGGTCCATGTGTTCTTCGTGCAGCTCTCATCCCATGCACCCGTAACTATCGGCCTGTTCGCAGGTTTCCGCAAGTCAGGACTGAGAAGGTTGACGTCTGAATACCGCCATGAGTCACTAGGTCGCAGACGGCCAAACGGTCCGCGATGGGGCGCGTTGTGAGGGGCCTTTTAGGGTAATGACAAAATGTGAGGCCGCGGCCAATGGACATTCCGAAAATGATCTGTCACGTTTTATATGTCATGAAACCGCGAATGGAGGAGCAAGGATGTCGCTTGAAGGTCATCTTGCAGAACTCACTGAGAAACACCGCCTTCTTGACGAGCAGATAGTTGAAGAGGCCGCTAGGCCCGGGTCCGATGACGTCGTCGTTCGACGGATGAAACAGGAAAAACTGAAGCTTAAAGAAGAGATTGAGCGTCTTAAACACGTGACGCGACACTAGTCTCAATCCCCTTGACCGCAGCGGCCGCTCGGCCTTCACAAAAGGCTGCGGGTACCATTTTCAGGTTCATACTGGCGGATGCGCAAGCGGGCTTGCGCGTCCGGAGGTTGGCGGTCTGGCTCTTGTCCAAGAGCTATTCGACGCGTGCTGATCGATGTGGTGCGGGCTTGGGGATCGGCATGTCTTCCGGCCACAGTTGAGTTCGAGGCGAGAACCGCGCGGCATGTTTGTCGAGGCGTGCGCGGCTTTCGGCGAGTGCGGACTCGTTGAATTCGCCGCGCTCGTGGGCTTTCAGCATGGCGTAGAGGACGTGATAGACGAGATCGCCATCAGCGGTCAGCAAGATGATGTCGACGCCAGCTCGCAATGCGTCGACGGAGGCCTTGCCGATGCCGCCTGGACGCCGATTGATGGCCCCCATGTCGAGATCGTCGGTAATGATCAGGCCATCGTAGTCCCATTCTTCACGCAGCAGCCCCGTAATCACCGAACTTGACGCCGACGCAGGATTGTCCTTGTCGACGGCTTCCAGCTTGGCATGTCCGATCATCATGGCGGCGGGCGTGGTGGCGGTGAGGCTCCAAAAAGGGATCCAGTCGGCGGCCTCGAGTTCCTCGCGCGATTTGGTTAACGAGGCTTGGCGGATGTGGGTGTCCGTCTTGACGCCCTCCAGTCCGGGGAAGTGTTTCAAAGTGCACAGAACGCGCCAGCTGGCGAGCGCGTTGCAGTAGGTTTCAGCAGCCTCGATTATGAGATCTGGGTCATTTGAGATTGCGCGCCGGATCAGGTGTGTTCTGCGGTCCCGGCGCAGACGCTTCTTGGGCTTCAAGTCAACGACGGGCGCGAAGTTCAAATTGACGCCGAGTTCGGAAAGTCCGACGGCCTGCGTTTCGGCGAAGTTGCGGGTGATTTCCTCACGCTCTTCGGCTGTCTCGACCCGGCGCAACTTCCGGCCAAGCGATTTCTGGCGACGCAACGGAGGGGAGAGATGCGCGACCAAGCCACCCTCCTGATCGGTCGCGATCCATAGTGGGCGGAGCGTGTTTCCCTTCGCAAGCTCCCGGAACCGCTTGAACTCCCGGGCCAGGCGTCCGCGTGAGCGCCTGCGGGCATTGCGCCGGGTGACGAACACCCCGCCGATGGCCCCGCGCTTCAGCAATGGTGTCAGCTGTCTGCCGCGATGATAGCCGATGATGACGTGGCTGCCGAATTTGCGGAGGAGATCAGGCGGCGCCGCGAGAACGGCCCGTTTCTTCGCCGCAAGCGAGACCTTCTTTTCCGAAGCGAGTGCCCACGCGGGTGCGCTGATTATCGCCAGCGCCGCAACGCAAGCGAGAATTGCAGTGGCGGCCCACTGGAAGCGTTGGCTTGGAAAAATGCCGTGGAGGCACGTTATGGGACCTTTCAAGCCGGGCAACCTCAGATCCGTTGGCGATGCGTGCTGCGTGTCGTCGAATCTTCACGCGCGGAAACTAACACGTGCGGCGAGCGAAGATCTGCATTGTGTAACGCATAAGGTGTAGCAGGCTTGCTAAGGCTTGTTTAACAGCGTCGGCCCGAATTAGTCCTTCGCCATCTCTCGCAGCTTGAATTTCTGGATTTTACCGGTCGACGTCTTGGGCACTTCCGAGAAAATGACGTGGCGCGGACACTTGTAATGTGCCAGGTGCTGCCGACAGAAGGTCATGACATCTTCAGCGGTGAGATTCTCCCCGGGCTTCAACTCGATAAAGGCGCAGGGCGTTTCACCCCATTTCTCATCGGGCTTGGCAACGACCGCGCAGTAGGCGACCGCCGGGTGCTTATAGAGAACATCCTCCACTTCGATTGAGGAGATGTTTTCACCACCGGAAATAATGATGTCCTTGGAGCGATCCTTCAGCTGGATGTATCCGTCCGGGTGTAGAACGCCAAGGTCACCGGAGTGGAACCAGCCGCCGGCAAACGCATCGTCAGTGGCTTTAGGGTTCTTCAAATAGCCCTTCATGACGTTGTTGCCTCGGAACATGACCTCGCCCAGGCTCTCACCGTCGGCAGGAACTTGCGTCATGGTCTGCGGGTCCATCACGGTGAGATCTTCCAATGTGACGTAGCGCACGCCTTGACGGATACGCTTGTCGGCAATCGCCTCAGGCGGGAGATCGTCCCAGGCGGGGTTCCATTCGTTGATCACGGCAGGCCCGTAGGTTTCGGTCAGCCCATAAAGGTGAGTGAGCTTGAATCCAGCCGCGGCCATGGCGTTAAGCACCGACTGGGGTGGGGGTGCGGCAGCGTGATTGAAAGCAACCGTATGGTGGAATTCGCGGCGTTCTTCAGGCTTGGCGTTGAGCAGAACCGACATCACGATCGGAGCACCGGACAGGTGGGTCACCTTGTGGTCGGCGATAGCGTCATACATTGCCTTGGCGCGGACCCAGCGCAAGCAGACATGGGTGCCGGCGACAGTTGACAGCGACCAGGGGAAGCACCAGCCGTTGCAGTGGAACATGGGCAGCGTCCACAAATAGACCGGGAACCGGTCCATGCCCGTGGCAATGGTGTTGGAATAGCACATGAGACCGGCGCCGCGGTGATGGTAGACAACGCCCTTGGGATTGCCGGTTGTGCCTGAAGTGTAATTCAGCGAGATGGCATCCCACTCATCATCCGGCATCTTCCAGGCAAATTCCGGATCGCCGCCGGCGACGAGTGCCTCATACTCCGTATAGGAAAGCTGTTCGCCATCCTGAGGAAACTCGGGGTCCTGGTAGTCGATGATCAACGGTTTGACCTTGGCCTGAGCCAGCGCGTCCTTCATGACCGCAGAGAACTCGCGGTCGACGATCAGCACCTTGGTCTCGGCGTGGTCGAGCTGGAACGCGATAATGGGAGCATCGAGACGGGTGTTGATGGAATGCAGTACCGCGCCCGTCATCGGTACGGCGTAGTGGGCCTCGAGCATCGGTGGCGTGTTGGCGAGCATAACTGAAACGGTGTCGCCTTTGCCGACGTACTTGCCAGCCAACGCCGATGCAAGCCGGCGGGCGCGAGTATAAAACTCAGCGTAGGTGTAGCGGGCATTGCCGTGAATGATCGCCGTTTGGTCAGGATAAACCATGGCGGCGCGCTCCAGAAAGGTCACCGGAGTCAGCGGCTGGTGATTGGCTGGGTTCCTGTCAAGATTCTGTTCGTAGGGATTTGCGGTCATCGCTCACTGGCCGAGGTTTGTTTTGATGCAGATTGGTGGGGGACGCTAGCCAAACTCGGCCGCTGGTTCAATCGGATATGTGTTGCAGTGCGACATACGCGGCGATGCGCCTTCACAACGGACTCCATTCAAAAACGAGCTTAGCGGTTGCAGGCTGCGTGGTATTGGTTAACCTATATCCATCGAACTGGAGATTGGTTGTGAGTCGGCCCACGGACTTGGGAGACGACGCGATGTGCAACTCAAACCGCGAGGGCATCGCCTTTTTCATACTGGCGACGCTCATAGCACTGACACCACTGGTGTTGTTTGTTTAATGCCGCTTTGACCGCCAACGGCGGTGCGGACGCCCACTTTCGTATACAGCGCCTTGCGTTCGCCGACGCGCGTCGGCTTGGCGCGTAGCGACACGGCGAAACAGCAAAACTCGTCCCGAATACCTCCCGGTCCGGCAATATTGCGAGCCGGCGAACACGATGCTCGGCGGCACCATTTGGTGGTCCTGCGACCATGGTCTGTAGCGCAAACAGCTGAATGCTGACTAACAACAGCCGGCGATTAGCCCAATTGCGCATGCGCTGCAGTATTGCGCTTCTTGGGTAACAGGAGCACACAGAAATCATCACGCAGAACAAGGCCTTTGTATCCGGGAGATGCACTCATGTCGCAATCGTCCAGCCGATATCACGAAGTCTATCAGTCATGGCGCAACGATCCGGAGGCTTTCTGGGGCGAAGCTGCGCGGGATGTGTCTTGGTACAAACTGTGGGATCAGGTGCTCGATCCATACATGGGGCAATATGGGCGGTGGTTTGCGGGCGCGGAATGCAACACGGCCTACAACTGCCTAGACCGACATGTTGAAGCCGGCCGCGGCGATCAACCGGCGCTGATCTATGACAGCCCGGTTACCGATACTGTCAGGACTTACACCTACAGCGAATTGACCGATGAAGTGGCGACACTGGCGGCGGCCCTTGTCGATATCGGTGTCAAGAGGGGCGACAGGGTGGTCCTCTACATGCCGATGATTCCCGAAGCAGTGATGGGGATGCTGGCGTGCGCACGAATTGGAGCAGTCCACTCGGTCGTGTTCGGCGGTTTCGCGGCGAATGAACTGGCGGCCCGCATCGACGATGCAAAGCCTGTCGCTATTCTTTCGGCTTCATGCGGGATCGAAGGCAGCCGGGTTGTGCAGTACAAGCCGTTGCTCGACCAGGCGATCGAAGTGGCACAAAACAAACCTAAGGCTTGTCTGATCCTGCAGCGCGACCAAGCCGTGGCAAACATGATCCCGGGGCGGGACTATGACTGGGCCGAGGTCATTGCCGATTTGAAGGGGCGGTCGCGCAAAGCCGATCCCGTTGCCGTTAAAGCCACCGACCCGCTCTACATCCTCTACACCTCGGGGACGACCGGGCAGCCAAAAGGCGTTGTTCGCGATAACGGCGGACACATGGTTGCGCTGAAGTGGACGATGAAGAATTTCTACGACATCTCGCCGGGCGAAGTCTTTTGGGCAGCGTCCGATGTCGGATGGGTCGTGGGGCACTCCTACATCTGCTATGCGCCGCTGTTGCATGGTGCGACGACGCTAGTCTACGAGGGCAAACCAGTCGGAACGCCGGACGCCGGAGCGTTCTGGAGGGTCATCTCGCAGCACAATGTCGTTGCATTGTTCACAGCTCCCACGGCGTTCCGGGCCATCAAGAAGGAGGATCCCGAGGGAACGTTCATCGGCAAATATGACCTGTCAAATCTGCGCACGTTGTTCCTTGCAGGTGAGCGAGCTGATCCAGCCACCATTCAGTGGGCAGAAGCAAAGCTCAAGGTCCCGGTCATTGACCACTGGTGGCAAACGGAAACCGGCTGGGCTATCGCCGGGAACCCTGTTGGTCTGGGCCTGCTCCCCGTGAAGTATGGTTCGCCGACCGTTGCAATGCCCGGCTACGACTTACGTGTCCTCGATGAAAGCGGCCAGGAAGTTCCAGCGGGCGAGCATGGAACGATTACGATCAAGCTGCCGTTGCCACCTTCATGCCTGCCGACGCTTTGGGGTGACGATCAACGCTTTAGGGATAGCTATCTGTCCCAGTTCGAAGGGTACTACTCGACCTCGGACGCAGGCTATGTCGACGAGAACGGCTATGTGTACGTGATGGCGCGGACCGATGACGTGATCAACGTCGCGGGCCACAGATTGTCGACAGGCCAGATGGAGGAGGTTGTCGCGACGCATCCGGATGTGGCTGAGTGCGCGGTCATCGGGGTTGCTGATCAGCTCAAGGGCCAGCTGCCAGCAGGCTTCCTCGTACTAAACTCTGGTGTGAACCGCGACTCCAAGGACATCGAGGCGGAGATCGTCAAACTGGTGCGCGCTGAGATTGGGCCGGTGGCGGCCTTCAAGAACGTGATGGTAGTGCCGCGACTTCCAAAGACCCGTTCCGGAAAAATTCTGCGTGCGACGATGCGAAAGATTGCAGACGGCGAGGACTGGAAGATGCCGGCTACGATCGATGATCCGGCGATCCTCGATGAGATCAAGACGGTTCTCGACGGGCGGCGTGCGGCGGGCTAGTCCTTCTGCTCGCTGACGGCAGTCTCGGGCTCGGGAGCCTGGTCGGCTGTGACCGGCTCGGCTTCCTCCGCAGGCTCAATCTCCGCAGGCTCAATGGCCTCGCTCTCCGCGGGTTCGGAGAATGTGACGTCCGGCTGCTCGTCGTCAGCGGCTTCCTCCGCTCCACTGGACAGCTGCTGCAAGCGCGCGAAGACCTCCGCCTCTTCTTCTGCGTCGGATTGTTCGCGTATGTGCGGTTCCAAGTCGGGTTGCGGGCCCAGCCCCGGAACGGTCTCGGAAGCCGGCAGTAGCGCGCCGCCGGGACCGGGAATCGGGGCGCCGGCGGGACGTTCGGCATCAGCCCGCTTGGCGGCTTTCTGCACTTCAGCGTCGAGGTCCAGCTGTTTGCAAAGACCCAGCGTCACAGGGTCCTGAGGAACAAGGTTCGGTGTATTCCAGTGTGTTCGTTCGCGGATCTGGGTGATGGTCGGCTTGGTCGTGCCGACCAGTCTGATGATCTGGCTGTCCTTCAACTCGGGGTGTTGGCGCAGCAACCACAGGACGGCGTTGGGTCGGTCGTGACGGCGCGAAACCGGCGTATAGCGCGGGCGCTTCTTTCTGGTCGCGGTCTGCGGCAAGACAACCTTTTGCTCGGCCATGCGGAGCTTGTGAGCGGGGTCTTTCTCGCCGCGCTCGATTTCCTCGCGCGTCAGCTGACCCGATGTCACCGGGTCCATGCCTTTGATGCCTTGCGCGACATCCCCGTCGGCGATGCCCTTAACTTCCAGGGTGTGGAGTCCACACAGTACAGCGATCTGCTCGAATGTGAGGGCCGTGTTATCGACTAGCCATACGGCTGTCGCCTTGGGCATAAGGGGCTTGCGATCGCTCATAGGTTCTCTTTTCCGGTCCGCAGGCGGCATTTTCTAAGTGCCGGCAGACCTACAACTCGTTAGTAAGACTTCAGGGATTGGGGTTAAATAAGCGCGCCAAGGGGGAGATTGCAAGGTCGCCGTAGGATGAAATGTGGCCAGATGGCCGTAGGGCCAGGATCCCGCTGGGAGCTGGCGGGATTAGCCATTGGGACTATTGCCCCTGTTGTCCCTGGCTTTTTCCATCATTAGGGTGGCGAACTCAGTGCGCGCCCAAACAACAAACGGGACAGACAAATGGTGGGGCCGGGAGAAGCGGAATTGATGCTGGAGACGGGGAAAACCTACTATTTCGAGGATCTCGAGTTGGGCATGGAGGCTTCGGTGTCGAAGACCGTCACCATGGCCGATATCGAAGCCTATGCCGCCGTTTCAGGCGACTACAACCCCGTGCATATGGACCCCGAGTTCGCCGCCAACACGATCTTCAAGCAGGTTATTGCCCACGGTTTACTGACCGCCAGTTACATTTCGACCGTGTTCGGAATGAAGATGCCAGGGCCCGGTGCGATCTATGTGTCGCAGTCGCTGAACTTCAAAGCTCCCGTGAAAATTGGCGATGAAGTGCTGGCGCGCGTGGTCGTTGCCGACTTGATGCCGGCGAAAAACCGGGCGCGATTTGATTGTTTTTGCACCGTTCGCGGCAAGATCGTTCTCGACGGTGAAGCAAACATGATGGTGCCCAGGCGGCCGGAGTAACCCTCACTTGACGCAAAGTTGCTTGCAAGGCGGCCACGCACGGCCCTAATAGCTTTGCTCCGGCATCGGGCTCGTCACCATAGGTTCCCAGAACTCACATGCCAGAACTCTCATGATTGTCATCCGCGATGGAGAAGATGTTCCGCAAGGCGCGCGCGGTGGAGTCTTCGCGATTGGCAACTTCGACGGCGTGCATCGTGGGCACAAGGCGCTGATTTCCCGAGCCGTGGCGGAGGCCCGTGAAACAGGGCGGCCGGCTGGTGTAATCGTCTTTGAGCCCCATCCCCGAGAGTTCTTTCATCCCGAGGAACCGCACTTCCGTTTGACCCCTTTGGCCGAAAAGCTGCGGCTGTTGGAACAGCTGGGTCTCGACCTGGTCGTAGTCCTCGAATTCAACCGAGAATTCGCCAGCCGCACCGCGGCAAGCTTCATTAAGGACATCTTGGTCGGCTGGCTCGGGGTGTCGCATGTGGTGATCGGCTACGATTTCTTTTTTGGCCAGAAACGGGCCGGTACCCCTGAGACCATGCAGCTTGCCGGTCAGGAAGCCGGCTTCGGCACCACCATCGTCGCGCAGCAGGCCGAGGACGGCGAAGTCTTTTCTTCGACCGCCATCCGGCTGCATCTCGCGCAAGGAGATGTCGCAGGAGCGGCCTTGCAGCTTGGGCATAGGTGGCGGGTTGCCGGTGTCGTGACAAGTGGCCAGCGGCTGGGTCGCGAGTTAGGTTTTCCGACCGCGAATATTGAGCTTCCTCCCGCGACGGCGTTGATGCACGGCATCTATGCCGTGCGCGTCCTTTCCGGCGGAAACTGGTACGGCGGCGCGGCGTATCTTGGCGGACGGCCAAGCGTTGATGCCGGACCTGTGCGGCTCGAAGTCTTTATTCTAGATTTTGACGGTGACCTTTACGAGAAGGACATCGCGATCGAATTCGTCGCATTCGTGCGTGGGGACCGGCGGTTTGACAGTCTGGAGGCGCTCAAGGAGCAAATAGCGCTTGATGTCGAAAGAGTCCGGGAAATGTTGAGGGATGCCGGGGATTCTTCGTCAGACTGCGTCTCTTCGTCCTGAGAACAAATTTTCTTGGTTGGTTTAGAGACGTTATGCACCGCAGTTCCGGGCAGCGGCGGTGAAGCGCATCGCCGATGCTGAGCCTGGCTGCTAGACTGACGTGATGAGGGAGTGTCAACGGACTTGGTAGATCAAGCGTTGTTGGGGGTCTGACTTCACCTGCGCGAGGTGGATGTGAGAATGGCGTAAGGGGCACAATGGAAGAACAGCTGCCGTTTCTCCTACTCATTGCAATCGTTACGCTGGCGGCGGTGATCTCCGGTCTCATCATGGTGTGGCTGCGACAGCCGCCGATGGTCGGCTACATCCTGGCCGGGCTGGTCTTGGGACCTGCTGGCGTGGGGTTTATGCCGCGCGTAGACGCGGTGCCGCTGATCGCAGAGTTCGGGGTGCTGTTTTTATTGTTCGTGATCGGCATGGAGATCAGTCTCAAGGCCTTTATCGCGAACATTCGACCGGCGGTGCTGACGGTCGTGGGGCAGTTGGTCGTCGCACTCCTGGCGATGATGCTGTTTGGCGCATTCTTGGATTGGCGCTTCGAGCAGGTGGTGCTGCTGGCGTTCGTCGTGACCATGTCGTCAACGGCAGTTGCATTGAAACTCCTTGACGATATCGGCGAGTTGCGCAGCGACCTTGGCCGGATCGTCGTGGCGGTGATGATCGCGCAAGACATCGCCGTCGTGCCGATGCTGATTATTGCCAACGCTTTCCAAGCCGGTGGGACCGTCGAACCTGGAACCTTTGCTACGGTCGTGCTGGCGATCGGGCTGTTGATGGCGTTTATCGCCTTTGTCGGGCCGCGCGGGAAACTGCAGTTCCCCGGACAGGACCGGATCCTCGGCCGGGTGGAGATGGTGACTTTGGTGGCGCTCCTGGTTTGCTCGACCATGGCCGTCATCACCGGAGTTGCGGGGATGTCGCCGGCCTACGGGGCATTCCTAGCCGGGCTGATCATCGGCAAGACAACGCTGAGGTCGCAGGCGATCCATGCGATGGAACCGATCCAGGGCGTGTTGATGGTCTTGTTCTTCGTGGCGATCGGTCTGCTTCTCGATGTCAATTTTATTCTCGAAAACCTCGCGTTGGTGACTGCCTTCGTTCTGTGCACCTTGATCCTCAAGTCGATCGCGAATATTGCGATCCTGTATTCCGTCGGGATGCCATGGAACACGGCCTATCAGGCAGGTCTCATCATGGGCCAAATTGGTGAGTTTTCATTTGTGCTGGCGGCCATTGGGCTTGCCAATGCCGTGCTTGACCCGGTCGGCTACAAGCTTGCGATTTCGGTGATTGTTCTGTCGTTGCTGTTCAGTCCGATTTGGACACGGGCGGTGAAACAGGCACACGTTGCGACGCAGCAGCGCATTGGCAGCTTGAAGGTTGCGTTTTTCTCGCAGGCCGGGCCGGACAACGAAAACGCCCCTAAGGGTCGCAACAGGGCGCCTCTTGGTGGTCCGCAGGTCGAAAAAGAGCGCGAAAAGACCTGAGGCCAATCGCTCGGTGATGGCGATTCAAGGCGTATGTGGCGACGCTTCTGGTGGCTTCAGGGGCCCGGCGTGCTAGAACGCCCGCCAAACCGCATTCAAGAACTCCAAACGGGCTGAAAGATCGATGGCGAAAAACGATGAGGTCGTGGGGACCGGCGATAAAGCTTCAGGGCGCAACTGGGGCGAGACACTGTATCTGCCGAAGACCGATTTTCCGATGCGCGCCGGGTTGCCGAAGCTGGAGCCAAAGCTCTTGGAGCGCTGGGAGAAGATCGGGCTTTATGACAAGCTGCGCGATGTAGCGTAGGGTCGGCAAAAATTCGTGCTTCATGACGGCCCGCCTTATGCCAACGGCAACATTCACATTGGACATGCGCTCAACAAGATCCTCAAAGATCTGGTTGTGAAATCACAGCAGATGCTGGGGCACGACTCCAACTACGTGCCGGGCTGGGACTGTCACGGGCTTCCTATCGAGTGGAAGATCGAGGAGCAATACCGCGCCAAGGGCAAGAACAAGGACGAAATCCCGATCAACGAATTCCGCGCCGAGTGCCGTCAATTCGCAGCGAAGTGGCTTGATGTGCAGCGCGAGGAATTCAAGCGGCTTGGAGTCGTGGGAGACTGGGAGAACCCTTACTCGACCATGGCGTTCTCAGCAGAAGCGACAATTGCCAATGAGCTGATGAAGTTCGCAAAGAGCGGACAGCTTTACCGCGGCTCGAAGCCGGTGATGTGGTCGGTCGTTGAGAAGACGGCACTTGCGGAGGCCGAGGTCGAGTACCAGGACTATCAGTCCGACCAGATTTGGGTGAAGTTTCCGCTTCAAGGGCCGGTCAGCTACATCCATGACGCGCATGAGAGCGCGCACCATGCCGACGGTGCCTTCGTCTTGATCTGGACCACGACGCCCTGGACCATCCCGGGGAACCGGGCGATTAGCTATTCGGCGAAGATCAGCTACGGACTCTTCGAAGTGACCGAGGCGCCGGAAGGCAACTGGCTGGGCGTGGGCGAGAAGGTTGTTGTCGCCGAGGGATTGGCCGAGGACGTCTTCAGCAAGGCGAAGGTCACGGGCTTCCAGAGACTCGGCACCGTTTCACCCGACCTGAGCAAGCTGGTGTGCTCACATCCGCTTCGCGGGCTTGCAGGCGGTTATGAGTTTGACGTTCCTCTTTTTGAAGGCGATCACGTCACTGACGACACGGGCACGGGATTTGTGCATACGGCGCCCGGACACGGATCGGACGATTACATCATCTGGATGAACTCGCAGAAGATGCTGCGAGAAAGGGATATTGATCCGACCATCCCCTTCACCGTCGACGCCGACGGCGCCTTCACCGAGCAGGCGCCGGGCTTCACCGGCAAGCGTGTGTTGAAGGAAAACGGTAACAAGGGCGATGCCAACGAGGCGGTGATCAAGGCGTTGGCGGAAGCCGGCATGATGGTCGCCAGGTCGCGGCTGAAACACCAGTACCCGCACTCGTGGCGTTCGAAGAAGCCCGTGATCTTCCGCAATACGCCGCAGTGGTTCATCTCGATGGATCGACCGCTTGGCGGTGACTCTGGCACCAACAGCACGCTGCGCGAACTGGCTCTCCAGGAAATCGAACGCGTCGAGTGGGTACCGGCCTCCGGTGAAAACCGCATTACCGGTATGATCGAGAACCGGCCCGACTGGGTGGTGTCGCGGCAGCGCGCCTGGGGTGTGCCGATCTGCGTTTTCCGGAACACGGAGACCGAGGAGATCATCCCGGGGCCAGGGTTCGCGAAATCGGCGGAGCTGGCGGAGCGGATCCGTTCGGCCTTCTACGACAAGGGCGCTGATGTGTGGTTCGAGGAGGGGGCGAAAGACCGTTTCCTCTATGGGCTTGTCGACGACCCTGGAGCGTGGGAGCAGGTGCGCGACGTACTTGACGTCTGGTTTGATTCCGGCTCCACGCATGCCTTCACCATGGAGGACCCCGAGCACTTCCCCGGACTTGCCGGTATCCGCCGCACGCTCGATAGCGGTCAGGACCGGGTGATGTACCTGGAGGGTTCCGACCAGCACCGTGGATGGTTCCACTCGTCGCTTCTGGAAAGTTGCGGGACGCGTGGACGTGCGCCCTACGATGTCGTCCTGACGCATGGCTTCGTTCTCGATGAGAACGGTCAGAAGATGTCGAAGTCGTTGAAGAACGTCACCGCGCCGCAGGAGGTGATAGAGCGGTCGGGAGCGGACATTCTACGCCTTTGGGTGGCGGCGTCCGACTATTCGGATGATCTCAGGATCGGGCCGGAGATCATCAAGACGTTCGCGGAAACCTATCGCAAGATGCGCAATACGATCCGCTGGATGCTGGGTGCTCTGGCGCACTTCAATGAGGATGACAGGATCGACATCGCCGCGATGCCGGAACTGGAAAAGCTGATGCTGCACCGGTTGTCGGAAATCGGTCCAGAGGTCCGCACGGCTTACGCCTCGTACGACTACCGCCGCGTGGTTCACATCATGACTCAGTTCCTCAACACGGACCTATCGGCCTTCTATTTCGACATCCGCAAGGATGCACTCTACTGCGATGCGCCATCGAGCGTGCGGCGCAAGGCGGCGCTGACGGTTATTGATGAAGTCCTCAAGGCGACGGCGCTTTGGCTAGCACCAATTCTCTCGTTCACGGCGGAGGAGGCGTGGCTCTCGCGCTATCCTAGCGAGGGTGGCTCGGTGCATCTGAATGACTTTCCACTGATGTCGCGGCTGTGGCGCAACGAGGATGTCGCGGAACGCTGGGACAAGGTGCGGGCGGTTCGCCGCGTGGTGACCGGTGCGCTGGAACTCGAACGGGCAGACAAGCGGATTGGCTCGAGCCTTGAGGCGGCGCCGACTGTGTACATCTCCGACGCAGCGGTGTCGGCGGCCATTGATAGCGTCGACCTCGCAGAAGTCTGCATTACGAGCGGCATTGAAGTGGTGAGCGGGGTTGCTCCCGAGGGGGCTTTCAAGCTGGCGGACGTTTCTGGCGTCGGCGTCGTGCCCACGCTCGCAGTTGGCACTAAATGTGCGCGTTCGTGGCGAATCACAGATGATGTCGGCTCTGATCCGGACTATCCAGAGCTGTCGGCGCGTGACGCTGCAGCCATGCGGGAAATCGACGGGGCGGCTTAGATGGCGGATGGTGTGAAGGTGGCCGATATCAAGGCGGGCCGATCCTGGCTCTGGGGGCCGTATTCCCGGCTCGGGCTATGGTCAGCCTTGCTCACATTACTGGTCGATCAGGCGCACAAGTGGTGGATGATCCTCGGCCTCGGTATGCGCGAAGGTGATCGATTCGGGCTACTGCCGTTCCTGGAGATCATCTACGTCAAGAATACCGGAATTAGTTACTCGCTATTCGATAGCGCCAGCTTTGAATGGCAGCTGACTCTTGCCGGCTTCGCTGCGGTCGTCTCATTGGCCCTGTGGGTCTGGCTTGCCAGGTCATCCACAGGCTGGCTGATGGCGATCAGTCTGGGTCTTATCATTGGCGGGGCAATCGGGAATGCCATTGACCGCGTGCTGCTCGGCGGGGTTGCAGATTTCTTTTTGTTACATGCCTTTGGCTATTCTTGGTATGTCTTCAACATTGCAGATATCGCAATAGTTGCTGGAGTCGCTGGGCTTTTGTATGACTCTGTCATAGCGAGTCGCAATGATGACACAAAGTCAGCCTAGCGCGTAGTATTCAGGGGTGGAGTGCTTGAACGGAGCCCGTTGGCTTCGGAAGCGCAGGAGACAGCCAAATGCCTTGGGGGGACTTCCAAAGCAGAACTGGGAAGAGCTGGCGTGCGGTCGCAGCGGCCGCGCTGGCAGCGCTATGTGTTAGCGCCTGTTCTGCTGGCGATGTTGAGTTCGAAGGCAAGCTTTTTGAGCTGGCTGGCATGAATAACATCGGAAAGAACAGATCAACCCCAAAAATGACGGAGCGCTCGGGGCTTATCGTGCCGCCCGATCTGAAGCGGCTGCCCGATCCCAATCAGCCTCCGCCGCAGGATCCGGGCAGTGATTTGCTTGCTTCCATCGAGGACCCCGACCAGGTGAAGGTCGTCGACCAGGCAGAGCTGCAACGCCGCCAGGCCGAAGCCTGTAAGAACTACGAATTGGCCAAAGCCCAAGGTGATCTTGACGCAGATCATATGAAGGGTCCGCTTGGGTCCTGCCGAAAATCTGCGCTGAATTTGATCGGTGCTGATGGGTCGTCGCTCTTCGGCTCGAACGCAGAGAGCAAGTAGCCTTACCGAGATACGCAAGGCGACTGAATCGTCGGCGCCGCCGGGAAACCGCGCTAACGTATTGGCGTTGCGTGTTCATTTCCGCTTTCTCCGACATGAACCCGTTGTCATTTGACTCTCAACCAAGACCGCTGAACTCTTGGGCGCCTCAGTTACCGGCTTTTCGCAAGCTGGCGACCGGCCGCCGGGTCGGAAAAGTGTTGCCTCCGGCGCGTATTCTCCATCAGCCCAACAGGTTTCCAGGATAGGCTTTTATGCGCAACACTGGCGTTTGTCGCTTCTCTCAAATCCTCTCAACCCTTCTTTTGGCCCTCATGACAACAGCTACCCTTTCAGCCCTTGATGCTCGAGCGGGCGATGCATCGTCGCGAGCGAACACTTTCCAACTGGACAACGGGATGCAGGTGATCGTCATCCCGGATCGGCGTGCACCGGTGGTCACGCATATGGTTTGGTACCGGGTCGGTGCCGCCGACGAGCCAAAAGGCGCATCAGGTATTGCCCACTTCCTCGAGCACCTGATGTTCAAGTCGACGGAAAAGATCGCGATCGGAGAGTTCTCCAAGATCGTTGCCAGGATGGGCGGACAGGACAACGCCTTTACCAGTCAGGATGCAACGGCGTATTTCCAGCGCATCGCCAAGGACAGGCTGGGTGATGTGATGGCTATGGAAGCCGACCGGATGGTCAACCTGCGGCTTACCGAGAAGGAAGTGTTGACCGAGCGCGATGTGATCTTGGAAGAGCGCCGCTCACGCACCGACAACAACCCCGGTGCGATCTTGACCGAACAAATGGATGCAGCACTGTATTACTCGCACCCCTATGGCACGCCAATCATCGGCTGGACCCACGAGATTTCCCAGCTAGACCAGAACGATGCCATCGAGTTTTACAAACTGTTCTATGCGCCCAACAATGCCATTCTCGTCGTCGCTGGTGATGTCAGCGTCGAAGAAGTGAAGGAGCTGGCGGAACAGACCTACGGCAAGGTGCCGGCGAATAGCAGCATGAACATCAAGCGGGAGCGACCGGCGGAGCCACCGCACCTGGTGCCGCGACGCCTGCAACTCAATGATCCTCGTGCTGGCAGGGCATCATTCCACCGGTTCTACCACGCACCATCGTATGTCAAATCCAAACCTGGCGAAGCGGAGTCACTGGACCTCCTGATGAAGATACTTGCGTCGGGTTCGACGAGCCGTCTTTACAAGCGGCTGGTGGTTGAAAAGAAGCTTGCTTCAAGTGCCGGCGGGTGGTTTTACGGTGACGGCTACGACAGCGGGAAAATCTCGGTCTACGCCGTCGCCAACAGTGGTGTGAAGCTTGAGACGATCGAGGCCGAAATTGATGCCCTCATTGCAGAGATTGCCGAAGGTGGTGTCACCGAGGCTGAGCTGAAGCGGGCCAAGAACAGCCTGAACGCTGAGTTCATTTATGGCCTCGATAGCCAGAGCACCATGGCACGGCGCTATGGCTGGGCGGCGGTCGTCGGGCAGTCGGTGTCCGATGTCGACACTTGGCCAGAAGAGATCAACAAGGTTTCGGCAGAACAAGTGAAGGATGCGGCACAACGGCACCTCGACTTGCGCCGTTCAGTGACGGGGTATCTCATCCCAGAGGCGGTACCGCCGTCAGGACAGAGAGCCGATAACGTAACCTCGCCAACGAAGGGTTAGGGGATCGATCAATGAGCAAAACTCTCGTCCTGCCATCAAAGCCGCTGGGACAACGCTTCGCGGGAGCGGGCATGTTGGCCCTCGTCACCCTCGTTTTCCTTTTCAGCTCCATGCGACCTGGCAACACTATGGACATCAAAGAAGTCAAAAGCCCAGGCGGCATCGAAGCCTGGCTGGTTGAATCGCATCAGGTTCCGCTGCTCGCGCTGCGCTTCGCGTTTGCCGGTGGCAGTACCCAAGACCCGGTGGGCAAGGCGGGCGTTGCCAACTTCGTATCCGGGATGCTGGACGAAGGTGCTGGCGATCTCAAAGCCGCCGAGTTCCAAGAGCGCATGGAGGAGATTGCCATGCGTATGAAATTCGACGACTCTCGCGACACGTTCTACGGCACTGTGCAGACGCTCACCAAAAACCGCGACGAAGCCATGGAGCTTTTGAAGCTGGCGCTGACCAAGCCACGCTTTGACGAGGATGCCATTGAACGTGTGCGCCTTCAGCTGCTGGCCGGGCTTGCCTACGAAGCGAAGTCACCCGACAGGTTGGCGGCCCGTAAGTGGTATGAAACAGCTTTCGGGGGCCACGCCTACGGGATCTCGCCACGGGGAACCGAAGCCTCGATCAATCAGATCGGCCGGTCCGATCTTGAGGCGTTCCGCAAAAGGAACTTTGCCAAGAGCAACCTGAAAATCGTTGCGGTTGGCGACATTACGGAAGCGGAGCTGGGGAAGCTTCTTGACGATGTATTTGGCGACCTGCCTGAGAAGGCAGAGCTACAGCCGGTTGCCGAAACGAACCCGGCGCGCGGCGGGCGGCTTGAAATCGTTGAGATGAATGTTCCTCAATCCGTGGCGGTCTTCGGCATGGGCGGGCTCAAGCGAAAGGATCCTGATTTCCTGGCGGCGTTCGTGCTCAACCACATCATTGGCGGCGGCGGATTCTCGGCGATCCTGATGGAAGAGGTTCGTGAAAAAAGAGGCCTGGCCTATTCGGTCTACAGCTACCTCAGTCCGATGGACCGTTCCGCCGTATACATGGGCGGGGTTGCGACCAAGAACGACTCGATCGCTGAATCTCTAAAGATCATACGCGGTGAGTTGTTGAAGATAGCTGAGCAAGGTGTTTCGGAAGAGGATCTGAAGAACGCCAAGGACAATCTCACCGGCTCTTACGCCTTGCGTTTTGACACGAATTCGAAGATAGCAAGCCAGCTGCTCGGGATCCTGGTGGAGGACATGGGCATCGATTATGTCACGAAACGCAACGAGTGGATTGAAGCGCTGACTGTCGATGACCTCAAGCGCGCCGCGGCGCGATTCCTCAAACCAGAGGACCTCATCGTCGTTGTCGTCGGAAAGCCCAAGGGGTTGACTCCTAAGGGCTGAGGGAGTTGGCCGGTATGGCAGGTGACGGGACAAACGGACCATCGCGCGTGCGCGGTGGTTCCATTTATGACTTCGACATCTCTGGGTGTCTGAGCGCCAAGATCGGTCGGCACGGGTTGGCCCCCGAGGAACTGGATGCGTCGTTCGCCCAAATGGAGACCGAGTTCCGTCGTCTTCAGGACGAGGTGCAAAGTCTGAGCCTGCCAATCCTCAGAATTGCATCAGAACGTGATGACATCGCCCAAGCCAAGGCGGCGCTAAGCAAACTATCCGCTGGCGCCGGCACGCTCGTGTTTTTCGGCACCGGTGGCTCAGGACTTGGCGGTCAGGCGCTGGCGCAGTTTGCCGGCTGGAATATTCCGGGCATGCATGTTCCCGGACAGGACAAGCGTCCGCGCACGCGTTTCTACGATAATCTCGATCCGTCAACCTTGGCCGGTGTTTTCAGAACACTGGATCTCAGGTCTTCGCGATTCATTATCACGTCGAAGTCTGGCGGAACGGCAGAAACCCTGGCGCAGGCGATCGCCACTTTGTCCGCCGTCAAGGAAGCCGGGCTTGCAGAGCAGATTCCCGAGATGTTTCTGGGCATTACGGAAGAAGCAGACGGCGGCAAAGCCGGAGGGTTGAGGCGGCTGCTCGACGAGCACAAGGTGCCGATGTTGCCGCATCCCAAGGACATCGGGGGTCGCTTTTCTTGCCTCACGGTCGTCGGGCTTCTGCCGGCCATGGCTCGCGGTCTTGATGCTGGCGAGGTGCGGGCTGGCGCGCAAAGCATCGTCGATGCGCTTTTGTCCGCGCAAAAGGTGAGCGATTTTGTTCCGGCCGTCTCAGCTGCGACCTCGGTCGCCTTATCCCAAGAGCGGGGAATCCGTTCACTGGTGCTCATGCCCTACATTGACCGGCTGGCATCCTTGAGCCGTTGGTTCGTACAGTTGTGGGCTGAAAGCCTTGGCAAAGACGGCAAGGGGACGACGCCGATTGCAGCGCTAGGACCGCTTGACCAGCATAGCCAGCTGCAGCTGTTCATGGATGGCCCCCGCGAACATTTGATTACGCTGATCCGGACGCGAACGCACGGCACGGGACCTGTCATCGACAATGAATTGGCGCAGTTGGCAGGTGCGGACTATATGGCCGGACGGACTGTCGGAGATATCGTTGCCGCGCAGGCGAGCGCACTTCCTGAGGCTTTAGCGGAGGCCGGGCGGCCCGTCCGCACACTGGATATCCACAGCCTCGATGAGCGAACGATCGGAGCGGTTATGATGCACTTCATGGTCGAAACGATTCTCGCCGGACGCGTGCTTGGCGTCGATCCATTTGACCAGCCCGCCGTGGAACTCGCAAAGGTGCTGACGCGCGAACGGCTGGGGCAACCGCCAAGATAGCAACGATACTCAGAGGCCGGCTTTGCTTATCCGCCAACTCACGCCAGAGACGATCAACCGGATTGCGGCAGGTGAGGTTATCGAGCGGCCCGCCAGCGTCGTTAAAGAGCTGGTGGAGAATGCGATTGATGCCGGCGCCCAGAACATTGAGGTCGTTACGGCGTCGGGCGGCCTTTCGCTCATTCGCGTAAGCGACGACGGCCTTGGCATGACGGCAGTTGACCTGGCGCTGTGTATCGAGCGGCATGCGACCTCGAAACTCACTGACGAAGACCTCTTTGACATCCGCAGTCTCGGATTCCGGGGCGAGGCGCTACCGTCGATCGGTTCGATCGCACGCCTTGAAATCGCAAGCCGCGCGCGCGGTGCAAGCGAGGCCTTCTCGATCATTGTCGATAAGGGACGAAAGGCGCCAGAGCGGCCAGCAGTAATCAATCGCGGGACGCGTATCGAGGTAACCGACTTGTTTTCGGCGACTCCGGCCCGGCTCAAGTTCCTGAAGTCGGAGAGAGCCGAAAACCAGGCGACGGCGGATGTCGTCAAGCGCTTGGCGATGGCGCATCCGGAAATCGGTTTCACGCTGGTGATGGGGGAGCGGGCCAGTCTGAAGTATCCGCCTCAAGAGGTTTCCCCGGATGGCCTGTTGCAGCGGTTGGCACGGATTATGGGACGTGACTTTCAGGCGGACGCCGTTGAGGTCGCCGGCGGACGCGACGGTGTTCGCATTGCCGGATTCGTCGGATTGCCGACGTTGAACCGGGGTGATCCCAGTCAGCAGTTCCTCTTCGTCAACGGACGACCGGTCAAGGACCGATTGCTGATCGGTGCGTTGCGGGCAGCTTACGGCGATACGCTGCCACGGGGGCGGTATCCCTATGTGGCGCTGTTCATTGATCTCGAGCCGAGAGACGTCGATGTCAACGTACACCCGGCCAAGACGGAGGTTCGCTTCAAGGACGCAGGGGCCGTTCGCGGGCTTGTCGTAGGTGCTGTCAGGCACGCTCTGGAGCAGTCGGCAAACCGCGCTTCCGCACAAGGGGGCAAAGAGACGATCGGAGCATTTTCGGCTTCTGGACGGCCTTCTGGGCCCCCGTCAGCGGTGGCGTCGAGAGGGTCGGCTCAGCGGCGGCCAGCCCGCATGGCTCCGTCGGCACGTGGTGGTTTTTCAGAGAGTTGGCAGGCGCCGTTCGAGGAGCTCGACGCGACTTCGGCGAACACGGCGGCCAACAGCGAGCCAGTCGCCGAGGGCGTGCAGGACAAGCCGCTTGGTGCGGCGCGTGCGCAATTGCACGAGACCTACATCCTGGCGCAGACCCATGATGCCGTGGTCATCGTCGACCAGCATGCCGCGCACGAGCGGCTGGTCTTCGAGCGGCTCAAAAACATGCTTTCAAGCGGGGGCGTCGCGCGTCAGGGGCTGCTTATCCCGGAAGTCATCGAACTGGCACCCGAGGAGGTCGAGGCGCTGGTCGGGCGGGCTGAGGAACTCGCATCACTGGGGCTTGTCATCGATGGTTTTGGAGCCGAAGCGGTTGTCGTGCGCGAGGTGCCGGCTCTACTCGGCCCCTGCGATACAAAAGGGTTGGTGCGAGACCTGGCGGCAGAAATCCTGCAGGAACTTGGGCCTGGAGCGCTGACCGACCGACTTGAGAGCGTGGCGTCGCGGATGGCTTGCCATGGCAGTGTCCGGGCGGGCCGGCGACTGACGCCGGAGGAAATGAATGCCCTGTTGCGGGAGATGGAAGCGACACCTTTTTCCGGGCAGTGCAATCACGGACGGCCGACGTATGTGGAGCTCAAGTTGAGCGATATCGAGCGGCTTTTCGGCAGACGATAACGGCCCATAACCCCACCGGAGCAAACATAGAAAACGCCGCCGATGGCAGCGCTTCTATGGTCGTTTTAGGATCAATGTGCGACGGGCGGCCGAGACATTACTTCATCGAATGGCGGCGGCCATGCGACTCCCACAAGTCCAGTCTCTCGCGGCGGCCATCCCGGTGGGTAATGGAAATGCCCCACCATTTGCGGCGAACTTCCGCGTAGTGCATCTCGGGATCGTAAACCGTTGCCGTTACGCCGATGACATCGGCAGTGAAGCGGCCAATCGCCGACAACAGCGTGTAGGCAGCGACGATGTTGTTGCGACGGGTTTCGGCGAGGCTCACCTGCGCGTCCAAAAGTTCCTGTTCGGCGTTGAGAACGTCGAGCAACGTCCGCTGGCCAACTTTTTCCTCTTCACGAACGCCGGTCAAAGCCGTTTGGTTCGCTTCGACCTGGGTCCGGTCCGAGACAAGCTGGGCCTGTGTTGTCTGGAATGCGGCCCACGCGGTAATGATCTCTTCGCGAACCTCGGTACGGGCGTCCTCGACCTCTTGCAGGCGGCTGACGTGTGTGTGCTTTGAGGCGCGGACACGCGCGGAAACTTCCCCACCTTGATAGATGGGGACGTTGAGGCGGCCTGTGAGCTCGGTTCGCTCGCTTTCAGCGAGGTTCGACGACTCGCTGAATCCGTTCCGATAGCTCGCGTCCAACGTCAGCGACGGCAAGAGTTCGCCCCGGATTACATCAACATTGTGCCGAGCCGCTTGCTCAAGATAAAGAGCCTGGATAACAAGCGGGTTTTCGTTTTCACCGATCGACAAGGCTTCATCGAGCGACTTTGGAAGCAGGCTCCAAGGTAGGCCCGGCTCGATCAGACCGCGAGGCGGGTTGCCAACAACGCGTTCGTAGCGTGCACGAGCGGATTTGAGGTTGCCGCGCGCAAGGTCGAGATCCGAGACCGACCGCGCACGGCGGGCTTTCGCCTGGGATACGTCCGTACGGGTGACTTCACCGACTTCGAAACGGTCGGTTGTTGCCGTCAATTCGCGCGTCAGAACTTTGACGTTGTTTTCCTGCAGGCGGACAATCGCCCTGTCGCGGATCACGTCCATGTAGGCCGTCGCGGCTTCCAGCAGGACTTGCCTTTCGACTTCGCGGAGCGTTTCGCGGCCGGCTCTGACATTAGCCTCGGCTTCAGCAACGGAGTTACTGGTCCGGAAACCATCGAAAAGGTTCTGCTGCACGCCAATGCTGTAGTCGCGCGGATAAAGGGTATCGCCCGTGCGGAGGCTCGTTGTTAGCCTGCCGGTATTGGGATCGAATGCCGCACCGCGCGTCCCAGCCTCATCGCGCAGCCGATCGCGGATATCCGAGATTCCAACGTTGGCGCCACCATCGACTCGCGGGAGGTATCCCGAGCGTGCCTGCGGCACAGACTCATCAGTGGCGCGCAGACGAGCACGCTCGGCGTCCAGGCGCGGGTTGTAGCGGTAGGCGGAGGCCAGAGCCTCATCAAGCGATTCGGCTAACGCCTGTGGCGCCGGCGAGAATAACGAGGCGATGATCGCGGCCGCGGCGAGACAGGAAAACCGAACGGCAGCCTTGGTCCGCTGATATTTGGATGCTCTAGAATCGGTCATGTGATGAATCGGATTTCCCGTGTCTATCAACGCGAGACGACATTAATACCCCATTGCAATTCACTTGTGAGCTATACGATTCTGGGCTTCGCTACGATGGCTACAGAGTGCGATCCACACTTTACGTGTTCTCAACAACACGGGCCGCCTAGGGTGTGAAACGGCCGAAGAGTCGTGTGAACTATAGCTTATGCGGGGATTCGGGGTAATCCGGCGACCGATCGGTCATGCGCTTCGTGTGCGATCCGTTGCAAGATACACACACTCTTGTTCACTCGTTGGTAACCTATTTGGACGCCACAGAAGATTAGGCGGCGGATTATCTAGCGGCAGGCCTAAAATACGAACGTCGGCTCCTTGGCGAAGCCCGGCAAGAGAGGCGCGCCGGCCTCGAATTCCTCCTGCTCATCAAAGGTCGCGCCGACGCGGCGCCAGAGGACGACAACAGAGTACATAGGCTGTCCGCGGATTGCGATCAGGCGTCCGCCGTCCTTGAGCTGGTCGAGAAGTCCGGCCGGCATTTGCTCAATCCGACCACCGATGAAAATGGCATCATAAGGGCCCTCGTCGGGGTAGCCATTGGTGAGTTCACCGGTGACGACGGCGACATTATCGAAGGAAAGCTCCGAGAGTACCTTAGTCGCGGTCTCGGCCAAACCGGTGTCGGACTCGAGCGCGACGACCGTTTCGGCGAGCTTGCCGAGAAGCGCGGCGGAATAACCCGTGCCGCAGCCGACGTCGAGTACAACGTCCTTGCTATCGATCTGCGCCAGCTGGATCATCTTGGCCAGAGTTCGGGGCGCGAGAAGTGAGCGTGGCTCAACGCCAGGTGTGGGTTTAGCGAGCGCGACGTCCTCGTCCATGTAGGCCATTGGCTTCAGGTTTGCGGGAACGAACTGCTCTCGCGGCGTTTCCAGCATCGCACGGATAATCCGGCGATCGGTTATGTCGCTGGGCCGGACTTGCGATTCAACCATGTTTTTGCGTTGCTGGACGAAGTCGGCCATGGCCACCTCTGTTGGAAACGATTGAGACTGGATCGTGAGGACAGTGCAGATTGTCCCGCAGGTTCGGTGGCACACTAGAGCATTCCGGACATTTGCAAAATCGGCTATCAGCCGCATGCCCAGAGGTTACCTATCAAACCGCCGCAGCGTAGGACTTGCGGGGCGATTTGGCGATTGCAGTTCTACGACAGGCTGTGATAAACGACGCTCTCGCCCGGCTGGCACCACCTGAATGCGGGCGGACCAGGCTGGCCACGTGGCGGAGTGGTGACGCAGCGGACTGCAAATCCGTATACGCCGGTTCGATTCCGGCCGTGGCCTCCAGCCTGACCACATAGCTGATTGTTTTCAGCTTCTTAAGCAGAAGTGGGGCGCGCTCTGCGGGAACGCGAGACACAATTCTGTTCTGTGCTCAGTGCGGCTGCAGAATCTTATTTGCGGCAATTCGAAAACCCTCAATCGCGCGCTTAGAAGTGAAGGGGCCGAAGCCCGAATAGAAAGGGCGGCTCGAAAGGCGTGTGCACGTCCCTTTGTCAGTGATATCGTTCCATCACAATCGAAGAGCGAAGGAGGTCGCTGCCGACAGAGAGCAGGCGGCGCAATTCGCCGTTTGTTGGGTAACCGCGAATGAAAAATGCCGATGGCAAAACGGATGTCATTGACGATGTCAGCCTTCTGGGACCGGGGCCTTCGGACCTTGTCAAACTCAGGCTGAATGATCCGAACGCATACAACAAAGTCTCTGAGTGGGAGTTCGATTTCCGACAGATTGGCGCTGGCCCACCAGACGTCTGTATGATTCTCCGAAAGGGAAGGTCGGTCGAGATCAACCATGCGATTTATTCGCCCGAATGCCATCAGGTGGGGATGGTCCCACCGGAGACCATCAACTTGATCGTGATGATCACCCCGACCATGAAGACCTGGCGAGGCATTGAGCTTGATAAGCCTTGCCTCCTCAGTTGTGGTCCCGAACAAGAGTTCGAGGGTGTCAACACGCCGAACTCGCGAGAGATCAACTTTTCGGTTTCGAAACATCGGCTCTTCGAGCTTGCCGACTGCCTTGGACTTGATGTCCCCCGAGACATCCTGCGCTCAGCGCCCGTGTGGGTAACACACAATCCTTCGAGGCTGAATGCGATCATCCAAAGGGCGTCCTATTTCGTGGCACCTCCGGCGGTCCACATGACCGGGGTCGATGAGGAAGACCTCCTAAGAGATCTGCTCATTGCCCTCAACGATGCGCGGGAACAGGACGATCGAAGCAGTTTGCGGATACGGTCACCAGCTGTCGAAAAGGCCCTTGCATGCATGGAGGACTGCGCTGACGAAGCCATGCCGATCAGCAAGATTTGCTCTGAGATTGGGGTTTCATGGCGCTCTCTCGATCGCGCCTTCCTGGAGCGTTTTGGCATAGGACCGAAGGCCTACCAGACGCGATTGCGAATGAGCCGAGCGCGTTCGGAGATTATGGGGAAGGGTGCAGACTGTCTGGTCTCGGATGTGGCGAACAAGTGGGGCTTTTGGCATATGGGCAAGTTCGCCCAAGACTACAAAACTCTGTTTGGCGAACTCCCGTCCGAAACGCGGGGGCGGCGGCCGTTCCTCTTTGCGGAGTGAAGACCATTGGAAAAACGCGCGCGCGACCAAAGGTTGCGACTGTCGGTCTGGCTCAACAATAAGTCGGACACGTTTCTCTGGAAATCTCGCGAAAACCGCGGTGGTTTGGAGGTACGCTTTTCGCCAAGTCATTGGTATCAGCAACTTAGGTCGTCCGGCCGTGGCCTCCAAAGACTTGCGCGGCGCCTTGCGATGTTGCGGTTCCCGGGCTGGCGCACTTGTTTTGCCGGCGCGAACGGGCGCTTGTGAATAGGGCTTCAACTTGCCGGCTCATTCTGCTATCAAGCGCGCCTTGGCCGTAAACGAGGCAGTTTGGCGGCGTCAGCAAAGGCGCAAGGCTAGGTTTCTGCCTGCGGCGTTTGGACATTCCGTGGTAGCTCAGCGGTAGAGCATCCGACTGTTAATCGGACGGTCGTAGGTTCGAATCCTACCCACGGAGCCACTTTTCATGAAATCGTGTTGGCGGATGGCCGCATATGCCGAGAAGGCCTGAGGGACGCTCCTCGCACACCGCAAAGAAAGCCACCGGCCGGAAAGTTGCGTCCAGCAAGGCCCGTGCGAGCAGCAAGGCGGCGACCAAGCCCGCCAAGCAATCGGCAAAGGCAGCGGCCAAATCCTCAAAAGTCTCTGTTGGCCGAAAGGCCGAGCAAGATGGCGTCCCCAGCGCGCGACGTGCTGGGGCGACAAAAGCCCCTGGCAAGCCTGCGGCGGGCGGCAGGAAGCGATCGCGCGCAACGGGTTTGGGTGATGAGCGGCCAACCCGTTCACCGAGGGCGGGGGGCAAGAAACCCGTAAAAGGAGGCACAGCGGAGGTTCGACCAGGAGCCAAGCCACCGCGCCGTTCGGTTCGATCCTCCGGCCCAAACGGTCCGCCTGAGCCGATGCGCATCGCACGTGCCATGGCGCGGTCAGGTCTGTGCTCGCGTCGAGAGGCGGAGCGCTGGATTGACGAGGGCCGGGTCAGCGTCAATGGCAAGCGATTGACCAGTCCGGCGGTCGAGGTCGGGCCTAAGGATCTCATCAAGGTCGACGGTGTGCCGATGCCTACGGCGGAGCCCGTACAACTTTGGCGCTACCACAAGCCCAAGGGGCTGGTGACGACGAACAGCGATCCGCAGGGCCGCACCACGGTCTTCGAAAGCCTACCGGAAGACATGCCGCGCGTCGTCTCGGTCGGACGTCTTGATTTCAATACCGAGGGGCTTTTGCTCCTGACCAACGATGGAGCTCTTTCTCGGCATTTGGAATTGCCGTCGACGGGCTGGCTGCGTCGCTACCGCGTGCGTGCCTGGGGCGACATCACGCAGGCCGACCTCGACAGGCTCAAAGACGGCATCACCGTCGAAGGGGTTCGCTATGGTCCGATAGAGGCGACGCTCGATACGATCCAGGCCTCGAATGTATGGCTGACGATCGGGCTCAGGGAAGGCAAGAACAGGGAAGTGCGAAAAGTTCTGGCGCATCTCGGGCTGGAGGTGAACCGACTAATTCGCATCTCCTACGGGCCCTTCCAACTCGCCGAGCTGAAACCGGGAGCCGTAGACTCGGTGCGTCGCCGGGTTCTGGCCGATCAACTCGGACAGCGCTTGGCGCGAGAAATCGGGTTGGCGGATGCCGGCGAGGCGGAAGCCGGGCGCCGGGGCGGAAAGACCAAGCGCCAGCGGAACGATGGTTGATGCGGATCGTTGGAGGAAAATTCAAAGGCAGGGCGCTGAAGACGCCCAGGGGGTCGGCTACGCGCCCAACATCCGACCGGATCCGCGAAGCGATATTCAACGTGCTCGCGCATTGTGGGCATTGTCCTTCGCTCGAAAATGCACGTGTCATTGATCTTTTCGCAGGCACAGGAGCGCTCGGGATTGAAGCGATTTCGCGTGGGGCTTCTTATGCGCTTTTCGTCGAGGAGAGTGCTTCGGCCCGTGCCGTGATCCGGCAGAACATCGAGGCCTTGAGCTTGCAGGGGATCACACGCGTGTTCCGCCGTGACGCGACTCATTTGGGTCAAGCTGGATCGCGCGACAGCTACGCCTTCGCCTTTCTCGATCCTCCTTACGGCAAGGGCCTGGGCGAGATGGCCTTAAGGGCACTTGCCGGCGGCGGCTGGATGGCCGACGGCTCGGTCGCCGTGATCGAGGAGCGCGCCGGGCAGCCGATCGTTTTGCCTGGGGGGTTCGAGAGTTTTGACGCGCGGACTTACGGGGATACCGCGATCACCTTCGCCTCTTTCACGGGGCGGGGGTGAGTTCCATGGCTTTCAAATTGATCGATGCCGAACGCGGCGGGCTTAACGGCTGGGTTGAAGCTGGTCTGTTCGTTTTGGCGATTTCCGCACTGACCGTCGTCTACGCAATCGCGCAGCAGGCCGGGGCGCACATCGTCGTCTTCATCCTCTACGCGATGGGCTTTGCTGCCATCGGGATGCTTGCCATTACCGGGCTGGGTCAGCACCCGCTCAAGGTCGCGCTTGCCCGCGAGAGCATGGTCTTTGGTTGGTCGACGGTCTTGTTGGAGGCCTTTTACTTCCTATTGCTCGGATTCATGACCCCGGCGGAAACCAGCCTCTCACTGCGTTTGTCGGTTCCCGTGTCGCTCATTGTTGGCTGGCTGTTCTTTCAACGCGAGATGACGGGCAGGCTTTGGCTTGGCACGGCGCTCATCGTTGCCGCGGTTGTACCGATCCTGATGGGTGTCGAAGACGATGCGCGGATCGTTGCGGGACTACTGGCGCTCATTTGTTCGCTGGTTGTCGCGGTCAAGACTTTTGCCAGCGAGTTTCATCCCGCCAATCGGGCTGCCCGGAACCTCTACGACAAGCTGCGGGTCACCGGGCTCGTCGTACTTGCAACGACCTTGATCGGCGCGGCTGTCGTCGCGCCGCTTGTCTTGCTCGCCGCCGGCGGAGTTGTTCCACAAGGGAGTTTTATCCCTCCGGTTGTTGCTTTTTGGCATCCGCCAACACTTGTCACGGCCATCGCGATTGGCGCGCCGGTGTTTGTTGCGATGACCTATTTGACCTTCTCATCAGTAGTGAAGATCGGGACAGAGAGCTTCCTGGCCACGAGTGCATTCACGCCGTTTTCCGTGCTGGCGATCGAATACCTTGCCGCGGCTTTCGGACTGCTGACGGTGGGGACTTTCGACATGCGGCTGATGCCGTTCATCGCACTCGGCATCGTTGGCGTGCTGATTGTTGTTCATGCACGGCACCATGGCGGCCAATCTCGCGAATCGCGCTAGGTCAGGTATGGAGACATGCCATATCGGCGCCCAGGATGCCTGTTAGTGGGTATCCTGATCGGCATCGAGAGCGCGGTTTGTTAATCGTTTTGCACCGGTCCAGCGGGTGCGCGTTGATGCAGCTGAGGCAACACGATAAGAGATTCAAGGCGTTTGGGGGTGGCCCGTAGGCCGGGCGAAACAGGTGGCGAGGAATTGCAATGAGCACCAATGGCGCGAGCGAACCCAGCATGGAGGAGATCCTGGCCTCCATTCGGAACATCATTGCTCAGGACCCTGCCGATAGCGACCAGGATTTCAACGAGGCGACTGCGAAAACCGGGCCTGAGCGGGCCAGCGGTCTGTCGCCGTTTGGGTCCGCAATAACGGAATTAGCGCCGGAGCCAGAGGTCTCGAAGCCAACGCAGCCACTCGGTGAGCGGTTGCTGCAAGTCACAAAGCAGCCGGAGCCGGCGAAGCCCGAAGAGACGCAAAGCGCTTCCGCAACAGGTGCCGAGAAGGGGGCTGACAGCTTGACAAAGGCAACTGCGGCCAGTGCGGCACCATCTGCGATCGATGCCACCAAAGTGACGGGCAAGGCGGTTCCAGCGGATGACTTTTCCGACGTTTTTGAAGAGCCTCTAAAGCCATCACCGGTCGCGGCGCCCGTCTCACCGAAGGCTGGCAGCACGGCGCAGCCGGCCAAGGATCAGGCCGTTTCTCAAACGCCTGCGGAACCGCTCAGCTCGCCGACGGTGAGAGCCGCCGAACCGACAGCGGAAACCGGTCGTGAATTTGCAAAGGTGCCTGAGGCCAAGCCGGAACCTCAAGTCGCGGAAGGACCTGACAGCACGACTGCCGCGCCAGCGGCCGGCGGTTTTGATTTCGCCAAATTGCGGGCCCGGGCCCCTCTGACAGCCGCCGACGAGCTGCAAAGGTTTTCAAGTGATATCGAGCCCGAGACGGAACCGCTTCCGTTGGCACGCTCGGATGCTCCCTCAAAGAACGAGAGCGACGAGGCCAAACCAGCCGACGCGAATGCAGAGCCCGCTCAGCCGCGCGTCATCGCCGCCATGCCGCAGCAGTCCGCCCCGGTCGACAAGCCTTCGTCGTCCTGGGAATCCGTTGCGGCTGCAGCGAAGGCGGCTGCGGATCAGCCGGTTGCGACTACGGCCGCCGTCGAGCCTGACAAAGTCGAGCCCGGCTTCAAGAGTGCGAATGTCGGCTTCCTGGCAGCTTCGCCGCGTCCGCTTGAAGCCAAGTCCAAGGCGCAAAGCAGCGGTGATGATTTCTTCAAGGCCGTAGCCGGTGAAGCCGTCGGCGACGAGGCCCCCAAGAAAGCCGAGCCGAAAGTCGACCTGCCCGATCAGGCAGCTGAGGGTGAAGAGGCCAAGCGGGCGGCCGAAGTTCCGGCTCCGGAAGCTGTCGTTACAACGCGAGACGAAACGGTACAGCAAACCGAGCTTGTCGAGACGGCTGTCACGTCCGTGTCAGCAGCCAAGGACCCGCTGAAGGGCGCGGATAGCCTGACGGCGGCCGGCATTCTGGTATCAAGCGAAGGCGGCGGTGTGCGTACGCTGGAAGACACGGTGGCTGATCTCCTACGTCCGCTGTTGCGAGAGTGGCTCGAAAACAACATGCCGCGGATCGTGGAGAACGCGCTTCGCCTTGAAGTGGCGGAAAGCGTCAAGAAGCAGCTCGAAAAGACCGTGCGTGGGCCTAACGGTCTGTCCTGAACGGCCGTAATTGCAAAGAAAGCATCAGATTGAGCCCGCAACGGGCTCAATCCTGGATTGCGCTGCGCCGGATGCCCTCGGAAGGTTAGGTGATTGCAGGTCTTGCGGCCTATACAATAGGTCGCGGACCCGCCGACCGTGTTGACGGCGCGCATCCGGGGTCGTACCACCTGCCATCTTCCGCACCACAACAGCAATCCATCCTGCGAACCGTAATGCTCGAAAAGACCTATCAGCCGGCCACGATCGAGCCTCGAATTCACGAAAAATGGGATTCCGCTGAAGCCTTCAAGTGCGGGCGCGCCGTCCGCGATGATGTGCTCGGCGAGCCGTATTCCATTGTTATTCCGCCGCCAAATGTCACTGGCTCCCTGCATATGGGCCATGCCCTCAACAACACATTGCAGGATGTTCTGTGCCGGTTCGAACGCATGCGCGGAAGGGATGTGTTGTGGCAACCGGGCATGGATCACGCCGGTATTGCGACGCAGATGGTCGTTGAGCGTCAGTTGATGGAGCGTCAGGAGCCAGATCGGCGGTCCATCGGACGTGAGGCCTTTTTGGAGAAAGTGTGGGCGTGGAAAGAACAATCGGGCGGAGCGATCGTCAATCAGCTGAAGCGGCTGGGGGCTTCGTGCGACTGGTCGCGTGAGCGTTTCACGATGGATGAAGGCCTGTCCGAGGCCGTCCTCAAGGTCTTCGTTGAGCTCTACAACGCCGGGCTCATTTACAAGGACAAGCGGCTGGTCAACTGGGACCCCAAGTTTCAGACCGCCATTTCCGATTTGGAGGTCGTCCAGTCGGAAGCGTCGGGCAAATTCAAATGGGCCGAGGCGGACGGAGAAGAGCTCGATTTCAAGGCGCTAAACAAAGTGCTCGACAAGAACCCGGGCGGGCACATGTTCCACTTTCGCTACCCGCTGAAGGACGATCCGTCGAGATTCATCGTGGTTGCGACGACGCGCCCGGAAACGATGCTGGGTGATAGTGGGGTGGCGGTTCATCCCAAGGATGAGCGCTACACAGACCTGGTTGGCAAACTGGTCGTGCTGCCCCTGGTCGACCGCGAGATACCGATCGTCGCTGATGAGTACTCGGACCCGGAAAAAGGCACAGGTGCGGTCAAGATCACACCGGCGCATGACTTCAATGACTTCGAGGTCGGCAAACGGCATGACCTGGAGCAGATCAACGTTCTCGATGAGCACGCCGCAATCAACGACAATGCGCCTGAAGCCTATCGCGGGCTCGATCGCTTTGTGGCGCGAAAGAGGATAGTGGCGGATCTGCATGCCGCCGGGTTGCTTGAGAAAATCGAGCCGACGACGCACCAGGTCCCACATGGCGACCGCTCGGGCGTCGTCATCGAGCCGTTTCTCACCGACCAGTGGTACGTCAACGCCGAGGAGTTGGCGAAGGAGGCGATCAAGGCTGTCGAAGATGGCCGTACAAAGTTTATTCCCGGGAATTGGGACAAGACCTATTTCGAGTGGATGCGCAACATCCAGCCTTGGTGCATCTCGCGGCAGCTTTGGTGGGGGCATCAGATTCCGGCGTGGTACGGCCCGGACGGCAAGGTGTTTGTCGCCCACGACGAAGCCGAAGCGCTGAAGGCCGCCAAGAAACACTATGGCGCAGCTTGCGAGCTTACGCGTGACGAGGATGTTCTCGACACTTGGTTCTCTTCGGCGCTGTGGCCGTTCTCGACGCTAGGCTGGCCCGAAGAGACGCCGGAACTTGAGCGCTATTACCCGACCAGTGTGCTGGTTACGGGCTTCGACATCATTTTCTTCTGGGTCGCCCGGATGATGATGATGGGACTCTATCTGCGAAAGGAAGTGCCGTTCGAAGACGTCTATATCCATGCCCTCGTTCGCGATGAAAAGGGGCAGAAGATGTCGAAGTCGAAGGGCAATGTGATGGACCCGCTTGTCGTGATCGATGAGTACGGCGCCGACGCGTTGCGCTTCACGCTTTCCGCGATGGCGGCTCAGGGTCGCGACATCAAACTGTCGAAGCAGCGTGTCGAGGGCTACCGAAACTTCGCCACCAAGCTTTGGAACGCGGCGCGATTTGCGGAGATGAATGAGTGTGTGCGCCAGCGCGATTTCGACCCGGCCAAAGTCGAGGCGACCATCAATAAGTGGGTGATCGGGGAAACCGAGCGCGCAGCAGCCGCAGTCACGGCCGGCATCGAAGCCTACAGATTCAATGAAGCCGCCGGCGCCGCTTATGAGTTCGTTTGGGGTGTGTTCTGCGATTGGTATCTCGAGCTGATCAAACCGCTTCTGATGGGTGACGATGAAGCCGCCAAGTCGGAGACGCGGGCGTGTGTCGCCTGGACGCTCGATCAAATCCTGAAGCTGTTGCACCCCTTTATGCCGTTCCTGACGGAAGAACTCTGGGCGCACATGGTTGAGCACGGCGAAGGGCGGTCATCGCTTCTGACGCTCTCGGCTTGGCCGGTGCTCGAGGGCAATGAGTGTGATGCCGCCGATGCCGAGATTGGCTGGGTGATCAACTTGATCTCGGAGGTGCGCTCGGTTCGCAGCGAGATGCATGTTCCCGCCGGCGCGAAGATCCCCTTGGTTCTTGTCGGTGCCGATGCCCAGGTGCGCATGCGTTGTGACCGCCATGAAGAGACAATTGGGCGATTGGCTCGTCTCGATGAGATCAGCTTCGCTGACGCACCGCCCAAAGGCGCGGCTTTGATCGTCACCGGCGACACAACGGCGGCGATTCCGCTCGAGGGCGTCATCGATATGGCTGCGGAGAAGGCCCGGCTCGCCCGCGAAATCGACGAAACAACAGAGTTGCTCAGCAAGGAGAAGGCGAAGCTCGATAATCCGCAGTTTGTCGCCAAGGCCAACCCGGATGCCGTTGAAACCGCGCGCGAGCGCGTCGATGAATTTGAAGGAAAGATCGCGCGGCTTTCAGGAGCCCTGAAGCGACTTGGGTAAAGTGGCTGCGTGTGTGGCGCGTCCCAGATTGCGGGAGTTCGCTGCGCGCCGTCGCGGGCAATCACGCGCCAGCATCAATTGATTCTATCGAAATAGCGTTTGGTGGCGTGCCGACTTGCGCGTTACCCTTCGGAGATATCCCCCCCTTTTTTGCGAAAACTCCCTTTGGATTATTGAGTCATGCCATTGCAACGTTGGATCAAGTCTCTCGTTTGTTTGTGTGTACTACTCAGCTGGGGCGCCAGCCACGCGGTAGCGGAGGGTGGTGCTGGCAGCGGGGCCCTGCAAGAGGAAGCCAGCCAGGATAAGGCCAGTGCGGCAGTGCTTGCCATGCACACCTGGATCAAGAACTCGAAGGCATTTGAATTCCAGTCGTCCTACCGAATTTCGGATCCCGTTTTGGGTATGAGTTCCCAGGGCTCGGTGCACTTTCGAGTTCAACGACCGAATTCTTTTCGGGTTGATGTCGTTTCCGGTGGCAAGCGCGAAGTCTTCATTTCCGATGGTGAGCTCTTCACCATCTATCGCCCTCAGAAGAACGTGTACGCCCAGCTCAAAGCGGATGAGACAATCCTTGGGACGATGTTTAAAGCAATCGGCGGGTTGACGCTTCAAGCAAGACTTGTCGAGTTTTTCTGGACGGTGGACTACCTGTCGATTGGTGCCGAAGACATCAAGGTGACGGCTGGCGGAACCAGTCAAATCAGGGGAACGACGTGCCGCAAGTACCGCATCGCGCGGGCCACCGAAGTTTGGGATGTGTGGATCGCGCAAGGTGCGACGCCATTTGCGTGCCGTGTGGTCAGCACTACAAGGGATCAAGCCGCCTCCACGGTGCAGTCGAACGAACTGACTTGGACATTGCAGCCGTCGTTTGACGCAGCGACGTTTGAGTTCAAGCCACCGGCCAATGCCAAAAAGGTCTCCATGTCGGGGTTGCAATGAAGTGATGCACCGTGGAGGCGGCTTGGCGGAATTCGGCGCTGAGCAGACCGGAGCGAATTGAAGTCCGGTTGCCAGCGGAGCCTTCCGGCGCTCACTTCTGCATTGCTGAAGCCTTGAAGAGGGGCGCGGCGCCTGCGTCAAATTTGCATGGAGGCTGCGGTTGAGTGCATGGAATCCGCGTTGTTCTGCATCACGCAATTCTGCTACCTGACTGGAGCCGGCGGCATTCAAGTTATTGAAATAATTAAATAAAGCAGGCGTGCCGCTACCACACCCTATAGGGTGAGTAGATCCATTTAGCTGTTTTTCCCGAAATTGTACCGTTAACGTACGGTTACACAACGTGAAGGGACGAAGCCTTTTTTCTGAACAGTATTTT
>JARFQY010000139.1 GCA_029287535.1 Filomicrobium sp.
TGGAGGTTGGACCGGGCCGAAGCCTGCAGCGCTGCTTGCAACGCAGCACTTCGGGTAGCGATCAACAAACGCGGGTCCTGTCGGCGTTGGGCGCCGCCAACGGTGACAGCTCGCGGGAACCGGAGGCTCTTGTCTCGTTGATTGGGAAACTCTGGGAGGCGGGATTAGACATCGACTGGGACGCTTGGCGCGGCGGCGGTGCGTATCAACGCGTTGCGTTACCTGGATACTCCTTTGAAAAACGGAAGTGTTGGCCGCTCGATGATAAGGCAAGGACATCTCGGCCGAGTTTATCTCCGACATTGCGGGAAACCCGCGTGCCGTTCTCGAAGATGTTCCATCTGCCTTCCAGGTCGCGGACCGCGGCTCCATCGCAGGGGCGTGCGTGGCAAGGCCATTACATCGTTCTATCCTCCGCGGAAGAGCCGGGTGCAGACTTGGCTGAATATCTGGGTCGGCGGCTTGAAGACAATAGATCGAAGGTCACGATGTTGCGCGCGGAGTCGCAACCGAGCGCGTACCGGCAGGCCATCGCGCGGTTGCGCGAACGGCTCATCCTCGACGGCAAGCCCGTTCGTATTATTGATCTGTCCCTACTTGGTGCTGATCCCCAAGCAGCCGAAGAAACGGTCGCGCTAACGGCTTCGCTGTGCGAGGCGTTTGCTTCAATTGCATCTCTGACTGACCGGCGACCGCTTCCATATTGGCTTGTCACCGATGGTGCCCTGCGGGTCTCAGACGAGAGCTTCAAGCCGCGCTTGGCTCCGATCGTCGGCCCGGTGTTGGTGGCCTCTCAGGAGAACCCGCGCTTGGCTGTGCGGTTAATTGATCTTCGTGCGACGGGCGACCGAGTGTCTTGCGGTGGCCACCACCAGACCCGCTGCTTGGCAGAGGAAGTAGGAGGGGCTGAAACGCGTCGTGAGCCGCTCCTTGCCATCCGCGGCCGGCAGCGGTGGGTGGAGCGTTTCGAGCCGCTGGCTGTCAGCTCTCAGGCAAGAGATGCCGGAATTGCGCGGCTATCGAACGATGCAGGCACGCATATCATCACGGGCGGACGAGGGCGCATCGGACGAACCATTGCCAAGCGACTCACCGGCCTGGGCTGCCGAACCGTCCTGGTATCTCGGCGAGCACCTCCCGCCTCAAATTGGATACAAGATGCTTTCGGCGAAAGGGCATCGCTTGTTCGGCTGGAGACTTGTGAAGTGGCCGATGGTCGGCAATTTTCCCGCCTGCTGCAGGATATTGCCGCACGCGACGGCGGGATCGGCGGAGTTTTCCACTGCGCAGGACTTGCTGATCTGCGCTATTTGGAAGCTACTAACTCAGATACAATTGCGGCCGAGGCCGCCTCCAAGATCGTGGGCACGGACAGCGTGCGGACGGCAGTGCGTCAGCTTGCCCAAACGACAGGGTCGGCACCGAGCTTTGTCATGCTGTTCTCGTCGCTGGCTTCGTGCCTTGGCGGACTTGGCATGGCCGGTTATGCCGCCGCCAACCGGTATCTTGATGCAATCATCGCCGATTGTGGGCAGGATTCCGACACCCCGTGGATGTCGGTCAATTTCGACGACTGGGATTTTGATTATTCAAATGAACAGGTTGGAGCGTTTGTGCACACGCGGAAGGGGCTTTCACTGAGCCAGGAGGACGGCCTTGCCGCCATTGAAACCATCCTCGGAGCGCACGACCTCGAGCAAGTTGTCCTCAGCGCCACACCGCTGTGCCTACGTGTGGCCAAATGGACGGCTTTTCATAAGGAAGCTGCCGAATCCGTTCAGGAGGTCACAGTCGCCGACAACGCTGAACCGGAGAATGACAGCGAGCCGCCCACGGACGGGGCCAAAGAGCCCGACCTGATGAGCGGCGTTGTTCTCAAGGCCTACGCCAAAGTGATTGGGTCTGGTGATCTTGCACTTGATGCAAATTTCTTTGAACTAGGCGGAGACAGCTTGCTGGCAGCACAGCTTGCCATTGAGCTGCGTGGGGCACTGCCGAGGGGGTACAAAGTGAGTATCGGTGACATATTCGACTATCCCACGCCGCAAGCGCTGGCGGATCGGCTAGTCAAAAGCTGACACATACGGGCAGGCATGATGCCACCGCCTGTGCCAACCAACCGTTCTCGAACTGCAATTGGCCTGGAGGCCACCGATGACCGCGACACCGCGCACCTTCGAACTCGATAAGAAACTGCCGAATCTTCCCGTACCAAGTCTTGAGGATAGCGTTCAACGCTACCTCGACAGCGTCGAGCCGTTGGTCGACGCGGCAACGTTCCGCGAGGTCAAGGCCGCTGCCGAGGAGCTGCTGCAGCCGGACGGGGACGGCCGCAAGCTGCAGGCCGCATTGGAAGCGCGCGCCGCCAGCCGCGAAAACTGGCTTTCAGGGTGGTGGGAAGACGTTGCCTACCTGAGTTATCCAGAACCCCTTATCGTCAATTCCTCCATCGGTATTTCAACCGACGCGCGTTATGCTCCCGGAGACCAGGCGATGAGGGCCGGACAACTCACCGGAGGCACCCTCGACTTCTACCTCTCGATCCTGAACGAAACGATGCCGCCCGAAGTCCAGCGTGACGGATCGGGCATGGACATGTCGTTGTTGAAAAGGTTCTTCGCGACCAACCGCTATCCGGGCACCGAGCGCGACCGGATCGCCACCTTCGGGGGTGGTCAGAGCCGGCATATCATCGTCATGCGCAAACACAGGTTCTTCGAGCTTGAAGTCATTGATCGTTCCGGAGAGCGTCTCTCGGACGGCGACCTGATGGTTCAGTTCCGGCGCATACTCGCCACCGATACGGCCGCACCAGCTCCGGCCGTCGGTGTGCTCACCGCTGGCCGCCGCCCCGATTGGGCGCGAGCCCGCGACCGGCTGGCCGCCATCCCGGCCAACCGCCATGTGCTGGATCGTATCGATCGGGCGCTCTTCTTGGTGTGCCTCGACGATGAACTGACTCCCAATTTCGAGGATCTTGCGCGCGCGGGTCTGCACGGTCAGAAGGGCAACCGTTGGCACGACAAGAGCTTTCATCTTGTCATCGATCCGCAAGGGCGCTTTACGCTGCACGGCGAGCACTCACCGGTGGATGCAGGTGCGTGGGTGCCGCTCATTGAAGCCATCGGTGGACCGGCCGACCCGCTGCCGGCGCAACAGGACACGTCGGCTCCGCCGCCAAAGGAACTGCACTGGGAGCTGCCGTTGGAGGCGACGACCGATATCGCCGATGCCAGCGTGGTCTTCGACAATCTGACCCGAGATCTCGATTTGCGCATCGTGCATTTCGATGCGTTCGGCAAAAACCTGATCAAGACCTTCAAGACTGGTCCGGACCCCTTCCTGCAGATGTCTTACATGCTGGCCTACAAACGCATGTATGGTCGCCTGCCGAAAACCTATGAAGCAGCATCAACGCGTATGTACAAAGGGGGGCGGACCGAAACGATCCGGACGGCGTCCAATCAAGCGCTCGCATTTGTAACGGCGATGGATGACATGTCCGTTGCAGCCGATCGCAAGGTTGAATTGCTGCGGGCAGCATTCGCCGAGCACTCCAAGCGAGGCAAGGAGGCATCGGCGGCTTATGCTTGCGACCGGCATCTGCTTGGATTGAAGTTGATCGCCCCGGAAGCCGGTGTCACTGAGCTGCCGCGCTTCTTCAGCCAGGAAATTTTTACGAGGAGCTGGGAGTTATCGACGGCTCAGCTGGCCATGCGGGTTGGTTTCGTCAATCACTTCGGACCGGTTTGTCCGGGCGGTTATGGCATTGGTTACATTATCAAGAATGACCATGTGAACATCAATGTCACGAGTTTCCGTTCCCACCCGCAAACCGACTCCAGTCGCTTCCTCGGAGAGATTACGCGCGCCATGCATGATTTGCGCGCCGTGTTGGAACTTGTGCAGGATGTCGCCGCATGATGCTCAGTGAAACAGAGCCAAAGTCAGTGACCAAGCCGGCTACCGGTCCCGACTTGTGCACGGGGATGCGACGGTTTGTGGCTGAGGTGGAAACGATTTATTCGCGTGTCCCCGAAGACCAGCCGATCGCCGATCAACGCAAGACCTATGAGAAGGTGGCGCGCCATTACACACGGCGGCGGCCGGCCGGTATCCGCGTTCAGAACATGACGATACCGACCGAGCACGGCGGCACGTTGCACATCCGGGTTTATCGGCCTGTTGAAGGGCAAAGCGCCTCTTCACCAGCAATCTTGTTCTTTCACGGTGGAGGGTTTGCACTAGGATCCATCGAGAGTCACGATTGCGTGGTTGCCGAGCTGGCGCTGGCGGCGTCAGCGGTCGCGATCAGCGTCAACTACCGACTGGCGCCAGAAAATCCGTTCCCAGCAGCGTTCGAAGACGCCTATTCCGCCTGGCAATTTGTCCTCGCTAAATCCGACGCACTCGGCATTGACCCGGCGCGAACGATCGTGGCGGGGGACAGTGCCGGGGCAGCGCTGGCGGCTGCGGTTTGCCTAAAGGCCCGAGATCTTTGCCGCAGAATGCCGGCGGGGCAACTCCTGATCTATCCCGTGCTCACCGCGATGGCCGATCTGCCGTCCTATACCGAGCAGGCCAATGCACCAATGCTTAGCGCGCAATCGTTGGCCTACTTCTGGAGCCTCTACACTGAGGCTGGAGAACACGCGGACAACCCGCAGGCGGCACCACTGATGGCCAGCGACTTTGGCGGCTTGCCGCCTGCGCGTATCGCAACCGCCCATTACGACCCTTGCCGGGACGACGGCGCGGTTTACGCGCAGCGCCTGCGCGAAGCCGGAGTGTCGGTGGAATACCGCTGTGCGGCCCGCCTGACGCACGGCTATCTGCGCGCTCGTGCCATGAGCCCGGCCGCAGCGGCGGAGTTTGCGGCGTTAGGAGAAGGCGCGCGCGCGCTGTTACGAGGTGGTATAAAACCGGCCCAAGAGCCGCAACCGAAAACGGCGGCCTAGGAGCTGGAAAGCCTGTAAGCTGAGCAGGTCAACCAGCACTAACGAGGCCATGCTCATGAAAACGACTCCGATTGCTCTCATATCCGCAGCTGTATGTTCGCTTGGCTTCGCGGCAGCAGCCAGCGCCGATGCCGTACCCAACATGGTCGGCACCTGGGTCGGTGAGAACCGCACCATTTCGGATAAGAAAGGGCTGCGTGATTGGAAGAAGACAATCCACATTACCGAGCAAGTTGATCGCCGGTTTCGCGGTCACTTCACGTATTCCGGTGGCACGAAGAAGTTCTTCGGCGTCGTTTATCCCGATAACATTTCCTTCACCTGGGTCGCATCCGATTCAAAAGGCTATAACCATGGTCGCATCCTTGATGCCGACCACATCACTGCCTGCTACGTTGAATCTTGGGAGGAGGCGACTGCCGGTTGCGCGGATCTGAAGCGCACGAGCAAAGAGCCACTCGTCAAGAAAGCGCCGGAGTAAGCGTGCTGCGCGAATTGAGAATTCTGCTGGTGTCGCTGTTTGCCGCGATTGCAGGGCCGGCCTTGGCCATGGGCGACACGCAGCCGCAATGCACCGACGATGCGATGATTGTTTTCGATGCGTCCGGTTCGATGTCCGGAATGCTTCGTACCGGCGTCCGGGAGTCGCGCATCGATCGGGTGCGCAAGGCCCTGGAGATCGTCCTGCCTCAGGTCGAGCGCTATCGCAATCTCGGACTGATCGTCTATGGCCCAGAGATCGGCCCGCCCACACAGCCCGAAACGCAGTGCAGCAATATCGAGGTCAGGTTTCCGCCGCGACCAAATGCGGCCCAGCGCATCATAGCCGATGTGAACGACCTGGTTCCGTCCGGTGTGACGCCGCTAACCGACGCCATCGCGCTGGCGGCCGAACAGTTGTGGTTCCGGGACAAACCGGCGACGGTCGTCCTGTTCACCGATGGCCAGGAGACCTGTGGTGGCGCACCGTGCCGGACTGTCAGGAGATTGCTTGCCCAGGCGCACGGGCTACGCATCCATGTCATCAATTACGCGATCCGCGATCCATACGGGATCCGGAGACCCTTTGGTGCGCGCTGCATCGCTGATGAAACCGGAGGCGTATACGTGCCCGTCGAGACACTTCAGGAACTGGTCGCGGCCTTCCGCAAGGTGCTGGGATGCCCCGTGTTGACAGAGGTGCGGCGGTAGGGCGAGGCGGTGCTTTGTGGTCGAGGCCGGGCTTGTGCGTGGATGTGCGGCGGGCACCCGGAACTTGATGGACAATCCGGCGGCACGGGCGATGCGGCAGCGGCAGGATGCGGCGGACCGCAAACTGTCCGGAGCCGCAAATGGCACGCATCCTCCTCGTCAATCCGCCCCACCCATCGATCGGCAGCCGCATTCCTCCGCGTACGCTCGGCGAACACCTGCCGCCACTCGGCCTTCTTTCCATCGGAGGCCCGCTGATCGACGACGGGCATGACGTCCAGCTGATTGATTTCGAACTCGACAACCCGCCGCCCCAAGTGATGGCGCAGCGTATTACGGCGACCGGCGCCGACGTTCTTATGATCGGGCACTCCGGCTCAACGTCCGCGCATCCTCTGATCTGCGACCTGACGCGACGTGTTCGTTCTCTCAATCCTGAACTGCGGATCGTCTACGGCGGCGTGTTCCCAACCTACCACCACCGCGACATCCTTCAGCAGGTGCCGCAAATTGATGTCATCGTGCGCGGGGAAGGCGAGGAAACCGTGCGCCGGCTGATGGCGGCCCTCGAAGCAGGCAGCCGGCTTGATGACATCCCGGGGCTGGCGTACCGGCGCGAGGGAGGTCCGGTCGCCACCCCGCCGGCCCCCATGATTGCGGAACTTGATTCCTACCGGGTCGGCTGGGAACTGGCGGATCTGATGCGCTACAGTTACTGGGGTCAGCGCCGTGCCGTGGTCATGCAATTCTCACGCGGGTGCCCGCATCTTTGCACGTACTGCGGACAACGCGGCTTCTGGAGCAAATGGCGTCACCGTGACCCGAAAGCCTTCGCGGCGGAAATCGGCTGGCTTTATCGCGAGCACGGCGTTGAGGTTATCAACCTTGCCGACGAAAACCCGACGTCATCGCGCAAGGGTTGGATCGCCTTTCTGGAAGCCATGATCGCCGAAGATGTGCCGGTGACGATCATTGGTTCGACTCGGGCCGGTGACATCGTGCGCGACGCCGACATTCTGGCGCTGTATCACAAGGCCGGCGTGCGGCGTTTTCTGCTCGGCATGGAGACGACGGATGCCAAGACACTGGACGCCATCAAGAAAGGGAGTACGGTCTCGATCGACAGGGAAGCAATCCGGCTGCTTCGAATGAACCGCATCATATCGATGGTCGGTTGCGTGTTCGGTTTCGAGGAAGAGACCGACTCCGACTACTGGCGGGCCTTAAAGCAGATCATTTCCTACGACCCGGACCATATTCAGGCCGTCTATGTCACGCCGCACCGTTGGACGCCTTTTTTCCGCGAAGCCGTGGACCGTGACGTGGTCCAGCCCGACATCGCCAAATGGGATTACAAGCACCAGGTTCTGGCGACACGTCATATGGCCCCGTGGCGGGTAATCGCCTGGGTGAAGTTCATTGAGGCGATCGCGCAAGGCAGGCCGCGCGCTCTATGGCGGCTGTTGTTTGCGCCGGACCGCGAGGTGCGCGACGGCATCCGCTGGTACTACCGGCACGGGCGGCTCGTCTGGCCTTATGAAATCTGGAACTTTCTTTTCAAGGACCGCACCCGGCGGACCGGACTTACGGTCTCTCAGTTCTGGGGTGCGCCGCAGGACGACGAGGAGAATGCGTTGGAGCGGGCGCGCAATCCAGCCGGTCTCTCGAGCGCAAAGCAGCCTCACCGCTCAGGCATCAGAGCGCGTATCTTGTCGCCCGCGAAAACCGGTCGCCAGAACGTAGAGCTCCGCTGAATCAGTCCGGCTGGCCGGCGGCTTGACATGGCGGACGGCTTTGAAATTCCGCTTTAGGAGGTCCAACAGCTCGCGTTCGGTACCGCCTTGCAGGACTTTGCAAAGAAAGGCGCCGCCTTCGCTCAGCACATCAATGGCGAAGTGCGCGGCCATTTCGGCAAGGCCCATGATACGGAGGTGATCGGTGCGCGCGTGGCCAACCGTCGGTGCCGCCATATCGGATAAGACAACGTCGGCCTGGCCGTCGCGTAGCAG
>JARFQY010000352.1 GCA_029287535.1 Filomicrobium sp.
AGCTTGGGGTTCTCGGCAACGCCCGTGAAGGCCTGTTTCTTGCTGCCCTTTCACTCGCCCTCATTTTCACAGCTGGTGAGGAAATTAGCTGGGGGCAAAGGCTCTTTGGATTTGCAACTCCCGATGCGCTTGTCCAGATCAACCAGCAACAGGAGTTCAACCTCCACAATCTTGGCGCTCTCCATTATTGGAAGGACGGCATTGCTGCATTGGCAACATTGGGATGGGGAGTGATCTTGCCTGTGGCCGTCGTATTTTCGCGGCCCCTTGCCCGACTCTGTCAACGCGTTTGGCTGCCGGTGCCTCCACTCTGGTGCGTGCCCCATTTCGCCGCGGCGATCGGTTGCCGCGTCGTGTTCAAACCTTTCTATGGAAATATCGGGGTCGAAGCTTTTGAGATGTTATTCGGGTTGGCGATGATGATGTTGGCCATGCACGCCTGTAAAACACCGTCGATACTCTATCTTGAGAGAAGTAATAGCTCGTTGTCTCACCAATCAGCTTAGCCGGCAATGCGCGCTTTGGGCGTTCCAAACTTGGCGCTGAAGAGACGCCCACCTTTAAAGCAACGCTTGCTATTGTCTGTAGCGCTCGATCCCGTTCTGGCGTCTGTGATCTAAGTCTGAGAGAAGCTGACGGAGGATGGGCCCAATGAGAGCCAGGAGACTTTTGGCGGTAACCGTGGCCTTGCTTGCTGTTGTGGCCATCTTTCAGGGCGGCCGTCTCGCCGAGCGGGAAGGGGCGGATTTCTTTTCGCGATAATCGCAGGCTCAGGAAGCCTCCCAGGAGGCCTCGACCGGGGCTATTCCTCGCGGTCACTTCTATCCGGGAACCGAAGAGCTCGGGCCCGACGAGATGCGGGTAATTTCGTGCGGGACGGGTATGCCTAGCCCTCGACCGTCGCAGGCCGCCACCGGCGGCTCAAGAGCCGCAATCCATTGATGCCTCAGTGGTTCAAACGGAGTCCGATTGGATTCGTTCGGGTGCGGCTGACGTCAGTGAAGTCATTCAGGCAATTTACGACCGGGCAAACGAGACCTACGGCACGAATCTCGAACCTCGGCAATAGCGCCGAGGGCCGGTACTCGGTGTAAGTCGCAGCTTCGGCGTATAACCGCTTCTGGTGCATGGCGGGCATTTCCGGTGTGCCCGGCCTATGTCCGCCAAGAGCCACCAATCCAAACGAAGAGAGTGTTCGAAATCTTATGCTCCGGCCGCACCAGTCAGTTTGAACACCTCCATGGGCTCGCGAATACCCTTCAGACTGATCTCACCTCTCGATTCAAGCTGAAAGGTGTCCTCGACCGCGACAGCGGCCCGCGGGCTGAGAAGGATTTCGCCATCTTCGGCCTCGTCACAAAGGCGCGCGGCAAGGTTGATCGCCGTGCCCGATGCAGTGTAGTCAAAGCGACCTTCGAAGCCGACCATTCCGACCGTGGCATAGCCGAGCGAGACCCCCACACCGAAGCCAAGCCGGTAGCCCAGACGTTTCCACTTCTTTGACAACTCGGCCATCCGCGCTCTCATGGCGATGGCTAGTTGGACAGCCTCGCCCGACGGGTCTTCACACGGCAAGGGGTCATTGAACAGCACCATGATGCCATCGCCCATGCGGTGATCGACTCCCGCTCCGTGGGCATTGATCAGCTTGCCCATCTCCTGGTGATAAGTCTGCAGGACTTCGATGGTCTCCTCCGGTTCCGCGGTTTCGCAGAATGCCGTGAAGCCGCGGATGTCGCAGAATAGGACGCCGAGCAGCGCCCGGTGGCTCGAAAGCATCTTATCGGAGCCTTGACTGATCACGGTATCGGCAACCGCGGCAGGCAGAAAGCGCTTCAACCGGCCCATGCGCTCAATCTCGCCGACCTGCGCTTCGACTCGATCGCCGAGTTCGGCATTCAGGCTTTCGAGGGCCTTGAATTGGCGCACATTCTCGATGGCGATCACGGCTTGGGCGGCGAAGGTCTTCAGCAGCTCGATGTCATCGTCCGTGAACTCCGATACCTCGAGCCTGTAAAGGGCGAGCACGCCAATCGCCCGATCCCCCTTTATCAGGGGAACGTAGAGGAGGGTGCGCATCCTCTCCAGCTGCAACGTTGCTTTCAATTGATCCGACAGATCTTGGTAGTCCCGAAGCTCCTCGATATCGCGATACTGCCGTACTTGCATCGACTTGACGGCTTGAACTGTCAGCGATTTGTCATCCGCCAGCGAATGGGGATTCTCCCGCACCGTTTTGACAATGACCGAGTTTTCCGTGTTCGCGGCCGCGATCACCAGATGCGTGTCCTCTGCGTTTCTGAGCAACAAGACCCCATGCGGCGCTTTGCAGAGCTGCGTTGCGCTCTCCAAGATCATGTCGAATATTGGCTGCTCATCATCCGGATTGAGGCTGATCACCTCCAATATCTTCCGCGTTGCTGCCTCGCGTGCTAGGCGTGTCTGCAACTCGCAAAACTGCCGGACGTTCTCTATGGCGATGACCGCTTGCGCCGCAAAACTCTCGACAAGAGTCTCGTCATCATCTTGAAATGGGTCGATCTTGCGCCGATAGAGCGTGATTGAGCCGACCCCTTGGCCATTGCTGATCAAAGGCACCACCATCATACTGCGCGCGCCTTCGTCTTCGACCATCGAGACGCGGTTGGGGTCGCCGCTAGTGTAGATTTCACTATCGGCGATGTCGTCCTCGCGAATAACACGGCACTCCCTGATCGCGCGGGCCAGTGCAAGGCGCGACTCCGCTAGTGGGACTCGCAGCCTATCCAGCGTCGTGCCAAACTTTGCGAACGCGCCACGGCGGGCCGGCGAAACGACGTGGGTGCGATCCTCGGTTGTCATGGATAGATAGGCCAGCGGCGCATCGCATAACCTGCAGGCATTCTCCAGGATCGCATCGAAGACGGGCCCCTCGTCTTCGCGGCTTCGGCTGATGGCCTGAAGAACCTCCAGTGTCGCCGCCTCGCGCTCCCGCGCCTGTTCGCTTGCGACGTCACCACCGATATGCTGTCCGGTCTGGGATGCCAATTGGGATTCCTGTTAGCATGCCAATCGTTGAACCGCCGGCACTTTAAGCGAGCAACAGGGACTGCGCCACCCGAGACAACGACATGAGCCGACCACTGTATGCTACGAGTTGGCCCAAATGAAAGATAAGGCTGCGACCGGTCATTAGCGGATATCCAGGGTTCATGCCCCCGACGGACATCTTTTCGCCCTGAACGCAATTGATTTCGTCCTTCGCCTGGGCATAGGTTTTGTAGGAAATCAGGATTTGGCCAAGGTTGGCAGCGCTTTCGAGGCGAGGGGGGGGCAGATTCACCCTGCCGCCGATGATTGTATCATCCACTTGGCCTTCGCTGCCAAAATTGCCGACGGCAATCATTGTAGTTATCAACGAACCTAAGCTACCGTTTGAGTCCGGTATTAGGGTGCTTCCAGGGGACTGACCGTGGCCCGTTATGATCGATTAATGGAACGGATTGCGAAGGGCGAACGGATCTTAATCGATGGCGCGACCGGTACGGAGATTGAAAGGCGCGGCGTACCGCAATTGGAAAACGCCTGGAACGGCGGCGGCGCGCTAAGTCATCCAGATGTTTTGCGGTCGGTGCACGAAGATTACATTCGCGAAGGCGCCGAGATTGTCATTTCAAACACCTTTGCAACCCATCGGCACGCCTTGAGAGATGCGGGCGCCAAGCATCAGTTTGAAGCACTCAACCGTCGCGGTGTGGAGCTAGCGAAAGAGGCCTGCCAGCGCATGCAAGCACCTGACGTGCTGGTGGCCGGGGGAATCTCTTACTGGTCCTGGCTGGGCAACTGGCTCTTGCCCGAGGACTTGCGGAACAGCACTGAAGAGCAAGCCTCGATCATGGCAAATGCCGGCGCCGACTTGTTGATGCTGGAAATGATGGTCGATATCGACAGCATGCTTGTCACGCTTGATGCCGCACAGACGAGCGGCCTACCTGTCTGGGTTGGCCTATCGTGTAAACCGGATCCATCCGGCACTATGGCGCTTCTGCGTGGTGACCCCTTGGCCGACGCGCTGGAAGCGATCAAAGACAAAAGCGTACCGCTCGTGAGCATTATGCATACGGAAGTGGAGTATATCGACGCATGTCTTGGCACCATGGCAGATCATTGGTCAGGCCCTGTTGGTGTCTACGCCCATTCTGCCCGGTGGGAAGGCGATACTTGTATTTACGATGCGACGGTATCCCCTGAAGAGTATGCCGCCCGTGCCAGGATTTGGCTTGAGAACGGCGTGCAGCTTGTCGGTGGTTGCTGCGGTCTGGGCGTTGATCACATCAAAACTTTGAAAAGCCTCTGCACCAACGGCGGCGATAGGTGAGGGCTCTAAGAGCCGGTATCAAGCACTAGCAACGATGCGCGGTTCTAGGAGCTGGTCGGCGAGTCTTTTCATCCTGACGCAATCTTTCCGACGAACGACGCTGTCAGTCTAATGCAAACCCGTTTTCGCCTGTTGCGACGCCACTGGCTACAGACTGCCAGTTCGCGCCACTCGGCCAGGACGCCGCAATGGATCTGGTCTGGTTTGCGTACACACTCAAAATCCGGTGCAGATGGCCGTTAATGCTTGAAGTCCGTGATGACCGACGTTCCCGGAGACGTCGGCCCGCTCATCGCCCTCAGCTCGGCGCTAGCGCCTGACAGGGGGATTTCCTTTGCGACCATCGGGCCCAGATCGATTGCGCCACGCTCGATCATTCCCAGTAGCGTAGGGTATTTCCAGGCTGGCATCCCGCGTGTCCCATAAACCGCCAGGTTCTTCATGTAGATGGCGTTCATGTTGATGTTCATCCGGGCGGTGTGACCCACCGGCATACCGATCTGAACGTGGCGACCGAGCGTTGCCAGGCACTCGATCGATGCGTTGGTGGTCGCCTCGATCCCGAGCGCTTCGATCGAAACCTGGGCACCGCCGCCTGTTATGTCGCGGATCGCCGCCGCGGTATCCGTCTCGGTAGCATTCACCGCTGCATCGGCTCCGAGCTGCACAGCACGAGTCAGCTTTTCCTCTACAACGTCGACAACAACGACCCGTGCTCCAAGCATCTTCCCCAAAAGCATGGCGGAAAGACCGATCCCGCCGGTGCCATGGACGGCCACCCATTCGCCGGGCTGTAGAGCGGCCCGGTCAGTCAGTGCGTGCCAGGCAGTTGTTACCCGGCAGCCGAGACCGGCAGCGAGGGCTGGCGGCATCGTTTCAGGGAGGCGGACGAGATTGTGGTCAAACGGAACTGCCACGTATTCGGCATAGGCGCCCGGCGCGCTAAAGCCGGGCACAATCTGGTTCGGGCAGGTGTTGGAGACGCCAGTATGACAGGCAGGGCAGCTGCCACAAGCTAGAATGAATGGCGCGATCAGTCGCTCACCAACAGCATAGGTGGCACGTGGACCCGCCTGGACCACGGTCCCGCAATATTCGTGGCCAAGTATGGAGCCACTCTTGACTCGCGGGTGTTCGCCGGTCCAGCCGTGATAGTCGGAACGGCAAACGCCGCAGGCCGCCACTTCGAGCACAACCCCATTTTCGGGGCAAACCGGATCGGCGACGTCTTCAATGGAAAGGTCTTGATTGAAGTTTCTGACGACGGCTGCGCGCATTGAAATCCCTTAGATTGAGGTTCGCTAAGGTGCAACGTTTGTTGTAGCTCCCCGAAACCCGCATGCACCGAACTCATGGCGAGATAAGCAAACTTGAATGCGGTCGACCAAGGTGCCGCGAGTTCGAAAGTTTTTGCTAGAGCATCAATACCCAACATTCGGCCGTATGAAAATATGGTAGCTAACTGTGCGTTGCAGGCATCGCCGTGGGAAGCCACTAAGGGTCGCTTTTTGCAGCGCAATCGAATTAGCGGACGCGTTGGCCCACAGATTCCAGCCGCAGCCGGCGTTCGCGATAGAAGGTGTACACGCCGGTGGCGACAACAATGGCGCTGCCAATGAGCATCATCACGTCGGGAATTTCACCGAACACAATGGCGCCGAGCACCATCGCCCATAGCAGGATGGTGTAGCGAAATGGAGAGACAAACCCGATCTCCCCGTGACGCATGGCCATGACGCCGAACAGATAGCCCAGGATCAGGAATACGGCAGCAAACGCCAACAAGGCGGCGTTCTCTCCCGAGATAGGCGCCCAAGGCTGCGTGGCGGACACGGCGCCGCCAACCAGGGTAATTCCTACACCAGTTGTCAGGGCAACGAAGATCGATGGGAGGGCGCGGGTCATCCGGCGCGTGGTAAGGTCGCGCACGACCATGAACCCTACCGCGGCCACGGCCCAGAACGCATAGGCCGTGAAACCTTCCGATCCCGGCTGTAGGATGACGATCACGCCGATGAAACCTACGATGATCGCCGTGTAACGGCGCCAACCGACATGCTCGCCAAGAAACAGGGCGGCGGCAAGAGTGACGGCGAGCGGGATCGACTGAAGGATCGCGATAGCGTTCGCGATTGGCATATTGAAGAGGGCGGTCAGGAAGCACAATGTGGCGCCAATCTCCGCCACCATTCGCAAGAGGACGAGCTTCCTGTCCGAGATTCCGTGATCTGGCCAGAGCGCGCCGCGCTGGTAGGCGATCAGAGCAAGCAGCGCGCTGGCCAGCAAGCCGCGCAGGAAGATCGCCTGAAACAGCGAAAGCTCTGACGAAGTAAGTTTCATCAGCGTGTCGTTGATGACAAAGCCCGCCATGCTCACCATCATGAAAATGGCGCCTTGGGCATTATCGGATAGCGAACCCATTCTGGACCCTGAATAGAGTCTGATCAGGCCGGTACATGCAGCAACGCCGGAGCCAGTGTCAAAGCAAATTGGCCCAAACTGTGCTCAAGAGGCCCTAACGCTCCGGGTTTGCGAACTCCGTTTCAGCATTTCGACAGTTCGCCCGGTTCGGTCAATCTGGTCAGAACTATCCGTCATTCGGACTGGGCTGCAGGCATTGTGACCCGCCCCCACGGTTGGTACCGCTCACTAGTTTAGACTGGTAAGACTTTCAGGAAAGCGGCGATCTGCCTGGAGCCCTTCGAGCGCGGAGGGCGGATCGCCGCGATGTGGCTGGATGGTCTGAGGCGCTGGTGGTCG
>JARFQY010000076.1 GCA_029287535.1 Filomicrobium sp.
AGCGACCCCGTCCTGAGGGGGGATAAAGCCGCGGCTGATCTTCGTATCCGCGAACGCTGCGCCGGAAGCCAGAACTAAGGCCGCGATGAAACTGGCGGCAAATCCGGCAAACACGTTTGGAAACACTCTTTGAGGACAAGCTAAGAGGTGTACTAATCCACGGGAATTATTGGAGCGGGTAGCGGGAATCGAACCCGCATATTCAGCTTGGAAGGCTGCTGCACTACCATTGTGCTATACCCGCCTCATAATGGCTCAACAGTGCGCAAACCGATGTTGAAGCCACCAACACGTCCTAAAGTCGTGTTGGGTTTGGAAGTGTGGACCCAAACAAGCTCCACACGACCTTGGGACGTGTGGACCAAGATTATTTGGTGGAGGGGGTTGGATTCGAACCAACGTAGGCATAGCCAGCGGATTTACAGTCCGCCCCCTTTAGCCACTCGGGCACCCCTCCAGTTCGGCCGCGCATTGAACAGCCAAAACAAAATAGCCCCGCGTCGTCTTGCGGAGCAAGACGGTGTTATGGGAATACACCTGGCGCATGTCAACGCCTTTGGCGTCCAAATGGTCTCCGCTTCGTCCCCGTCCCATTGCCGCTTCCCGGCCTTGTCCGCATGCTCTGAGCCGAAGCCCTCCCGGCGCAACGGCGCCACCTCTGGTCAGCACTAACGATGCCCCGGCATTCACAAGCGAGTTTAAGATGCCCCTGAAGCGCGCAACATCAGCCGCAACTTACAAACATACCCGGCACCGCTCTCAGGCCGGGGAAGACCCTGTCCTCATATTTGGTATGCACGCTGCCGAGGCCGCCCTACTGAACCCCGACCGCGTCATCAAATCGGCGGTTATGACTGAAAATGCGGCCCGCAAGCTCGCCGAGCCGCTCCGCCGGCGCGGTCTTGAGCCCGATAAGACCACCCCGCGCAATCTGGATCGACAGCTCGGTGCGGATACCGTTCATCAGGGCGTCCTGCTGGAATGCGGACCTCTGCCGGAACCGTCCATGGAAGACCTCGTTGCAGCCTCCACCGAAGGCCGCCCCCTGCTCCTCCTCGATCAGGTCACCGACCCGCACAATGTCGGCGCCATCCTTCGTTCCGGAGCGGTTTTCGGCTGCGGCGGGCTTATCATGACGCAGCGCCACAGCCCCCCACTGTCGGGAGTTCTGGCAAAATCCGCTTCAGGAGGACTGGAACACGTTCCTGTTCATCTGGCGACCAACCTGGCGCGCACCATAACGGCGCTGAAGACCGATGGAGTCCTGACCATCGGCCTTGACGGCTCGGCTCCCGCCCTGCTGCATGAAAGCCTGCCGCAAGGTCAGCCCATAGCCATCGTGATCGGAGCCGAGGGCAAGGGCCTGCGCCAGCTAACGATCGAGACATGCGACATGCTTTGCCGCATCGAGACCCCCGGTGCGCTGGCCAGCCTGAACGTCTCGAACGCAGCCGCCATTGCCCTGCACCTGATCGCCTTGAACCGAACTCCTTGAGCCCGCCCAGGGCAAAAAACGATTAGCGTCCCGCGCCGCTCTTGGCCGGAACGCTAACCGTTAATGGGCTCGTCTCAGTAAGGTCCGATCACCAATGACCGTGCCGGATACGGCCATGATTGCGGCGATGCCACTGGCGGTTACGGTAATAGCGCCGATTATCACCCCACGCTTGGTAATAGGGCGGCCGTTGGTAATAGCGGCGCTTGCGCAACCGGTGCCGAGGTACCCAGTACCCCGAGTTGTAGTAGGGATAATAACCGCGCGGCTGATAGCGATAAGCATACCGATCAGCGTATCCGTAGCGAGAATCATAATGCCCTCGGCCGTACCAACCTCCGGCTTCGCTCGGTTGCGGCATCAAAACCGCCAAACTGGCGACCAGCGCGCTAAGCACCAGCCCATACCTAAACAAACGCATACTGAACTCCCGAAACTGAGCCAAAAAACAACTCGCGGATAAGACTAACGCAAATTATTGATATTTCCCTAAACACAACCGCCCCGCCGCCGACACAATCCATGACATGGTTAGGGCGACATCTGACGTTAGGTCTGGCCGCAACGGCAATCTACCGGCAGGTTTGAAGTTGACACAGTGCTGCTACCGGTAAGCGTTAAAAGGTCGCCTGTGGCTCCAATAGAATCGCCAAATTGGACCGTCATAACGATCAGGCTCGGGCAAATCGGCGGCTTTGCGCGGCATCGCATCGCTTGAACACCAATGCTGCAACAATATACTCCGGCGCCGGAGGCTTGACGGCTCTGCCTCAGTTCGAGGGATGTCTTAATCAGCAAACCGCGGGTTGACGCCCGTTGGTGAAAGAAACCTTAGACGTACCAGACCGTTAACCCTATGGATGACCGTTCGATTCAAGAAGGTCGGGAGAACGAACTGAATGAAATGCAACCTAGTGCGCTGGATGTGGGGGCTGCTACCCCTGGGGATCCTGATTTGGATTGCATTCATCGATAACAGGCAAACCATTCAGGAGGATCTGCGCGACCGCACGCAGGCCGCGTTGGCGCAGGCAGGTTTTGTGTGGGCCGGAACCGCCTTCGATGGCCGCGACGCGTTGTTGAAGGGCGTTGCTTTCAAGGAAGAACACCCCGGACAGGCGGCCGAAATCGTTCGTACGGTGTGGGGCGTGCGGGTCGTCGAGGCCAAGGTCGACGTTATCGATCTGGTTGAGACGTACAGGTGGTCGGCCAAGGTCGAAAAGGGCACCATCACGCTCGACGGCTACGTGCCAAGCGAAGACGTCCGCTCGACGATACTGGATGACGTCCGCAAACGATTCCCCGAAGACAGGATCGTCGACCTCGCCAAACTGGCGCGCGGTGTGCCGGAACAGAAGTTCTGGCTGAACGCCATCACCTTCGGCCTTGATCGGCTTTCTCAGCTGAACGATGGGGAATTCGAGCTATCGAACCTGAACATGTCAATCTCCGGCGAGGCGAAAGATCTGTCCGCGTTCAAGAGCGCCAAGGCGGCGCTGGCCAGCGCCGTTCCCGACCACGTTAAGGTCGTCAACGACGATGTCCGTCCCCCCGTCATAAGTCCATATACTTGGAGCGCGAAGCGAACGAGGAACCAGTTGGTTCTCGCCGGTCATGTTCCTACCGAGAGCCTCCGCGAAGCAATGTTTGCGCAAGCCAAACAAGCCTACCCCAAGCTGGTCATTATCGACCGCATGGAGACCGGCGCCGGCGCACCAGACGGCTGGCCGCAAGCCTCCCGCGCCGTCATCACGCAGTTGGCCCGCCTCAACCGAGCCGATGCCGGCTTGTCAGACACGAACTTGAAACTCGTTGGCCAGGCGCCCGACGAGGACACCGCCAACGCAGTGATAACCGAACTCTCCGAGGCCCTTCCGAAGACTTACGCTTTCACGCATGATCTGACGTTCCCCGAACCGCTGCCACCCCTCGTCAGCCCATTCACAACCAGTATCGAAGCAGATGGCGATGTCGTGCGGCTCGGCGGATTCGTACCTAGCGAAGCTGCCCGCAAGGAACTCCTTGAAGCGACCCGCAAGACGTTTCCCGACAAGAGGATTGTCGACAGCATCGCGCTTGGCTCCGGAGCGCCGGATGGCTGGCGCCGCTGCATCCTCGCCGGATTGCGGGCCACCGGGAAGCTGGGCGCCGGCAAAGTCCTCCTGAGCGACCGTTCTCTCGCAGTTGCAGGCAGGTCGACGGATGAGGCGCTGGCCGAAAGTCTGCCTGGCGAACTGCGTGCTGCAACCACGCGGGCCTGTGAAAGCACCGTCGACGTGGTACTCGATCTTCCGTCCGAGCCCGACCTAACATGGCGCGCCGTCTACGACGGTCAAAAAGTCGTTGCCTTGGAAGGCGAAGTCCCCGATCGGGAGACACTAACGGTTTTGCTCGACGCCGCGACGAAGCAGTTCCCAAAAGCGCAAATCGACAATCGCATGACCATCGCCTCTGGTTACAGCGCCAAGTGGAGCAAGGTCGCCGCCACCGCCATCAAGCTGCTTGGCCTGCTTCGCAGCGGCGACGCCAGCTTGTCGGGTCAGGAGCTTGTCATCAACGGAACCGCCCGAGATACGGCGACCGCTACAGCAATTAAGGATCAGCTCTCTCACAATCTGCCAAAGGGCTACGCCGGTCGTGATTTTGTCGAAGTGAGGTCCGACGCCATGATCTGGGCAGAGGATGAAGCCAAGCGCAAGGAACAGTCGGAACTTGCCGCGCGCCGCAAAGTCCAGGAGGAGGCCCGCCGCAAGGCTGAAGAGGAAGCGCGCCGCAAGGCTGAAGAAGAAGCCCGCCGCAAAGCCGACGAGGAAGCGCGCCGCAAGGCTGATGAGGAAGCCTCACGTCAAAAGGCTGAAGAAGAGGCCCAGAAACAAGCCAGGCTCGATGCCGAGCGCCGCCAGGCGCTTGCGGATGCTGCCGCGCGGCGCAAGGCCGACGAGCAGGCTGCCACACTTCGCAAAGCCGAACAGGAAGCCGACCGCGTACGCGCCGAAATTGAGGCCAAGCAACGCGAGGTCGAAGCTGAAGACGCTCGCCGCAAGGCCAAACACGAAGCCGATCGCATTAGAGCTGAACAAGACGCCGCCCGCCGCCTGGCCGAAATCGAAGACGCTCGCCAGCAAGCCGAGGAGGCAGCTGCTGCCCGTCGTAGGGCCGAGGCAGAGGCGGCCCGGCGCAAGGCGGAAGCTGAAGCTGCGCGCCGCAAGGTCGAGCAGGAAGCCGCTGCACGCCGCCAAGCTGAAGCCAAGGCGGCGCGCCTCAAAGCCGAGGTCGAAGCAAACCGCCGCGCGGCCGAAGAAGCACAAGCACGCGAGGCAGGAGAACCAGAACCGGGCAGCGAAACTCCGAGCGAGGCAACCACGCAACCCAGTGACGAATTGCAAGTGGCTCGCCGTGAAGGAACCGGCGATATACCGAAGCCGCAAACACAGTCGGGCTCACCCCAAGGCTATACTCCAAGCCAGGAAGCCATAGACTGCCAAATCCGGCTATCTCGGGCAGCACGCCGGGGCATCATTCTTTTCGAGTACGCCAAAGCCGATCTGTCTCGGCCGAGCTATCAAACGCTCGACCTGATCGCGGATATCGCGAAAAGCTGCCCAAACGTCAAACTCAATGTCGAAGGTCACACTGACTCCGTGGGGGCCCCGTCCGACAACAGGGAACTGTCGATGCGCCGCTCAGAGGCCGTCGTCAGATACCTGACCGACGCGGGCATCCCGCCAGATCAGCTAAAAGCCGTCGGATATGGCGAAGAAAGACCCATCGCACCCAACAGCTCATCATCAAACAGGGCCAAGAACCGACGCATCGAATTCACGCTTCGGCCGCCGGAATAGCGGGTTCCGCCGTCCCGCACGGCGGGCCAATGCCTGAAAACACTTTGCGGGCAACGAATGGCTCAAGTCCGGGTGGCACTAAGTTGCAATCGCAATTGGGGGGCGTTTTGGGTATTCACAGTGGGGTGCGAAGAATACGTCCTGCAGGAATGATCCGGGCGCACCCTGGCGAGGGGATTGAAACATGGACTACTTGTTCGTCAAACTGTTCTGGTATCTGGCTGCGGCTTTTGCGATCGGTCTATTGGTGGGCTGGGTGTCCTGCAGTCGTTCAAAGAACTGAGGAGTTGGCCGCGATCGCGGTCGGGGGTGAGTAACGATGGAATACTATCTCTTGCAAGCCGCGTTGCTGATGCTCGCGGCCTACTTGCTTGGCGCCACACTCGGTTGTGTGCTTCGCAGGGCTATGCATCCAGAAGTCGACACAACCGCACCTGTCGAGGAGACCGCGGCCAAAGCGGCGGCCGCGCCTTCAGCGGGCTCCGCGACAACCTCGGTTCGCAAGGCACCTGAGCCGGTACAGCCCAGGATCGAGACAATAGCCCATCCGACTCCGCCACAAGAAGCCAAGGTCGCCGAGTCAGCCCGCTTTGAGCGCGCGCTGACGAGCGCTCCTGCGGCGGCGGCCGCCACTGCTGCGGTCGCAACCGCGGCAACCGCCGCCAAAAAGATAAGCAGCGCGCCGACCGACACGGACACCAAACCCCGGTTGCCGACGGCTTCCAGCGGCGGCGGCAACGGAACATCGGCGGTTGCCGCTTCCATCACCACACCCGCCGATGATCTTCGTAAGATCAGTGGTATCGATGCGGAGACCGCGAACCATCTCAACCAGCTCGGCTACACGCGCTTTTCACAGATCGCCGCTTGGCGCCCACAAGACATGGCCCGAATCCGCTCGGCCCTGGGCGATAACCGCGCAAACACCGGCGGTTGGATTGAGCAGGCAAAGATACTGGCAGACGGCAAACAAACGGGATACCTCCGGCGCCTTGCCGACGGCGCCCCGGAAAGCCCCTGGGCACTGCCCGCGGCTGTGGCGGCCGTCACCGCTGCGGCCCTCGCCGCCTCCGGTTCAGCCACTGCAGCAGAGGTGCCGCCGACTCCGCCAAAGGTGCCGCAGGCTCCGCCTGTTACACCTGAGGTGCCCCCGCAGGACCTCAGCCATATTCGAGGCCTCGATGAAGAGGCCGCGAAAGTACTCTCGCAAAACGGCGTCACGACCTATCGCCAGATCGCCGGCTGGACAGCCGCGGATGTCGAACGCTTCGATACCTTGCTTGGAGTGCGAGGACGCATTTCTCGGCAGAACTGGATCGAGCAGGCGAAGGTCCTCAGCGACGGCAGGGACACGGCATTCGTCCAGCGAAGGAACACCCGTCCAGCGCCTGTCTCCCCCCCGCAAGGCGAGCTCCTTTCCCCAAGTCCGCTGCCCGCCGCCGCAGCAGCCATCGCAGGGATCACTGCGACAGCCGTGGAGGCACCTGCAGTTGCACCAATCTCGGTTGAAGCCCCGCAATCAGATGATCTAACACGCATCAGCGGCATTGATGGCACCACCGAGAAAGTGCTCAAGGGTGAAGGCATCCACACATTCACCCAGATCGCATCCTGGAACAGCCTCGATGTTCAAGGCATCGATCGCCTATTGGGCGAGCCGGGCCGTGTTTCCAAGCAAAACTGGATCGAACAGGCCAGTATTCTTGCCAACGGCAAGCAAACAGCATTCGCGAAGCAGCAGACGGCTGACCCTGATATGGTCCCCGAACCTGGCGCGGTTGCAGCATCCGGCGGCGTCGCCATAGCCAACCTGGAAGGCTCTCCAGAAACGCCAGCATCACTTGCGCCAGCAGAACCAGCAGAACCAGCGGAGCCAGCAGAGCCGGTGGCCCCTCCTCCGCTTCCGCAAACCACTTCCATGCCGCCGCAATCGATCGAGCCGACGCCAGAACCTGACACCGAGCCGCTGGAACCGGAGACGGAACCCCTGCCGCCACCAGACACCGCAAAGCAGGCACCCCGCCCGACACGCTTGGCCGATGCCATCCGCCAGAACGCCGCCAACATGGGTGCAACCACGAAGGCAGCGGGCTCCGGCGTCGCTGGTATGCGCTCGGTCCGCTCGCAACTGCTTTCCGGGGGAGGGAACGATCAGCCCGACTTCGTCGACGATCTGAAGAAGATCCGGGGAGTCGGCGTCCTCATTGAAAAGAAACTGAACGCCATGGGCGTCTACAGCTACGATCAAATCGCCAATTGGTCAGCTGATGACATTCAGCGCGTCAGCAGTGCACTCGACTTCAAGGGGCGCATCGAACGTGAAGGCTGGGTGCAGCAGGCGCGTATTCTCGCTTCCGGAGGCCAGACTGAGTTTTCCAAGCGCTTGACCTAAGACGCGGGCGAGCAAGCACAATCTTTTGCCGTCACCGGCCCCAGCCGCCGTGACCGCCTCACTCCGCAGCAAGCGCCTCCTCGACGCTATCAATGCGCTGGATGAACATGGCGATAGCTTCCTGCGTCGCGCGGTCCTTCAAAAACGGTGCATGCCCCTGATTGGGAACAGTGAACTTTTCCAGGGCCGCATGCCTCTCCGCCATGCGCGCGACCGTTTCTTCAGACAAGATGTCCGAATTCTCACCGCGCACCACTAAGACGGGAACCCTCGTCAGCGCTTCGAATTGGGGCCATAGCTCCGGCACGGGCCCATCGAGCACCGACAGCGCGTTCTTCAACATTGGGTCATAGCCCGGCGCTGGCTTCCCGCGCTTTTCATTGAACAACTGCCGCGCGATTTCCTCCCATCCACGCTCGTCAATGTCCGGAAAACTGCGTTTATTGACGTCGCGCGCGATGTTTGCTGCTTCCGCCCAGTCCCGAGGTAGAGGGACACGACCGACATAACTGGCAATTCGCATCAGGCCGTCGCGTTCGATAACCGGCCCAATGTCATTGAGCACGATCAGACTGATTGCCGAAGGTTGTGCCGCAGCCATCAGCATGGACACGAGACCACCGCGCGACGTACCGATGATGGCGACTTCTTTGAGTTCGGCGAAGGTCAGGAAATCAAGGACGTCAAGAGCTTCCACCGGAACCGCATAGTTTTTCCAGTTGCGGTCCCAATCGGATTTGCCGCGCCCACGATAATCGAGCGTGTAAACGGGTCTCGCCCGTGGTCCTTGCGAAAGATGAGTCGCAAGGTCGTGAAAATCCCGGCTATTTCGCGTCAGTCCAGCAAGGCAGAGAACCGGTTTCCGGACTGATCCTGGCGCCGGGTAGTGTCGTGCATAAAGACGCAGTCCATCGCGAACACGGAGGCTTAGCTCCCGAAAGTTGGCATCCGACCCCATTTGATCTCGCCCTTAACAATCGACGTTATGTCGCCTTTGCTCCCACCCGGAACAAGCGGCGAATCAGTTGCCCCTATCTTACTGCCCTGAGCTCAATTGCAACGACCCCGATCTGGGAACGTGACTCTTGCTTTCCGCACGACGCTGCGATTTGGCCCTATGCATATCCTCTTTCAGTCGCAACGGGCGGCTTTCACCAAGGCGTGCTCGATACATCTGAATATTGGATAAGACCTTGGCAACATATTTCCGTGTCTCACGAAATGGAATGCGTTCAATCCAATCAACAACATCAATTCGGCTGTCGCGCGGGTCTCCAAACTGGCGAATCCACTGGCGCGCCCGGCCCGGTCCGGCATTGTAGCCGGCAAGTCCCAGCACATAAGAGCCTCGAAACTCCGCCATTCGGTCGGCGATATAGGCCGAGGAAATCATGGTGTTGTAGGACTCATCCGTCAGCAATCGTTTGATGTTGCAGCGCAGCTTATAGTCACGGCACACATGCCGGGCCGTAATTGGCATGACCTGCAGGATGCCGCGCGCACCGGCACTGGAGATGGTCTGCGAGTTGAACTCGCTCTCCTGCCGCGCCACCGATAATAGGAACGCCGGCTCCGGCGGCTTGCGCAGCGGCTTGTACTCTGGAAACCCGTGCAGCGGATAAGCGTAGTAGAAGAGATTCATTCCACGCCCGATCGCCTTCTTGCCGATACGCAACGACTGCTGGGTGTCTCCAAGACCCCGAGCCAGATGTGCGACGAGCGCCACCTCTGCCTCGGTCTGAAGGCGATTGCCGAGGTTCGCCAGAAACGGTCTTGAGATCGAGCGTCCGACATTGGCTCTTTCGGCGATAACAGCTGCCTTGGCCGCATCAAGCCCCCGAAAGCGATCGACTTGGTCTGCCGTCGGCGCCTCTGGCGGCACAATCTTGATGTCGAGCGGACCTTGTTTGAGCTTCAGGCGCGCTAGGTGGGCGTGAAACGTATCAGTCTGCCGCGCGAAGGCATCGCGATAGTATTTCTCAGCCGTTGCCGTGTCGCCCGCGGCCTCGTAGGCTCGGCCCATCCAATAGGCCGACTTGGACCGGCTGAGCGGACCATCGGCATTTTCGTACAACTCTTTGAAGTGCTTCTTCGCGCTCTTCACATCGCGGAGATGACGCAACGCCAACCAACCCGCCAGGAATGCCCGGTCGTTGCGCGGATTAACGCTCAGCTTCTTTGGCTGCCTCACCAAAGCATAGGCGCGCTTGTAATCCCGCTTCCTCATAGCCGTGTAGGCCTTGCCGCGAGTCTTTGGCCAGGAAGCATCGGCGTATGAAACGCGCTCCTTGGACCAGCGCTTCAAATCGGCGGCGCTGACAAAACCGCCCAGCCGTTCGGCGAGTTCCTTTTTCTTGATCGAACGGAATTCACCTTCACGCCAGGCCTTGCGCGCGAGCTTTCGGGCTTTGCTTTTCTGCCCGGACTTGGCAAGGGCCACCGCGAGAGCGACCTGGCCGACCTCCGATTCCGGTTCGATTTCCTTGAACACCTGTATTGTGGTTTGCGCGTTATTGAGCTTGAGCAGCTTTTCTTCCAACTGCTCGATCAGCAGCCAGCGATTAGGCCAAAGCGGGTTCTCAGTAAGGAAGCTCCGGTACTCAGACACCTCACCATGGCCACGCCGCAGCAGCATCCACTGGGCGAGTTTCGCAGCTACGGGGTCGTTTATTGTATCTCGAAAAACATCGCCATCCGCGAACCGCTTTTCATCGGCCGCCTTCTTCACCGCGCGGAGCTTTTCGACGTCCCTGGCGCTCACCGTGACTTTGAGCAACGGCCGAACGAGTCCATCGAAATGCGCGTTGTGCGCTGCTTCCTCCTCTGAGACGACCTTAGGGAACCGAAGCACGCCCGATGCGGCTCGCGCCGCCTTGATAGCCTCGGCGTCGCGCTTTGGGTTTGCGCCAGGCGCCGGCGGCGACTTCGCCATCACGGTGCCGTGCCAGATCGCAATGCTGAAAACTAACGCAAATCCCCCAAGAACTGCGAACCGGAGGTGGTGCACACGTAATGCTGTTGCCATGAATACGCTCATGATGTTCTGTCACCAGGTTACTCAACGCAAGCTGCATCGCTTGCGGGCTCAAGTTGACTCGCCTAATGTCGGCGGACAATCACGCTGGCTAATACCGCGCCATTTGCTGCAATCAAATTGTGCGGAACCTATCAACACGGGACCTCCGCAACAACAATTCGGACGACTGTGGCGCCGGCAAGGAGCCGCCAAAAGCGCTCTATCATGAAATCGCGGGATCTGCCCCCGGGAAGGCCCAATCAAGAGGGGAAATCACGGTATGTTCAAGGGCTCTTACACAGCACTGATCACGCCATTCCGCAATGGGAGCGTCGACGAGGACGCCTTCGTGCGCATTGTTGAGTGGCAGCTGAGCGAGGGCACCCACGGTCTCGTGCCGGTCGGTACGACTGGCGAGAGCCCCACTTTGAACCATGATGAGCATAAGAGGGTCGTGGAACTTGCGATCAAGACCTCCGCAGGCCGAGCGCCGGTCATCGCTGGGGCCGGCTCGAACTCCACATCCGAGGCCGTTGATTTCGCGAAACATGCTGAGAGCGTTGGGGCCAGTGGCCTCCTTGTTGTTACGCCTTATTACAATAAGCCAACTCAGGAGGGGCTTTACCAGCACTTCAAAGCGGTGAACGACGCCGTTGGTATCCCGATCATCATTTACAACATCCCAGGCCGCTCGGTGATCGACATGTCGGTCGCCACGATGGCGCGGCTGTTTGAGCTGCCAAACATCTCCGGCGTCAAGGATGCCACCGCTAACATGGCCCGCATCTCTCTCCAGCGAGCAGAGATGGGACAGGACTTCAATCAGCTTTCGGGAGAGGACGCGACGGCTCTTGGTTTCATGGCGCATGGCGGGCATGGCTGCATATCGGTGACATCCAATGTCGCTCCGCGGCTTTGTTCGGAATTCCAGAATGCATGCCTCGCCGGCGACTTCGCAACGGCACTCGAGCTACAGGACCGGCTCATGCCACTTCATGAAGCCCTATTTCTTGAAACCAATCCGTCACCCGCCAAATATGCGCTGTGGCGGCTCGGGTTCTGCGAGGCCGAGGCCCGCCTCCCGCTCGTGCCGCTACAGGACGCCACAAAAAAGGCCGTCGAAAAAGCGATGATCAAGGCGGGACTGATCACGGCCGAAGCAGCAGCCTAGTCGGGAAGCCCGGCCATCGGTTCGCCGTTGCGAGCCGCTGACAGAAAACGACAACCATTTTGTAAAGGACCCGGCAAGCAATGGCGGCCAAAACAAATGGCGGCCGCCGGCTCATCGCCGAGAACCGGAAGGCCCGCTACTCATACTCAATCGGAGAGACCTACGAGGCCGGCATCTCGCTCACCGGCACCGAAGTCAAATCCCTGCGCAATGGGCAAGCGAACATCGCCGAGAGTTACGCCTCGATCGAGAACGGCGGCATCTGGCTGATCAACGCTTACATTCCCGAGTACCCAGGTGCTGGAAACTTTTTCCAGCATGAGCCCCGCCGTAAGCGGCGCCTCCTCCTGCATGCGCGAGAGATCCACAAGATCGCGATCGCCAAGGAACGCCAGGGGATGACGATCGTCCCGCTTCAGCTCTATTTCAATGATCGCGGATTAGCCAAGGTGAAACTCGCGCTGGCCGAAGGCAAGAAGCTGCATGACAAGCGCGCCGATGAAGCCAAGCGGGATTGGAACAGGCAGAAGGCGCGCCTGTTGCGCGAAAAAGGCTGACAAAAACCGAGACCGTATGACCTGCAGACGGAACCGTGCGGCCATTCACGGGCGGGCTTTCAAAGCACGTCGCTCTCGACGTCATCCACCGAGTAGCCAAGTTTCTCCAAGCCTTCTTCCAGATAGTCGGCAAGCAAGGGGATCCCGAGCAGGTAATCGGAGGTTTTGTTAACGGCCTCATCACGAGCCGTCGTGATCGCTTCCTCGAGTTCCTCGGATTCGAACGTGCCCCGCCCGATCCACGTCACAGCGACCAGGCCCACCTGTTCATCGTCGTTCAGTGCCTCGATGAAAGAGGCAACCTCCTGGTAGACCGTGTCATCGGCGAAGCTCTCCAACACGGACGCCGGATCCTCCTCCGCGTCTCCATCCTCAGGACTCTCATCCCATGCACCGACCTTGGCGTCGAATTCGCGCGCCTTGATGATGACGTGGGCAATTTTTTCTGGAGCGATCTCAAGCGGCATGGGCGGAAACCTTCAAGGAGAACTTGGACTGTCGCCAAAGTAGTGCTGCAAAGAATCGACATCAATACGCAATTCCTCTGCCGCATCTGATGAACCGGCAACTAACGGGCGAGTTCGGCGCGGATGTCCTTGAATACGGCTTCGAACATCTGCGCCGTCAAACGCCCGGTGTTCGTATTATAGCGTGAGCAGTGATAGCTATCGAACAGGATCGTTCCAGCTGGTAGCTCATGGCGATGTGCGTGCCCGAAGACAAACGACGACTTCTTCAAACCATGTGCGGCCAGCACTTGATCGTGTGCAATCCGCCCCAGCGCCAGTATCACGCGCAGCTTCGGGAGCTCTTGTATACGCGCCATCAAAAACGGCCGGCATTCCTTGATTTCCGCGGTCGTCGGCTTGTTTTCCGGCGGCGCGCATCGCACCGCGTTGGTCACCATGCAGTCGACAAGCTTGAATCCGTCATCGATCCGCGCGCCATATGTCCCACGCGCGAACTCGAAATCAGTGAGTGTCTGATAAAGAAGATCGCCAGAATAATCACCGGTGAATGGCCTGCCGGTGCGGTTTGCTCCGCCGCGCCCGGGTGCCAGCCCAACGATCAAGAGACGGCTCGCGTGCGAACCAAAAGACGGCACCGCACCGTTAAACCATTCCGGTTCAATGCTGCGGTTAGCATCACGGTATTCAACGAGCCGCGGGCATCGCCGACAGTCTCTCTCGGGCTCGGCAACACCACGCAACGGATTGACGGCCTCACGCATCAAGACAAACTCAGACGATCTGATCCGCTCAATCCAGCCAAATGACCCCGACCGCAATCCAAGCGATCAGATATCCTCGTCACTGGCGTACTCATCTCTGCTATCAAAAGGAACCGGATCAGCAATCGTCCGCTGCGCCGAGCCGGGCGCACTCCGAGAATAGCGCTGAGGGGTGACCCCGCGTCCACCTTCTCTGGCAATTTCAGCTTCAAGGTCGGCAAGGTCGACAAACTGATCTGCCTGCCGGCGCAGTTCATCGGCGACCATCGGTGGTTGTGTTTGCAGCGTGGAAACAATACTCACGCGCCGGCCCTTTTCCTGGAGGGCGGCCACCAGAGATCTGAAGTCGCCATCCCCGGAAAAAAGCACGATATGATCGAGGTTGTCCGCCAAGCGCATGGCATCGACCGCCAGTTCGATGTCCATATTGCCCTTAACTTTTCGCCGTCCCGCGGAATCCGTAAATTCCTTCGTTGGCTTGGTCACCATCGTGTAACCATTGTAGTCGAGCCAGTCGATGAGCGGGCGAATTGACGAATACTCCTGGTCCTCTGCAAGAGCCGTATAATAGAGCGCCCGGACCAGCCGGCCTTTCTTTCGAAAATGCTCCAGTAGCCTCTTGTAATCTATATCGAACCCAAGAGATTTTGACGTCGCGTAGAGATTTGCGCCGTCAATAAAGAGCGCCACGCGCTCGCTTTGGTAAACAAACATTCGTTTTCCTCGGACATAAACCAGCAAGCCAAAACAGAAAACCGGCGCTGGAGCCTCTTATCTCATGTAGCGCTTTAAATGGACCTGCAGTCACCTGCTCCCACATCCTTTGGGGCACAATCCATGCACTCGATTACCGGCACTCGTTATTCTGCCATTTGAGATAGATCAAATCTCTTTCGTCCCCCTTCCAATGAGGCACCTAGCCTCGCTGACTGATCGGTATGATGACGCAAATTACGGAACTGCGCGCCGCCGGCCACCGAATCCGCCAAGTACTCAACCTATGGACGCGCTTTGTCCGCACGTGCCAGGACCACACACAAGAACAGCTTGGCAAGATCGTTCACAAACTGGACTTAGGTTCTCGATCGTCCCAATCAATGAGCAAGCCCATAAACAACAGTAAGCGATGTTCAGCGACAAAACAAGTCATTATGCTGCATATATTAACGGTGACTGGGGATACCGTTGGAATTGCTCCCGCTCGATCGGCGTAACCAATCACTCCACCCGGCGCTTCACCAACCCGACCATGCGCGATCGGGCCTCGGGCAAACGCTCTCCATTGGGCGCAAAGAAATGCTTTTCAAGAAAATAGCCCAACAGGGAAAAACCATCCAAGACATCCTCTGTTTGTATTACCGCGCCGCGACCCGCGACCAGGAATTCCGGTAACACCAATAGCCGGTCCGCATATGGCGTACCCGCCGCAGCGGAAACAGCCCGTCCAGATTTGGGAGAAACGAAAGCAAGGTCTTCGTTTTGACCCGTCGCTGCACATTTCGACAAATCGAGACCGAAACCGAGTTCCTGCAATAGCGCCAGCTCCCACCGGACCATCAATGCTGGCCAAACGCTATCATCATCCAAGAAACCCAAGACGAACATTGTCACTTCATAAAGGCTGGGGTGGGGATCTCGCTCAGGTAGCAAATGCAAAAGTGTACACATCGAGGACAACGCCGCTAACCGCAGCGGACTTTCCATCGCCGTCGCCGCATAGCCGTGGTTAAGCTCAAGGCGGAAGTGTCCCAAATGGTCCGCAAGCCGTGCGCTCCAAGTGGCATCAACATGATTTCCGATTTGAAGAACGGGTCGCATTCGCCTTGAGCGCCCGCCCTTGATGAGGCCGCCATAACGCCCATGGCTGCGGCAGAAGACATCCGCAATCGCAGAGGTCTCGCCGTGTGCTCTCACCGAGAGAACAATACCTTCATCCTGCCATTCCATCGTCGTGACGGTCTGTCCAAAACGGAGCCAAAGGACCCGGCCTCAGGTGTTGACAGCCTCTCCGCCCGCCTTCGGATTTCGCTTCCGAGGACTTCGCGGCGGCTTCTGTTTAATCGTACAGGGAGCAGCATAAGCTACGCAGTCAAAACGGCCATTGTAGGGAACGCATGTCACCACCTTCAAACGGGCAATGCGCCAGCTCGGATGGGGAATGCGCGTTGACTTGGCCTTCTTGGTCCAGTCCTTGATGGCCGCTCGTTTCGCTTCGCGCTCGCGCACTGCCGAGGTCACTTTGCTCTTCACATGATTCTCGCAGACACGCACGGCAGCATCCGCAAAACCCGGCGCCATCATCCAACAAAGGCATACAGCCACACGCAACATACGCGTCCACGGCCGGGCGCGCGTCATCGGTCCTTCCGCCTCCCGTGCTCGTTTCCGCGCCACGCTCAGTCCTCTGGAAACCTCAACCCTAGCTCTCGATATCGCTCCGGGTCATTACCCCAACCTTGCCGCACCTTTACAAAGACGAAAAGGTGAACCGCTGTTTCCATGATCTCCTGCAGTTCCTGCCGGGCTTCGCTCGACACCTGCCTGATTGAGCGGCCACCCTTGCCGAGCACGATCTTCTTTTGACTTTCCCGCTCCACAAATATCGTCTGCTCGATCCGCACTGAACCGTCCTTCAACGGCTTCCAGTCCGTCGTTTCAACGCTGATCGCGTAAGGTAGCTCATCATGCAGCAGATGGTAGATCCGTTCCCGCGTGATCTCAGCCGCCAGCAAACGCATCGGTGTATCGCTGATATCATCTTCCGGGTAATGCCAGGGCCCCTCAGGCACGACCTCGGCAAGATACGTTTTGAAGTCCTCCACGCCATTGTGGTTCAGCGCTGAGATCATGAACACCCGCTCGAACTCGACGACCTCGTTCAATTCCGCCACGAGCTTCAACAAGTCGCCCTTCTCCCGCACGCGATCAACTTTGTTCAGCAACAGGACCCGGCGTGACTTTACCGCCTTCAGTTTTCCCAGAATCCGCTCGACGTCTTCATCCACACCCCTTGCGGCATCGACAATGAACGCAACAACGTCGGCATCCCCGGCGCCACTCCATGCCGACTCGACCATCGCCCTATCAAGCCTGCGGCGAGGGGAAAAAATCCCGGGCGTATCGATGAAGACAAGCTGGCTGCTACCGGAGGTGGCGATTCCGCGCACCGGCATTCGTGTGGTTTGAACCTTGTGACTAACGATTGTCACCTTGGCGCCGACAAGTGCGTTGACCAGCGTCGATTTTCCCGCATTCGGCGCACCGATGATTGCGATGAAGCCGCACCGGCTACGACCGGGCGGCGTCGAGGCATTCGCTGCATCGGTTTCAACTGGCTTTTCGCCGGACTCATCACTCATTCGGCTCGCTCCCCCAAATACCCTCACGAAAGAGCATCGACTCGGCGGCCGTCTGCTCGGCAGCCCGCTTTGATGGTCCTTCGCCGCGAGCGGGCTCGTTCATTTTTACGCGCACTTCGGCGATGAACACCGGCGCGTGATCAGGACCGGAACGGCCGATTTCGACATATCGCGGCAATGGCAGCCCGCGTCCCTGGGCCCACTCCTGCAGCGCGGATTTCGGATCCTGGACCTGCTCGGGCAGTTCGTCACTGATAGGATCCCACAAACGCCGCACCACCGCTCTTGCGTTTTCGAAACCACCATCCAGAAAGACCGCGGCAAGCAATGCCTCCATCGCGTCGGCAAGGATGGCATCCTTTTCGCGTCCGCCGCTTTCATCTTCGCTATCCGACAAGAAGAGGTAATCACCAAGTTCCAGCCGACGGGCAATCAACGTGCATGTTTCACCACGCACCAGCTGGTTGAATTTCTTGGCCAGTTCACCCTCGCGCGCCTCCGGCAGCTGCTCCCCCAGAAGCTCCGCGATAGCCAGCCCCAGCACCCGGTCCCCAATGAACTCCAGCCGCTCGTTGTCTCGGGGACTGAGCTTTGCCCCGCGCGCACTGGCGTGCGTCAAGGCCCGCTCGATGAGCGAGTGCTGTTTGAATGAATAACCGAGTCCTGTTTCCAGATCGGGGATAGGGCGGGGCCTTTGCATACTGGAGCCCAGCTAATATCGGGTCCAACGCAACGGGCAAAACCGTTAGCGGACCAGTTTGAAAATGCGTTCCCAGCGAATATCGAATGGCCAGGTCCAGGGCGTATACCAGCGGAACGCTTCGTGCTCGTCGACGGCCGCTGAAAAGAAGATAATCTCAGCGCGCCCGATGAGGTTCTCATAAGGCACGTAGCCGACATCAAAGGTCGCTCTGCTGTCGGTCGAATTGTCCCTGTTATCGCCCATCATGAAGTAATGGCCGGCCGGGACCTTATAGGGGCCAACATTGTCGAAGAAGCCATTGGTCTCCGAATCCAACACATGGTAGGAGACCCCATTCGGCAACGTCTCCTCGTACTTAGGGATCTTCCGCGTAGGCCCACCGTTGGTTGGCGGCACGTACGATCCTATCCGCTTTCGCGGCAGTTCCTTTCCGTTAAGGAACACAATTCCGTTACGGACGACGATTTCATCTCCAGGCAATCCGATAACCCGCTTGATGTAGTCGGTCGAATTGTCCCTTGGCAGTTTGAAGACAGCAATATCGCCGCGCTTGGGCTCCGCACCGAAAACCCGCCCTTCAAACAGGTCTGGACTGAACGGGAACGAGTATCGGCTGTAGCCGTAGGACAGCTTCGAAACAAACAGGTAATCACCGATCAGCAGCGTGTCCTTCATTGAACCTGATGGAATATTGAAGGGCTGATAGAAGAACACTCGAACGACCAAAGCGATCGCAAGCGCCTGGATGACGATCTTTATCAGCTCCCACCAGCCGCTCTCTCCACGCTTGGACACGTCCGATTCAACACTCATTTCCGGCTCCTCGCCACCGCACCTCTCCGATGACCGGAGACCAAAATGAAGCCCGCCCGCTATAACTGGTTAGCCGCTTCGCTGCAAACCACAGGCCACAAGCCCTAACCACGGACATCCCCTTCCTGCTTAAGGCCTGACACAATAACGATGGCCTGCGCCATGGGAAAATCATCAGTCAGCGTCAGATCGATGCGCGGCTCGAAACCCGCAGGCACTAGATCCTTGAGGTGCTCCGCCGCACCGCCTGTCAAATGTAGCGTCGGCCGCCCTGACGGCAGATTGACCACGCCGATATCCCGCCAGTAGACGCCTTGCCGAAATCCGGTGCCGAGCGCCTTGGAGCACGCCTCCTTGGCCGCGAACCTCTTCGCATATGAAGCCGCGCGCACCATCACCCGGCGCTCTGACCGTTGCCGTTCGACTTCCGTAAACACCCGCTGAAGAAAACGATCACCAAAGCGCTCCAACGTCTTCTCGATACGCCGTATATCGATGATGTCGTTCCCAAGCCCTAGGATCATGCCGTTCCACTACTCAAATCAAACCGTGGCCCCCGGCAGCTGCGCCTATTTCTAAGCTTCTCGCCGAGCCTGCTCCATTAATGCACGCATATGCTGAACCGCGGCTGTAAGGCCGCAGAATATTGATTCACCAATCAGAAAATGCCCGATATTGAGTTCTCTTACCTCTGGAAGCCGCGCAACGGCTTTAACTGTATTGTAGGTCAAACCATGGCCGGCGTGAACCTCCAGTCCTGCATTATCCGCCAGGCACGCCGCATGTTTCAGTCGTTCCAGCTCCGCCGCCACGCCGGCGGCATTGTCTTCCAGTGCCCGCTCACAATACGTACCAGTATGAAGTTCAACAATATCGGCGCCAATTCGGGCGGCGGCCTCGATCGTCTTTTCATCAGCTTCGATGAATAAGGAAACACGGATCCCGGCGGCTTTAAGCTGGTCGACGACGCTCCGCAACCCATCTCCGCCGGCCGCGACATCAAGTCCGCCCTCCGTGGTGCGCTCCTCGCGCCGCTCGGGCACCAGGCAGCAGGCATGAGGCAGATGCCTTAGGGCAATACTGACCATTTCATCCGTGGCGGCCATCTCAAAATTGAGCGGCCGCGTCAGCTCAGCCTTTAACCGTGCAATATCGCTATCGGAGATGTGGCGGCGATCTTCCCGCAGATGCGCGGTAATGCCATCCGCCCCGCCCTCAATTGCAATGTGTGCCGCACGCAGAGGGTCAGGATGTCGGCCGCCGCGAGCATTCCGGATAGTCGCGACGTGATCGATGTTGACGCCCAGTCTTAGGCTACCTGTTATCTCGGTCTGATTGTTTCGGTTCATGAATAGGCTGGATCATAGGAGGCAAGGAGTGCGCCGAGTGGGTAGCCGCTGTCATAGCCAACAGACCTGTACCGGCGCGATTGGTGAAGTCTCGCCGCCCGCCTCGTAATCAGATAAATCGTGCCACCCAACGCGAGGCCGACCGGCACACTGCCCACCAGCATCGGTTTCACAATGGGCCACAGAATATCAAAAGCGGCGCGAATCATGTCAGGCGAAAACTGCCTGACACTCTCCCACAGTGCCCCAAAGTGCTCCTTGAGCGCAATCGGATCAAAGCCTCCCGAAACGCCGAGCAAAGATCCGCCGATTGAATAGGTTGCCGGCCACAGGATCGCCCAGACAACCGGATTGCCCAGCAGCGTTCCCAGCATGGCCGCCGTAAAGCTTGCCTGCAACAGCATGGCCACGACACCAGCGAGCGCCATCTGCATACCGACAAATGGCGTAATCGACGCAAAGACCCCGATGGCGCAGCCCAAAGCCAGCTGATGCGGCGTCGCCCTGATCCGCAGCAGTCGCAAGGTGACATAGCGCAGCGAGCGCTCCCAGCTGGTGCGCGGCCACAGAAGAGTGCGCAGTTGTTCTGCATACGTCGGCGGCGCCCGCCGATCGAACATCATCTAGTTAGGTCCCCCGACCCTCATATCCGGTCATGAATGGCAGACAATACGCGTCACCAGCGCTAATCAAAGACGCGCTCTGCGTTGTTCACCACGCCTTTCGACTTCAGCCCGTTAAGAATATGATTCAAGTGATCTAAATCCCACACTTCCACCTCGATCAGCATCTCGGTGAAGTCTCTACCACGGTCAACCATACGCACTTGGTCAATGTTCCCGTCAGCTTCCCCGATCAGCTGCGCGATTTCGGCGAGACTTCCAGGTGCATTAAGTGCAGTGACCTTGATCTGCGCCGGAAATCTTTCGGGATTATTGAGATCGATATCCCATGTGACATCGATCCACTTCTCATGCTCGAACTCCATTAATTCCGGCGAGTGAATCTGGAAGATGCGGATTCCCTCGTCGTTCGTCAAGACGCCGACAATCCGGTCACCAGGAACAGCACCACCATCCGCGAAGGTTACGGGCAAGTCGCCCTTAAGACCGCGAATCGGAATGCTGGACACCCCTTTGCTAGGATCTTCACGCCCATCCCCCGACATTCGGAACTTAAGGCCGATCACTTTCGAGAGGTTGAACCAGCCCTCCTGGCTGCGACCGCGAGTGTAGCGGTTCTTCGGCTTGTACGCCGGCAGTGCCTGCTCCAGACTAACCTCCGGCATCGCCGCCTGAACGACATCGCGCGCCGGCAATTGATTGCGTGCGACACTGGCAAGGACGTCGTCCAGCGTTTTCGGGTCGGCAGCTAGCCGTGGTAACGCGCGTACCAGGCTCTCCTCGCTGAACTCCTTGCCATAGCGCTTGAATTCCGCTGCCACCAGCCGCCGGCCGAGCTCGGCGTATTGGCGGCGCAGCGTATCGCGTACTGAGCGGCGGATTGCGCCTCGCGCCCGCCCGGTCACCGCGATCGCCTCCCAGGCCGCTGGCGGAGATGCCGTCTTGGAGGTCCCAATCCGTACCTCGTCTCCGTTGCGCAACCGCGTATCCATGGGCATCTGACGGCCATTGATATAGGCAGACTGCGCGGAGTTGCCGACGTCCGTGTGCACCGCGTAGGCAAAGTCGATCGGCGTGGCCCCTCTTGGTAACGCGATCAAGCGTCCGTTGGGCGTGAAACAAAACACCTGGTCCTGAAACAATTCCAACTTTGTGTGTTCCAGGAATTCTTCCGAGTTCGCGCCCTCGAGCAGTGTCTCCACCAGCTGCCGCAACCAATGGTACGGGCCGCTGTCTTGATCCAGTCCGCCTTCGACCGCCTCGCTTGCCACGCCGAATTCTTTGTAGATCGCATGCGCGGCAACCCCGAATTCAGCCACATCGTGCATCTGCTGGGTTCTGATCTGGAGCTCGATGCGCTGGTTTTGCGGACCCAGAACGGTCGTGTGTATGGACTGGTAGGCATTTCCCTTTGGGGTCGAAACGTAGTCCTTGAAGCGGCCCGGCACCTGCCGCCATGTCGTATGGATAACGCCGAGCACGCGGTAGCAATCCTCCATGTTATCGACGATCACGCGGAAGCCGTAGATATCGGACAGCTTCTCTAGGCTGATCTGCTTGTTCTCCATCTTTCGCCAGACCGAATAGGGCTTCTTCTCGCGCCCCATCACCCGCGCTTCGATGCCCACGTCCGCCAGCTTGACCTCAAGCGCCAGCCGAATCTCTTCAACCAGACGCTTGTTCTTGGCCCGGAGCTGTTCAAGTTTGTTCGTGACCGTTTCATAGGCTTCCGGCTGCAGCCACCGGAAGGCGTGGTTTTCCAATTCGTCACGGATCGCCTGCATCCCCATGCGCCCGGCCAACGGCGCATAGATATCGAGCGTCTCCTGCGACGTGCGCTTGCGGCTCGCTTCACGCTTGTGCTCGACCGTCCGCATGTTGTGCAGCCGGTCGGCGAGTTTCACGAGCAGGACGCGGATGTCACTGGAAATCGCCACCAGCAATTTCCGGAAATTCTCCGCCTGCTCGGCCTTTTTGGAGACGAGGTCCAGTTTCTTAATTTTGGTGAGGCCGTCGACGAGAGCCCCGATCTCACGGCCGAACAGCTGATCGATCTCGGTCCGCGTGGCATCGGTGTCTTCGATCACGTCATGCAGGAGCGCCGTCGCGATAGTTGCATCGTCGAGCTTCAGATCGGTCAAAATGGCGGCGACTTCGAGAGGATGGGAAAAGTAGGGATCACCATTCGCCCGCGCTTGATGCTTGTGCGCTTTCATCGCGTAGACGTAGGCGCGGTTGAGCAGGGCCTCGTTGGCCTGGGGGTCGTAGCTCAAAACACGCTCGACCAGTTCGTACTGGCGCATCATGGTCCGGTCACAGGGCTGCTGGTGGCATCGCTAGGCGATTGTACGCCCGCACGCCGACAAAGGCGATTCTCTGATGTGTCGACAGGTTACCCGGCGGCAATCAACCGCATCGGTAAACCACGGCGCAGGCCCAAAAAGACAGTGCCGACCCTAAGAAGGGCCGGCACCATAACTTCAAAAAGACCTGTTAATGCTGTTCTTGGCCATCAACGGCCGCGGTCGCGCGAACTATTGCCGATGGTTGCTGAAGGCTCCGTCGGCGTCATGCTTTCCAGACCGCGCAACAACTGTTCTTCGGTAAGGACATCGACGACGGTATCGGTCGACATGTCGTCGCGGCCAAGCATAGGCAGCCGGCGTTCGGTCTGCATCACCGGTGCGGCGGCGGCCTCCGGTTCGTCGACTTCGACGTTCTTCTGCAGTGAGTGGATGAGCCCTTCGCGCATATCTTCGCTCTGCACGGTCTGCTCTGCGATTTCACGAAGTGCGATTACCGGGTTCTTGTCTTTATCCGGATCGACCGTGACGGCACTGCCGCCTGAAATCGCCCGGGCGCGGTGCGCGGCGAGCAAAACGAGCTCAAAGCGGTTCTCGACTTTATCGACGCAATCTTCGACCGTGACGCGTGCCATGTCGCCAGTCACCTTTCAGGCTGATTGATGGATGAGACGGAACTTCGGGACGCAACTTCGCTCCAGCGGCAGAATCAATTGCCCCTACTTTGTCAAGGCACCTCTTAAGATAAAATGTTCGCCAGCGCAACATAGCGCGCTTTATTAGCCCAAATAAGGTTGCGGATCGCACAAAATAGCTGTTCTTTGCCTGGCCGGCCTGCAGCCTGTGGTCTGTGGCGCTCCGGCACTTGAGCCCGAATGCCGTGCGAAGTAACCCGATCCCATGAGCAAGAAACCGATTCTCCCCGCCGAAGGGCCGATCGAGCCCGTTCCCCTGCGTCAGGCCCTAGAGGAGCGCTACCTGGCCTATGCGCTCTCGACCATCATGGGTCGGGCCCTGCCGGACGTTCGCGACGGCCTTAAGCCTGTCCATCGGCGCATCTTGTATGCCATGCGCGAACTCAAGCTCAATCCGGACTCCGCCTACAAGAAATGCGCGAAGATCGTCGGTGAGGTGATGGGCAACTTCCACCCGCACGGCGATCAGGCGATTTACGATGCTCTCGTGCGCCTCGCCCAAGACTTCATGGTTCGCTACCCGCTGGTCGATGGCCAGGGCAACTTTGGCAACATCGATGGCGATAGCGCCGCAGCCATGCGCTACACCGAGGCCCGCCTCGCCGTCACCTCTGAACTGCTTCTCGAGGGCATCGACCAGGACACCGTCGATTTCAAATCCACCTACGATGGCTCCAATTCCGAACCCGTCATACTGCCCGCGGCATTCCCCAACCTGCTCGCCAATGGCGCCTCTGGCATTGCCGTTGGCATGGCCACCAACATTCCGCCGCACAATGCAGAGGAGCTCTGTGACGCGCTGCTGCACCTCATCAAGCATCCCGGTGCCACGACGCAAAAGCTGGTGGACTTCATCCCCGGCCCCGACTTTCCGACCGGTGGCGTTATCGTCGAACCGCGCGAACAAATCTTGGAGGCCTACGAAACCGGCCGCGGCGGATTCCGTGTTCGCGCCAAGTGGGAACGCGAGGACACAAGCAGGGGCGGCTACCAGATCGTCGTGACTGAGGTCCCCTATCAGGTCCAGAAAGCGAAGCTCGTAGAGCGTGTCGCCGAGCTGATGACCGAACGCAAGCTGCCACTTCTCGGTGACATCCGCGACGAGTCCGCCGAGGAAATTCGACTCGTCCTTGAACCCAAGAGCCGAACGGTTGACCCGGTCTTGCTGATGGAGAGCCTTTTCAAGCTCACGGATCTGGAAGTGCGCTTCGGGCTCAACATGAACGTGCTGTCCGCCGGACAAATCCCAGGGGTGCTCTCGCTTCGCGATGTTTTAAGCCAATGGCTCGAACACCGGATCGAGACGCTGATCCGCCGCTCGCAGCATCGCTTGAACAAGATCGAGCATCGCCTTGAGGTCCTCGATGGCTATTTGATTGCCTTCCTCAACATCGACGAAGTGATCCGCATTGTCCGCTTCGAGGATGAGCCGAAGCAGAAGCTGATCGAGACCTTCAAGCTCACCGATGTCCAGGCCGAAGCAATTTTGAACCTTCGCTTGCGGGCCCTCTCGAAACTCGAGGAAGTTGAGATCCGCGCCGAGCACGATCGCTTATCGGCCGAGCGCAAGCAGCTGAAGGCACTGCTTCGCTCAGAAAGCAAACAATGGGAAACCATCGCCGGCGAGATCAAGCAAACCCGCGAGCGCTATTCCAAGAAAACCGATATCGGGCGCCGGCGCAGTTCGTTCGGCGAAGGGCCCGATGTCGAGATCGATCTGGAACAGGCCTTCGTCGAGAAGGAGCCCATTACGATCATCCTGTCCGAAAAGGGCTGGGTGCGCGCCATGAAGGGGCACCTCGACGACCTGTCCCGCGTCGACTTCAAACAGGGCGACAAGCTGCGGCGCGCGTTTCACGCCAGCACAACTGATAAGATACTCCTGTTCGCCACAAGCGGCCGTTTCTACACGCTTGAAGCGAGCCAGCTGCCCGGCGGGCGCGGTCACGGCGAACCCGTGCGCCTGATGGTCGATCTCGACGACAACCATGACATCGTAACGGCGTTCGTCCACCAGCCCGGCCGCAAGCTGCTGGTCGCCTCGACGTCGGGCTACGGTTTCATTGTCCCTGAGGACGAGGTCATCGCCTCCACCCGTAAGGGCAAGCAGGTTCTCAACGTCTCCGAGCCCGACGAAGCCCGCCTTGTCGTCCCTGTCGACGGAGACTACGTCGCCATCGTCGGCGAAAACCGCCGCATGCTCGTCTTCGAAACTGCTGAGATCAACGAACTGACTCGTGGCAAGGGCGTCATTCTCCAGCGCTTCAAGAATGGGGGGCTTGCCGACGTTCAGACCTTTGCAGCCGACGACGGTCTGTCTTGGGTCGACAGCGCCGGGCGCACTTTTTCTTTGTCGCTTGACGATCTGGTCGACTGGATTGGCACGCGCGCGCAGGCCGGTCGAAGCGTACCACCGAGGTTCCCGCGCTCAACTTCGTTTGGGCCGACCTTCAACAACCTTGCTTGAGAACCGGCAACGAAGCGACTCGGGTCACACCGAAAAGCAGCCCTGCCAAAAGCGCGCTTCTCAATGTAATGGAGCGCGTAAATAACTTTTTTGCGTTTTCTCCCTTGATTTGTCGCATTTGTCGGCTTATTTCCGCGACGTCTAATCGACTTATCCCAAGAGGTTCCGAATGCGCAGCGAAAAACAACAGAGGCTCGACACATTGTACGATGTCGTGTGGCTCGTTGCGCGCGGCACGGACAGAAGTCCGCAAGACTCCTCGGGACCTTGCTGAACCAGCACTAAGACCTGATCTGACCGAGGCCTGTGGTGGCTTCCGAGGGAAACCTCGGGCTCGCTCGGTGCTGTTCGGGGTCTTGCGAAACAAAGTTCGACAAAGCGACCAGCAGCTGACGTTTCGGCATGCGGCACGATGCAAAAGCATTCGCGCCAAACCATGAAACACGTCTGCGTAAAAAACAGAAATCCGGAAACGGCATCGTTTCCGGAAACGGTTTTTTGCGCGCCGCTGCCCGACTTTGTCTTTTTGTCTTCGTTTGGGTGATAATCGTGATTAGCCAAATCAAGAAAGAAAAGGCCATTGAGCAGCAGATTGGGCGTTTCGAGCGCAGTGCACGTCGGCGTCTACGCCGTCTTGCCAGCATCTCGCCGCGCCTCGGGGATCTGATCATCAGCTTCCCGGCAGCCGCCTATGTGATCGCGACGAACTCGGTTGACCCAGATGCAGCCGGTGAAGCCGTGCGTCGTGTGAAAGAAGGCTGCAGCCTGCAGGAGGTCGCCAAGCCGCTTGGCATCCCCATGTGGCTGAAGCGGGTGCCTCCGGAGGCATTCTCCGGAAACCCTTCGGCGTTCCCGGATGGCGAGAAGTTCGCCCGCAGCATTGCTGGCCGTATCCCGAAGAATCCTGAGGATGCGTGTCACTGGCTGAGCTGGGTGTGCTTTGCCAGCCAGGCCGCCGACGAAGAGTTCGCACTGTGGATTGCCTCCGAGAAGCCGCCGTTCACGCAGCAGCTTCCCTCGGGCCGCGTCCCCTTGCGTCCGCTGGCGGTTTTTGCCTGGTACTCGCGTCACTCGCGTAGCCTGGCACACGAGCTGATGGAAAAGCCATGGCAGCCGTCAATGCGCTTTTCGACAGCTATGTCTGCCATGCAGGGATGGCTCGATCGCGTCGCTGGGCTCTTCAAGCCACAGCGGCCCCGTCGTGGCCCCGGCCGTTACAGCCGGCGCCCATCGGGCGGACTGCGCATGGTGCCTTTGCGCACCGGACCGCAGCTGCGCGAGGAGGGTCGTATCATGAACCACTGCGTGGGTGACTACGTCCAGCAGGTGGCGACCGGTGAATGCTTGATCTTCTCTGTGCGCGATGGTGTTGATCACATCGCCACGATGGAGATCCGGCATCACGCACACCGCAATGGGTATTCCATTAACCAGCTCCAAGGGCCAAGCAACCGCCGCCCTTCGGAGGCGGTTCGGATCTTTGCACGCAACTGGGTCGATCAGTTTTCTGTCGATCCAACCCTGGCCATGCAGACGAACTCCGAGGAATTCACATTGAAGCCTGCACAATGGCAGGAGCTGTGGCAGCCTTACACGGCCGCCAAGGGAGGCGCCGGGTTCGAGTTGAAACCGGCTAACCTTGAAGCGCTTCTCGCAGAAGCGGACGCGCTTCGCCTCGCCACCTAGGGATCTCGCGGCGCCAGGGCCGCGGGATTCTTGAATCCCGAGTGCCCTCTAGAAACCACTCGATCCGAGTCAATTCTTCAAAGCGCGCGCCAATCGCTCAAATCAGTCCGCGTGAATTTCATGTCGAGATAGCATCATCAAACGCCGGCGGAATGGCGCACCTCGGCCGTGTTGAGATAAGCGTCAAACACCGACGCAAGCGTGCGGACAAATAGCCGGCCCTTTTCGGTGACCCGGAAACCGTCACCATCAGGATCGGCGCAAATCAAACCATCCGTTTCCGAACGCAGGAGATCGCGTGCTTGTTCAACAACACCGCTGGCGGCATCTCCGAAACGTTGAACGAGCTCCCGCTCGGGAAAGTGCAGCCCGCACATCAGGCGTTCTATGACCAGTGACCTTATCTCATCGTCTTGCGACATCGCATGGCCGCGCTGCGTCGCCAGTTTGCCCGCCGCAACGCGACGCTGATACTCGGCCGTCGATACCGCGTTCTGCACATAACCTTGCGGCATTCGTCCAATTGCCGAAGCGCCCATCCCAATGAGAACACCCGCGTCGTCGGTCGTGTAACCTTGGAAGTTCCGCCGCACATCGCCCTTGGCCAGTCGGTCATCAGGGCTCGCGAAATGATCAAGGCCAACCCGCACGTAACCAGCGTTAACAAGCGCATCGGCCGCATGGTTGGCCTGCGCGAACCGCTCCTCAGGGCCTGGTAGATGTTCTGACGGCAGCAGCCGCTGGTGCGTTAGGCGCTCTGGCAGGTGCGCGTAACCAAACAGGGCCACCCGGTCAGGCTGCAACTGCAAGACCTGCTCAATCGTTTGCCCTACGCTGTCCTGCGTTTGGAACGGCAACCCATAAACAAGATCAATATTGACCGACTCAACACCATGTTTCCGGAAGTCCTCGATTACGGACCGGGTCTTCTCATAGGACTGAATACGGTTGATGGCCAACTGCACCTGCGCAGCGAAGTCTTGCACACCAACGCTAAGCCGGTTGACACCGATTGCGGCAAACGCGGCAGTCCGCTCCTCGTCAATCGCCCGCGGGTCGACCTCAACCGCGAATTCCGCATCATCGGAGACGTCGACCAGGCGGCGTAGTCTTTCACCCACCCGGTGAATATCCTCCGCGCCGAGGATACTGGGTGACCCGCCGCCGAAATGAACATGGTCCGCCGCACGCTTGCCGCCGACGGCCTCGCACACCAGATCAATCTCCTTGATCAGGTGCTCGACATACTTGCCGACCGGTTCGTACTTCTGCGTTGCCTTGGTGTTGCACCCACAATACCAACATAGCTCATCGCAGTACGGCACATGAAGATAAAGCGACAGCCTCGCATCCACCGGCAATCCCGCAAGCCAAGAACGATATTCGGCCACCCCTGTGCGTTCCGAAAAATGCGGAGCGGTAGGGTAACTGGTGTAACGCGGCACCGCGCCGGCATACCGTTTCAATATCTCTGGTTGCATGTTCTTAGTCCCGGAGGCCGGTAAGGATTGGGGCTTCCTGTGCAAAGCAGGAATAACGCACACACACCCATACCGGGCAGCAGGGCTACTCAGTTTGACACTTGTCAAAAACTGACCGATTGGCCGCCGAAAACCGGCCCAAGGAGGTACAATGGCGCGGCAAAACCGGACGCTCAGTACGAATTTTCGGTCTTCAGCAAAGCGAATGGCGTCGCCAAGAGAATGAAGACGTCAAATCTGATCGACCAGATCTCGATGTAGAAGAGGTCGAATTCCACGCGCTTCTCGACCTTCTCGGGCGTGTCGGTCTCCCCGCGCCTACCATTGATTTGGGCCCAGCCGGTAATGCCGGGCTTCACCTTGTGGCGTTTGAAATAGCTCTTGACGACATCGCCATACAGTTACTCACCGGCCTATGCAGCCACCGCATGGGGGCGCGGCCCGAAAAGCGAGAGATCGCCAATCAGCACGTTGAACAGTTGCGGCAGTTCATCAATGCTTGTTTTGCGGATGAACCGGCCAACCGGTGTGACCCTCGGATCTTCCTTTGTGACCAGTTTCGAAGCCGTCGCATCGCACATATCCGCATACATCGAGCGGAATTTGAAAACTTCGATGAGTTCGTTATTGAAGCCACAGCGCTTTTGACGGAACAACACCGGCCACGACTGTCGAGCTTCACTGCGATCGCGACAGCGGCCATCAAGGGCGCCAGCAACAACAGCGCCAGCGCAGCGATGACCTTGTCAAACAGCCATTTGCCGATGCCGCTCCAGCCGGCCATCGCCTTAGCCGCAACATCAATCATCGCGATCGAGCCGACCCGTGTGTATGTTTCCGGCGCGAATTGAACCTGGCTGAAGCTCGCCGGTATTTTTACATCAACCGGCAGCTGGGAGAGTTCTTCGACAACCTCCGCCATCCGGTCTTGCTC
>JARFQY010000079.1 GCA_029287535.1 Filomicrobium sp.
GCCCGTTGCCAATGTCGTGTGGCCGACGACCGTCTCGGTATTAGCGTGGCGATGGTGTGCGTCGACATAGAACAGGCCGTTATCGAGCAGCCGTTTGAAGCCGCCCTCTCCAAATCCCGACGAGTAGCGATCGATAAGATCTGCACGCAACTGGTCGACTGTGATCTGAAGCACGAGGCGCACGCGCCGTTCAGGCGATTCGGCCCAGGCAGATCCAATGGTGAGCCCGGCCAATCCGACAGCGATAAGGAGCCTAAACATGTCTTCACTTCCGATAGATTTGGGTGATCGCGTTACTATTACGAACGGTCGCAACGCACGCGACCGTCGAGTGCACTGGATGGACGGGCAAAAAGCCGAGCCTAGACCTCACGCCTCTCACCTTCCGATGAACCGTCTTTCCGCTTCGAGCTGATCGGCCGCCGAGAGAATAAGATCTGCGATCCGGTATCCAGCTAGAGCGATGCGCCGCTCAGCAGTCAACTGCAGTTTCTCCCAATATCCGGCAGGCAGTTTCGGTGCCTGCTTTACGTGTGATTCTCCCGTGAGAATAAAGTTCACCATGTTCTTCATCAGTTCGTCGGCATCCTGATCCTTATTTGGGTCAGGCAAGGTCTCGAGGTCATAGGCCCAATCCAATGCGACCTGATGACTTTCTTTTGCCCAGTCCTCGAAGGCGTTTGGGTCGCCGACCGGATGAGCCTTCAGCTCGGGAAGAGAGGACCGTGGATGCTTCGTCAGGAGATGCTTCGTGTAGCTCTCAACCGCCGCCAATGATGGGACGCGTAGGGCGTTGGTGTCCCAGAGCACGTGCAATGGCATCGGTTTCTTAGTTATGGGGTCCTCAACGTAACTGGTCGTTGCAGCCACGTTGCCCGTCGGGAAGTCTTTCGAAAACAGGTCACTGACATGCATGGGCTGGTGGATATCGCCTATGATATGGAACGCCCAGCAGAGAGCTAAAGCGCGCTCTTTTGGATTGGATTCAGGGTTCGACAGAGTTCTAAAAGCCAGTTTCAGCGCCTCCAGCGCTTGTCCTGCCGGCTTTCCCTCGCGTGCGGCCGCTGCTTCCCGTGCGTTTCCCGGAGCGTCCTTCGCGACGATTGCCCAGCGCGCCGTATGCCAGGTTGGACGATCATCAGTCGAAAATTTCACATCGTCCGCCCAGCGCGCACATTCTACGAATTTACGCCGGATGCCCTCCTTCCCCTTGGCCGCTCCCGCCGCAACCCAGAAGGGGGCGGCGCCGGGATGGGCCATGAACAGCAATCCTATTTTCTCAATCAGATCGGGACGTGTGCGGCTCACCTCAGAATACGCGACGTTCGCCGTGGTCATATGGCCTGGGTGATCCCACGCGTGCGCGCTCGACGATATAGCAGCAAGACACAGCGCAGCTACAAAGGTGTTTCTTCGCCTAATCATGCTTTGAATTTTCGATGTCAACATAATAACACCTCATGACGATCCAAGATATAATTCTCGTATCGCTTGCTGCTGCTCATCACCGATGCCCAGTCCCTCCGAGAAGTACTTCTCGATAGATCCATACTTCTTTTTCATTTCATCGAATGCAGCATCGAGATACTCTTTCCTCACGCCGAATATGGCTTCTGGGATCTGGCGATCGACGCCCTTTTCCACAAATTGGTCGATGACCTTCTTGTAGGCAGGCAAGATATACTCGTTGCTCCTGAGGTAGTCCTCATAGACCTTGTCTTCAGGCACGCCCAGCAAGGTCAGAAGAGCCGCCGCGGCCCATCCGGTGCGGTCCTTGCCTGTCGTGCAGTGAAAAAGCGTCGGCAGCTGACTCCGATCGCCCATGGCCAGGAACAACTTGCGGAATTCCAGCCTTGCGCTAGGCAGCGAGACAAACTCCCGATAAGCCGCCTCGAACGATTCCTCGACCTTGCCGCCGCCGAGTTCGGCATTCGCTTTCTTCGGGTCCTCCATCAGCTTTTCGAGCTGCGCGGGACCGGACTGCGGGGCGTCGGCAACCACGTCGAGCCAGGAATAACTGACGCCTTGCGGAACCTCGCCGGGGCGGCTGCTGCGCTCGTCGAAGGTGCGCAGGTCAAAGGCGGTCTTGAGCCTCAAGCCGGCGAGCTTCTTCATGTCATCGGCGCTGACGTGGTAAAGCTGGTTTGAGCGATAGACCAGCCCACTGGCCACGGTTGAACCGTCGCTGGTGGTATAACCGCCCAAGTCCCTAAGGTTTGGCACTGACTTGATTCCGAGACTCTGTCCTGGCTGGGTGATCTGTCGCGCTCGGAAAATTAAGGTGTCCTGCAAGGCAGGAACAGCACCCCTCTTATCAAGGATGCCGTTCAAGAGCAGATTGCTAATAACCGGCCCCTTGTCGGTCATGGTCACCCAGGCCACGTGATCCATATGGCCGACAGAACCACCGGCGCCAGGCACTGCCCCCCCCGTCATACCCATGGTGATATAATCGCGCCCTTTACGGTGGGTATAGTTGTACGTATGGGTATGGCCAGCGAACGCCGTATAGGGTCGATCCTGCAACAAAGATTCGATCTTAGCGAAGTTACCGAGTTCAGGCAGACTCCATGGTGGCGCGTGCATGAAGGCCAGCGTCCAGCGTACGTTCTGATTGGCCTCCAGTACCTTTTTGAAATATGAGACCTGGGCATCGCTGATGTTCACTTTCCCGGCCCACTCCTCGAGCTCCGCAATAGTCTTCCGCACCTCTTCGCGATTGGTTATCTTGCCCGTCTTCAGCTGGTCGTATTTCTCCAAAAGCTCTTTGGGAGGGTTCTTTTTTGGAGGATCCTCGGTGCTTACAAGCAAAAAGAGTACATCTTTGTACACGAAGTGAGAGTAGCTACGTTTGGAGCCCATACGTTCAAACCAAACCTGCTCACTTGGGTCAAAATTCAGGTCATGGTTTCCCGGGACGAAGAACATGGGCATGGCGAGCGCCTTGAGCTTCTCGCTTACTCCCGCCCATTGCGCCTCAAGCACCTTCTTGTCTTTGTCGTACCCTTCGATAAAATCACCGACGCTCAAGACGAACTCGGGCCGAAGCAGGTTCAAGAGGTCTACGGCCGACCTGAGCACTCCCGTCCGATGCCCACCGGCATGATCGCCAATGATGGCGAACTGGAAATTGTTGGGATCGTTCTGGAAATTGAGGTGAGTATAAGGCTTGCTCTCCTTTTCGCCGCGGAATTCTTGCGCATGCGTTGCGCCTACCGAACTTCCAACCATCATCAAGACCGCAAGTGCCAGAAGCACATGGCCTCGTAACGCGGAGCTGACAGCAATAGTCATTTCGTTTCTCTCCTCTAATCTTTGCATTATTTTGTTGCCACTAATTCGCACTTGATGCCTTGAGCATCTCGAATTGCGGCACCGTCCACGCTTCCATCTTCTTTGCATCGGGCTCATAGATGCGGAACATGGGGTCAAGATCGACATCGGCGCGACTAATGGGTAGCCAGTTTTCCTCTGGCACTCCCTCTGGCTTTTTCTCACTGACGTGGATTTCGATCCCGCCGTCTTTGTTGAGCTTGTATCCGGCATTCTCCCCAACACTATATTTCTTCTGGTCATTCGGAATGAAAAAGCCGTTCTTGAGATCGTAAAGCGTCAGCGACCAGAACGCTTCCGCTGGCGGCAGCTGAGCCTTGCTCATCTTCAACACATAGTCGTTCTTGGCATTCATCGGTTGGCCACCTTTGGCCGACGATGGCAGATAGCGAGCGACATAGGCGGGCACGCCAATCGGCCCGGTCACTGACACGACGACCAGCGTCTCGAGGTCGGTCTCCCCCTTTGGCATGAACATCTTTGGGGTAATTCGTTTCTGAACAGCCTTGTCCGTCATTGAGGCCAGGGCCTTCTCCGCGACCTCCTCGGCGATCCTGCGGAATCGGGTGCCGTCGAGCTTGGCGACCCTGGACGGATCGAATGTTTGGCCAGGCGCCACGCCCAGCGGTGCGTAAGCTGCCAGTACAGCCTGATCCATTTCGTTGTTGGGGTCGAACGTTGTGTGGTTGAAAACAAACTGCATCACTTCGAGCAGATTGCTGGCGAAGACGTCCGCGTCTGTCTTGCCGTGGGCCGGAAACTTTGGTGCATGGGAAGACCTGGCTGGCTTGCCTCGAAACTGCGACAGCGGCAGGACTTTCACGTCCTGCAGCGCCTTGGCGACCCGCGCCATGCGCTTCGGATCGCTCTGGTGCGGCATCGCACGCAAGAACGCGTAGTAAAAATCACCGTCAGCTTTGATGATGCGATCGACGCCTTTGATTTTCTCGCCGCGATATCCTTTGGTGCGATCCGTGTAGAACAGCACCTTGACCGGTTTCTTGAAATCTCCCTTGGCGCTCAGCAACGGCATGTCGCAGTAGTGGGCATAGCCCGACGTCTCAAGGGCAACGAACGTTGAATCAATGGACGGATACTCGACGACCACCGGCTCATTGCGAAGGTCCAGCGTGACCATCTGGTAGAGCGTGTCGTTATTGGGCCGCGCAATTCCTTTCATCGTATGATCCAGCAACTCAGCATTGGCGAATGACTTATTCAAGCCCTTCGTCACGATCTCTTTTTGGATCACATTGAACATAGCGACATATTGATACGAACGGCGAACGAGGTTCTCCACTTGCTGGTCGCTTAAGCTATCAGTTTTCTGCGCTATCGCTGGTGGCCCCCCCGCGATTGCCAGAAAACCAACCAAGCACAAACGACCGAGTTTCTGCGACGCTTTTCTGGCGAAATTGATATCCACTTGCTTCCTCCGCATTTCCAATAGCAACTTGACCGACGCGCCACTCGGGAAGCTCTTGATTGAGTTGCCGCTTCTAGTCCACGCGAGCGGCTATGCGTGTTCTTATTTCTGGCGGGGTACAAATCGGCAGCAGACCATCCAGTACGTTGTTGGAGAAAGCGCCGACTGCACCTAACCAGCCGTCCCAACAAGCACTCTCGATCGCCACGAAATCGGGCTCCGACTACGCGATGATGATTTCAACGATCGCAGCTTCCCGCTCAGTTACACCGTGTGTAAACCCGGCCATGGGCATCAACGACGCGCTCACATTCAGACGTCACAGCCGCGCGAAC
>JARFQY010000110.1 GCA_029287535.1 Filomicrobium sp.
GCTGGCTGCGACTGGAATTTTAAGGATGACCAAATACGAAGCTAGGAAGATTGCTTCCAACATTGCGAAGCTACCTGCACTGCTGAATAGCGACCCGCAAACAGCGTAGGAGCTTACCCCATGCCGGCCCGGTTACGACGGTCATTCCTTGCTATCCTGATGTCAGTCATAACCTCCACAGCAAGCGCCCAAGACACAGGTGCCCGCCTGCAGGCCCAAGAGGCCGAAGTAGCCGGACTCAAGGCAAACGCGATAAGGCTGGATGAGCTAGAGGATGTAAGGCGAAAATGCTATCGCAACTATGTTGCGTGTCTGGCATCGGGGCGGGTCTCGTCAAAGGGTCACAAGCTCATTGCTGCGGATTGCACTTGGATGGCAAGAGGCACACAGAGGAATTCCGGCATCTTCTTTGATCCAATGAACCGCCGTTCCTGCTTGGTGGCTGGGCCACCACTTGCCATTAGGTGGCGCGCAAAAAAGTGAGAACCCGTTTAAGTGATGGGCGTTTGAAAGTCAGAAGTTTTACGCACCCCTGAGCTTATCGCGCCGTGGCCCGCATGCGAGACTGCGACCGCACAGGAGCCGCCCGGCCTGAATCGCACGCGCCACTGGTCTCATTAGCGGACGTTCGAGAATCATGGATTGGGCGTCTTCGGAGGGCGAGATTTGTTTAGTATCTGACGCCCCCGAAACGACGAGCGCCAGCATCAAAAAGGAAATTGCAGCAATCCAAGCGGCGATGATCCTGAGTCCAATCCGAACCCAAGGTTGCGAGAAGTGCTCCGTCAGCCAGCCTACGCCGCCAGTTGAAAATAAGAGCGCGAGGTTTGCGCCAACAAAAGAGCCTGCGAGCGTAATCAGTGTTGGACGCCAATGGCCAGGATCCGGTGTAGAGACGATCCCTACGAGCAGACCGCAGCCACCCGCTAGCACCAACCACGGCAGGACAAAGCCATTTGGGAGAAGTGCTGCTAGCGATGCTGCAATTGCGCAAATCGCTAACAACCAAGCATCCTCGGTCCCTTGCATGCCGACTGTTTGTCCCAGAACCATGCCGGCGAAACAGCATATGGCAAACACAATCCAGCAGACCAGAAAATCACGGGGGAACTGCTGACCGAGCATGAGCCCTAATGCCAACAAGGCCAGCAACTGTGGCGGTGTCGAAAGCGGATGCAGCATGCCGACATAGAAGCCCATGAGGCCAGGTATGGGCGCATGAGCGGCGGCGTCCGTGGGTGCAAGGGCACACGCCACGGCAATAGCTCCGAGAGAGAAGCGGCTAGACAATGCCGAACAAGAAGGCAAGACCAACCACCGAAATTACCCCGCCACCGGCTCTGACGGCGTATGCGCCGAACGGCCATGCAATGAGCAATCCGAACAGGATGCCAATCAAGTGTAGAAGACCAGTGGCGATTACAAACCCCGCAGCATAAGCGAACGAATTGGTCGCTGCCGGAAGCTCAACCCCATGTGCGTATCCGTGGAAGACAGCGAACACTGCGACGATGACGTTTGCGGCCCACAGCGGAAGCTTTGCGGCCAAGAGGATTAGAAGCCCAAGGACAACCGCAGACGCCGCAATGCCCGTTTCAACGGCCGGTATGGGAATGCCCATTATGCCGAGCGCAGCTCCAAACGCCATGACAAGTGGAAATACGACCGGTAACAGCCAGATCGCCGGAGGGCCAAGAAACGCTCCCCACATACCAACGGCGACCATGGCTACGACATGATCCCAGCCTAAGATCGGGTGCGTGAAACCGCTGATAAACCCTCCAGCGAGCCCCCCTTCGGTATGCGCCTCAACACTGCCCGGTGCCAGAATTGATGCAATAATTACAACCCCGAAAATAACGAGACGGGTTGCCTCCGACATGCGTCACCACTCCCATGCTAACAGTTCAACTTCCGACTCAGTGATTATCCCTCTGACCGATATACTGCGAGGCGTCCTTAGGCGCTGTCGACAGAAGGCAGACTACTCAGTCGCATTCCTATGAATTCGCAAATGAACATTCCAAAATTAATCTGGCGGCTGTTCCTCATCTATGTCGGCGTGACTTCTATGCATGTGCCAGTCAATGCCCATGATATCGGCTTCGGAGACCAACTCCTACAGCCGGTCACACTGTTTCACTGCCTTCTGCCACTGTTAGCGGTTGGGCTAATCAGCAGACAGCAACAGTCTGCCCAGATCAACCGCTTCGTAGCATTTATGTTGGGCTTGGGCCTCCTCGTTGGACTTACCTGCAAAGTTTATCTCGATCTATCGCAGGGCCAATTGATCTTTGCTCCAATAATCGCTGTATTTGCTGGCGGTTTGGTCGCAATCGCCCGCCCTATATCAGGAGGAGTTCTCTGCCTGCTGTTTGCTTCACTAGGTATCGCGATCGGCACCAACCTCTCTTTGGAAAACACCGACTGGTTCGATTTCGCGCAAGCACTCCTCGCCGCATTCATTGGCTCCATCACCGTCCTTTACGTGATGACGACGACAGCGGTCCCGGCAACGGCAGATTGGCACCGAGTGGGGCTGCGTGTGATGGGATCGTGGGTTTTCGCGTGCGCCATAATGGTCATCGCACTGGAATTGCGAAATCCAACGTGATGTGCTCCAACAGAATTATCCCAGATTAGCTGGGCCGCGGTCGGAGTACCACTCTGCGAAGCGACCCATTCTCGAAGTTCGCTTCGGCTCATTCCTGGCATGATAATACCCTGATCTATAGCCAGCTCGCGCTGCTCATCGTTCATGCTGGCGATCTGATAGACGATCGAGAAGTGCGGAGGCAGCACAACCGACACCTGCTCTTCATAAAGCTCGGACTTGGCTCCGATCTTCACCAGCTTCGTGAAAGTGGGGCGACTGAAGTCAAGCTTTGACTTCAGCACTTCCAGTTCTTCTTCGACAAGCTGGTCCCGAGCCTCAGCACACAAACGCGCTGTCTCCAAAGCGCTTTGCGTTGTCCTCTGCCAGCTTGAGTTGATACGTTCTGCCAAGTCGTTCAGTGTCACGTCACTGGACATGACTACACTCCTGAATTTCACCGGTGCAATTGTTCAGAATAACGAGGAATACGGCGCGAGAGCTGAATATTAGCTCTCAAGCAGCTGAATCGGCTCAGACACAAGCATGGCTTGGCCACCTCCTCTGAAAACGAGAAATGGACACGCTCCATATGCGTCAATCAGACCGCTGCAGTCGATAAATTAAGACTCTTGAGAATGATCCCAACGCACAACACAATTCAGTATACCGCGACGCCCGCTGTCACTTATGCAATCATTGCATCGTGTGCTGCAGCCTTTCTCTATCAGCTGTCGCTCCCGTCCTCGGAAGGCCAACAATTCCTGATCGATAACGCCCTCGTACCGGCTCGCTACACCGATGGTTCTTGGGCCGCTGAGCATGACCTATCACGCAGTGACGTCCTACCGTTTCTAACGTCGATGTTTTTGCATGGCGGCATCCTGCACATCTTCTTCAATATGTGGACGCTTTGGATCTTCGGGCCGGCCCTAGAAGACCGCATGGGTCACTGGCGCTTCGCGCTTCTCTATTTGCTCGCCGGGTTTGCTGCCGGCCTGGCACACTTTCTGTTCAACTTCTCATCCGTAATACCTGCTCTTGGCGCATCTGGCGCAATTGCTGGCGTCATTGGAGCCTACGTCCGCCGCTTTCCCTATGCCTGGATCAATGTCCTTCAACCAATCGGACTGATGCCGCTCTTCCTCTTCATGCCAGCCTTGATGTTTGCCGCCATCTGGTTTGCAACTCAGTTCCTCCAGGCAGCAGGCTCCACATTATCGCCTAGCGCAGGAGGCGGGGTCGCCTGGTGGGCACATATCGGCGGCTTCATAATGGGATGGTGGCTCATACGCCGTTTGGCACCCAGCGCAAATCCAATCCAGGAACAACAAGCAGCGACTGAGTCATTGCTCTGGCCATGGCGGGAGACAATGCGCTGGTGGTTATGGTGGTTGCGCCGCGGGCGCTGAGCCAAGGTGCCAATGTCCACTTTCGGGTGCAAAGCAGAACATGCCTGTGCTGTTATTGTCAGAGGCCGTCCAGTTCGCTTCGATCAGCAAGCGGCATTTTCGTCGTGGGTATTCTCGTGGCAATGTGAAGCGCACAGATTCAAGTAAACTTCGCCTTCAGGTAACCGATCAGAAGGGCAGTGACAGCGCCACTGATGCCGCCGGTTGCGAAGCCTTGGATGATCATGCCGAAGTCTATTCCACCAGTCGCTGCGGTTGTTCCAATATCCAAGAGGATGTTCAGGAGTTGGCCTCCTAGACCACCTCCGATAGCGCCCGCAATGGAGTTTCCGAGCGGACCTAGACTTGTATCTTTCGAAGCTGCACCGACCGCATTTCCGCCAACGAGACCTCCGATCACTTGCATCAGAATGGTGGTGAGATCCATATGACTTCCCTTCCCTAAATCTTGTTCGATCGCCTCCAAACTTCTGCTCTTGCACAACCACCGTCAAGACTTCCTGCAGGCATCTGGAGATAGAGGAAGCGCGCTGACTCGCCTTGGCGCGACCTTAGACTACTCTACGACGCCTTGCTCCAGAGCGGTCTTGCCGCGTATAGATCAAGGCTGTGGAAGTACTTGTCGTATAAATAGGTAGTAGGAGTTCTTATTATGCAAATTGCCAATCTAAATCGCCTAATCGCTCTTGGCTCCGTCATTCCTTTTGTGCTGTTCGCCTCTCCATCGACTGCTGAAGATGAAAAACTAAAGGGGGCTGCAAAGGGGGCAGCGGTTGGCGCGGCTGTGGGCGCTGTCACAGGTGCTGGCGCCGGGGCAGGAGCTGCTGCAGGTGCCCTTATTGGAGCCGCCGGAGCTGACAGCAAGGAGAGCAAGAAAGGGACTGAAACGAAATCGAAAAAAGACGCGAAGTAGTCTCTTAGGTTCGACGTCATAGTATTTTGAGAAGGAAGTGGATCGCCGAGCAATTGGCGACCCACCCCGTGTTCCCCGTCCTCATTCACGAGACATCTTGAGGCGAACCGGGAAGAGAGGGTTTTGCGATCATCGTAGCCATTATGGAGCGAATCTATGGACGCCCCTCGCGCAAGGTGATTGTCGTGATCGTGCTGACGGCATTGGATGCGTGAATCTATCCGGCCTTTGTTTGAAGCTGGTGCGCTTCTGGCCACGATGGGATCCGCTTGTGTCA
>JARFQY010000146.1 GCA_029287535.1 Filomicrobium sp.
CTCATCCGGCTTGATCGATTGAACCAGCCGAATGAGATTGCTGGTGTCGGTGAGATCGCCATAGTGCAGAAAAAAGCGCGTGCCGTGCTCATGCGGGTCGACGTAGAGATCGTCGATGCGCCCCGTGTTGAACGAGGACGATGGGCGTTTCACACCGTGGACAATGTAGCCTTTCGACAGCAAGAGACGCGCGAGATAGGCCCCATCTTGTCCCGTGACGCCCGTGATTAAAGCTCTCTTTTCTGTCACTGCTCTGTCCTCACACCGTGGTTATGCATTATCGACGGCTTGCGTCGCGGTTGACCCCAATTTGCGGCTAAGTGACCCGGCGAGCCCTTAGGCGGACAACACAGCGACGTCTGACAGGGGTACCTTCGCTTTGACCTGGCCATTGAGCAGGTTGAGCAAGACGGTCACCCGCTCGTTCTGATCGAGTTCAAGAATTTGGGCGGTCAGGCCGGCGAAGTAGCCGGACGAAAGGCGGACGTCCTGCCCTGGCGCCAAGTCGTTGTCCGGCCGCGCGATGGCGCCGTCACATTCCCGCACTTTCAGCGCATCGACGAATTCAGGGGCGAGCAGCGACGGTCGCTCACCGCGACGAACCAACGTGCGCACGCCAAACGTCGACAGGATCGGTCGCCACCGATCCTTTGAAAGGTCAAGCTCAACAAACACATAGCCGGGAAAAAGGGGCCGGAGAACGTTGGAAAACTTGCGGGCATGGCGTATGCGCTTCGTGATCATCGGGCAGTACGGACGAAACTCCTGCCGTGCTAAACCGTCGATCGCCAGCCGCTCTTTGTGGGCGTGTGTGTTGACGACGGCCCAACCGTGATCGTGCCCCATATTACGCGTACTCACGCGACAGTCTCCCTCTGTGTCATCCTTACCCCGCCCGACGCACTTGGCCGTGTCGCAGGGCGCATTGCAACCCGCTGCGCCCGCTTATCCACTGGCTCTCCACAAGCTCCGCGAACGGTCAATTCGTGCAGCGGGCCTTGTCTGCTTAGGGCTCGTCGCTCCTCTGCACGGACGACTACCGACTTACGAGCTCTGGACGCCCGAGATGCACGTCGCCCCAAACAAGCGACGCAGCCTCAGCGGCCAGCGCGACCACTGACTTGGACGCTCAATTGGTGATTGGCGACGTGACGATCACCATCGAGGACGCCACACTCACGCGTTCCGATTATGTGCTGATCGTCTAAACTGCCTTCTCGCTGGTTCGACCGCGCCCACTCGATCCAGCGAGGAGGCCAAAACTGTTTCAAACGGGACGTCTGAAGGTCGAGCTTGCCGGCGGTGAGGCTTTCGAACCAGCTCAGCATAGCGTCTCGGTGCTTCATCGCTCGGATCAGCGGCACGTGCCCAATCACCGAGGGCAAGCGGCGATTGTCGAACCAGTCGCCCCATTCCAGCGTCGCGAAATCGACGGCTTAGACCGCCAGCGTCCACGCCGCCGGCTCACCTTGGCCGTTGATCGTCTCAGCGAGCTCGTCGTCCTAGGGGTCGCCAACACGGTTTACGTTGTTGGCTGCGGGCGGCGACTTGTTCCCGAGGGAACAGCCAACGCCGTCGCGCTAAGGCATCGTCTTCTTGAACCTGATTGAGAAGATCAAGGGAGACGACCGTGCGCCAGCCCGAGAGACACTGCAACCAGCAACAACACCCCCCTCAGGGATCGTCCCTTGCTTATGCCAGACGTGCGATGCTGTCGCTGATCGGCTTTGTCGCCGTCAGCGCGGCCCTGGTTGGCATCGTCCATGCCCAGATAGAGAACCGAACAGGTAGGATATCCGGCCTCGCCGCACTCGAATGGCACGACATCGCTGATCAGCTAGAGATTTCCGATGAGGCATTGAATGCGGAACGCTGACAGGGCGCGGCGTCGTACCTGTCCCCGCCTGGCGCCCAGGCCAATTGCAGCTCCATGCCGACGGCCTCGGTCCAGATCCCGTGGCGCGCGTATCGCCGCTTAGGGCAGGAATTGCAGGTCGGCGCCACCAAACGCGACAACGAGCGCGCGGATGGCAGCCACCAGTGTGGACGGGGCTGGCGGCGGCGCAAACGCGTGCCGGAGGATCTCGGGGGCGCCAAATCATGCACCCCCAAGTTGCAAGCAAAAAATCAATCCTGGCCAGCATCACAATTCCGCAGTCTCGAAGACACCTTGAAACACTGCCTGCGCATGCGTGCCGTCACGCCTGTTCGCTCCGTGGAAGAAGCGGCACATGACCGGCAAGGGATCCGTTTCGCCCGGAAGCCTGAAACGCACGCGCCCACTGAACCGGGCGTTCCCCGTGCTTATCCAGTCGCGATTCAGAGGATGTCAGCGCCCTGAGCCTGGGTGAGATTTGTCTATCTGGCATGACAGCGGGGTGTGCCAGTTCGAAGGACGGGCGCGCCGGTGACACGGAACAGTATCCTAAGTGGGCGGTGCCGCTGAGCCGGGGCATTGGATCAGCTCGATCAATCGCGATGCGCGACGTCCCATGCGTCACGCAGCCGGGAACCGCTTCCCCTTCACGTATCCGAATGCCACGGCCTCACCATTTGCCGTTGCCACCGCCTTGAGCATGGTCTCATCGGTAATCACAGGAGGACGTCTCCTGCCAGCCGTGTCGGTGGGCCTGCTAAATCCGCTGACCAAGATGATCTGGCGGTCGCGCAACTTGATTGTCGGATACGCCATCAAAGTACCCTCGTCGTATCTGCGTCCGGCGCGAACGGGACGTTCTTCATGCACCCGCACAACGAGCCCACTTGCCGGCAAACGTAGACATGGGCGCCCATCGACACCCGGAAGAACCGGTGGACAGATTACCACCGCCCACAATAACACGTTGGCTACTACCAGGGCGCTGTGACGATCGGATGTCATCGCGATCGCCGCGTGGCACCACCAACGCTCGAAACGAGGACCGTCTTGATACCCGTGCGGGCCACAACGACCATCCCAAATGTGCGAAAGAAACCGTACGTTATCCATCTCTCTCACGTGGGCCGTGCCGATGCCGTTTTTCGCGCGACTGAGCCATCGCTTTCAAGAGTGGAACCCGTAGGTCGACTGCTGTCGAGTGAATGTGAGCGCTCAGGGCAAGGGGCCGGGAATGATCTGCGGCGCCAATTGGCCCGGAAGCCGGGTCCGCGGGCTGCCTGACGGTGCGGCGGAGATAACGCACGATGGGCCTTGAGCTTCCAGTTGCTGGAGATACCAAATAGAGTTGAGACAACGGAGGCTGTCATATGGATGACGTGCATCGCTCTGCAAGCGCACTCCCAGATGCTCCGAGTTGTTGTGGGGACGGGTTGCCTCGGACAGAGCAGACCGACGCCATGGCAGCTGGCGCAGCAATGGCGTCCTGCTGCGGTGCGACCACGACCTGCGGCGGTTCGGAACGGATGCGTGTGGACTGGCTTCTGTGGGGATCGGGAGCGATAATTGGTCTCGCTTACGCCGCTTCGTTCGCTTTGAACCATGATGCCCCGTGGGGGCTCGGGCCGTTCGTCCACGGCGTTCGCGACATGATGCACGTGATGTGGTGGGGCATCCTCGTCGGAATGGTCGCGGTCGGCCTGATCGACCGCGTTCCCAGGCAGTTCGTCATTGGCATCATCGGGCGCGACCAGGGGGCGAAAAGCCTGTTCCGCGCGGTGCTCGCTGGAGTGTTTCTCGACCTCTGCAATCACGGCGTTCTGATGGTGGGCGCCAAGCTGTACGAGCGAGGCGCAAGCCTCGGTCAGGTCTTTGCCTTCCTCATCGCCTCGCCCTGGAATTCGCTATCGCTGACGATCATCATCGGCGTCCTGATGGGCTGGGGCTGGATGGCGATTTTCATGATCGGATCGCTGGTGATCGCCCTTGCGACCGGCCTGGCCGTGGAAGCCCTGGAACGCGCAGGCAAGGTGAAGCCGAATCCGCACCGTATCGACCTGCCGGATGACTTCCACGTCTGGCGCGAGGCCAGGGCGGGGCTGCGCTCACAAACATACGATCTTGCCTTTGTCCGGGATGTCGCCCGCCGCTCTGTGATGGCCAGCCGAATGGTGCTGCGATGGCTCTTCTTTGGTGTCGTGCTCGCGGCGCTCATCCAGGCAACCGTGCCAACCGAGACCCTCCAAGCCTGGTTCGGCGCAACGCTTCTCGGGCTCCTGGCGACCCTTGTAGCCGCCACCATCATCGAGGTCTGTTCTGAAGGCTCGGTTCCCATCGCGTCCGACCTGATGAATCGCGCCGCGGCTCCGGGCAACGCCTTCACCTTCCTGATGGCCGGCGCGGCCACTGACTATACCGAGATCCTGGTCCTCAAGCAGGTGACCGGCCGTCTCAAAGCGGCGCTACTGCTGCCGCTCCTCACCATTCCCCAGGTGGTCGCGATCGGCTGGATGCTGAATGGCATCGGATAGCGTAAAGCGGCGTGAAAACGTCTGCGATACCACGGCGTCCCCGGACCCGCACTCGACAAGGATCGACATCCAGACAGATGCAATTCGGTTGTGCCGCAATATTGGCTAGCGCCACACGCGAGACCATTGCTTATTAGCCCGGCCGGAGCGTTGCCAGCGCGGGGCATGCGGGCCGTCGGGGTGGTCTGGTTTGGAAAACTAAGCTGCGCCTTGGACCGTATGAATTGGCGAGAAGTGTGTTGCTTGCCACGGCGCTCAGCGCGCCCACTCTCCCGTCCACTATGGTCAGCGGCTGGCCTTCCCCTTATTTGTTGCCAAGCGCGGGCATGGCTCGATACCGAGTGGTATGACGGTGAATGTGGTATTGGACGGCAATCGGCATGCTTACCGTAATCACCGCGCTTGTGGGATTCTCATGGCTGCACGCGGCTTTTGTGGCGAGGCGATATCCGCCGATTGGCGATCGGATCCCGCTTTCCAGCGGCAATCTTCATTTCGTTCAGAAAGGCAATGGAACGCCGGTCGTCTTCCTGCACGGCGCCAGCAGTAATCTGCGTGAATGGACGTCTTCGGTGTTCGATAAGGTCGCAACGCGGCATCACGCCATCGCACTCGACCGGCCGGGCCATGGCTGGAGTGACCGCAGGATCAGCAAGGGGCATGACCCGCGGGTGCAAGCCGAAATTCTACATGAACTCCTTCGCAAACTGGGCGTGCGACGCCCCGTGTTGGTCGGCCACTCCTCGGCGGGAAGTGTTGTTCTCGCTTACGCCCTGCAGCATCCTGAAGAGACTGGTGAGGTCTTGTTTCTGTCGGGCGTGTCACACACCTGGCCCGGCAGCGTCGGCTGGGAGTACGAAGTGGCGGCGCTGCCGGGGATCGGCCAGGCATTTACCTGGACCATGGTCGCCGCAGGCTATCGCTTGATGGCATCGCGCGCTGCGCAGGCTGTATTCAATCCCGACACGCCCCCAGAAGATTATCTCGACCATGCCGGAATCATGCCTATCCGCTTAGCTCAGGTCGGCGCTGTCTGAGCTGAAGTGAACGTGCGATACGGCTTCCTTGTCTTGACCAGCGCCTTCATGGTCAGCGGCGGCTTCTTGACGAGGCTTTCAATCACGCGGGCGGCGATCCGGCC
>JARFQY010000225.1 GCA_029287535.1 Filomicrobium sp.
TGTCGGCGCTGGCGGTTTCCGCTGTCTGCTTCGGCTCCGGAATGGCCGGCGCGGCAGATATTGAACTTCGCGCCTCACACCAGTGGAATACCAAGGATGTGCGCCACAAGATGGTGCAGATCATCGCCGACGAGATGGACAAGGCCGATGTCGGCGTCAAGGTCAAAGTCTTCCCCGGAAAATCGCTCTATAAGCCCAAGGAGCAGTGGGCGCCGCTGACGACCGGCGAACTTGATATCTCCGCCTTCCCACTCGCTTATGCCGCCAATCGGCATCGGGAGTTCGATGCGACCTTGATGCCTGGTCTGGTGAAGAACCACGAACACGCAAAGCGCATGAACGACTCTGAGTTCATGGACGACATCAAGAAGATTATCAACGACAACAATGTCATAGTCATCTCCGATGCCTGGCTGGCCGGCGGGTTCGCGTCGCGTAAGAAATGCGTCCTCGAACCAGCGGACACGAAGGGGCAAGTCTTCCGCGCGGCGGGAAAGGCGTTCGAACGCATGGTTCAAGGTGCTGGTGCGTCAATCCAGTCAATGCCGTCGTCGGAAATCTATACGGCCTTGCAGCAGGGTGTGCTCGACGGGGCCAATACGTCTTCGGGTTCCTTTGTTTCTTACCGTCTTTACGAACAGGTGAAATGCCTGACCGCTCCTGGCAAGTATGCGTTGTGGTTCATGTACGAACCGATTCTGATGTCGAAAGCCTCCTTCGATAAGCTCAATGACGAGCAAAAGAAGGCTATTATGGCCGCCGGCCAGAAGGCCGAAGACTGGTTCGCGACAAAGGCCGCGGAACTCGATTCCACCATGGTTGACACCTTCAAGAAGGCGGGCGTCGAGGTTGTCGAGATGACCGCGGAGCAGGCGGACGCCTGGAAGAAGATCGCTGACGACACATCCTATGCGGCGTTTTCGAAGAAGGTGAAGAACGGAAAAGAGCTGATCGGCAAGGCTCTGGCGGCTGAATAGAAAAGAACCGGCTTCAGGGCGCCGCGGCTTGCGGTGCCCTGTGTTTTCTTCTCCAGGAATCCGTGTTGCTTCGCAGGCTCCGTCTGCGTTGAAAGAGGGAGTGTATGAGCATGGTCGCGCTCATTGAGCGACTGTCGTTTGCAGCCGGTGTGGTTGCGGCGGTCCTGATCGGAATAGCCATCGTGGTCGTCTGCCAGATGGTTTTCATCCGCTATGTGCTTGTCGCGTCGGCTGCGTGGCAGACGGAAGTCGTGACCTTTTCGCTGGTGGCGGCGACACTGCTCGGCAGTCCGTGGGTTCTCCGAGAGCGCGGGCATGTGTCTGTGGAACTCGTAACGGCCTACTCGTCGCCGGAAGCCCGAAGAGTGATGCTCATGATGGCCGACGCTGTGGTCTTCATCTTCGCGGCAATCATGTTTTGGAAGGGATTGGAGCTGACGCTTGAAGCCTACGAAGGCAGTTGGACCACCGATTCCATCTATGAATTCTCGCTTTGGATTCCCTATGCGTCGATGCCCATAGGTTTTGGACTGCTGGCGCTGCAATCGATCGCATGTTTGATCAAGGTGGCGCGTGGTGAGGACGGCGGTCGCCGGGGAGGGCACTAACTGATGGGACCTGAACTTGCTGGTCTGTTCATTGGATTGACTATCTTCGTGCTGTTGGTGATCGGAGTGCCGGTGGCCTTCACGCTCGCCATCACGGCGATCCTTTTTCTTGTGCTTGGCAAGGGCCTGTTGGCGATTTCAACGCTGGCGGAGAACTTCTTCGGAGGGCTGGCCGAGTTCACGCTCTTGTCGATCCCAATGTTCATCGTCATGGGAGCGGCAGTGGCCGCCTCACCGGCCGGCAAGGACCTTTACGAGGCTCTCGACAGATGGCTGAACAGAGTGCCGGGCGGTCTCATCATTTCTAACATCGGTGCGTGCTCGATCTTTGCAGCATTGTCGGGCTCCTCGCCCGCGACCTGTGCGGCCATCGGCAAGATGGGCATTCCCGAGATGCGTCAGCGCGGCTACCCCGATGGTCTTGCGACGGGGGCAATCGCGGCTGGGGGTACGCTTGGGATTTTGATCCCACCGTCGATCACGATGATCGTTTATGGCATCGCGACGGAAACGTCGATTGGTCGGCTATTCCTTGCCGGACTGTTGCCGGGACTGATGCTGACGGCGTTGTTCATGACCTGGTCCTTGTTCACGGCGTGGCGGTCGGGTTACCGGTTCTCGAAGGTTGCCAACTATACGTGGGGGCAGCGGTTCGAAATCCTTCCTCGCGTGCTGCCATTCCTGGCAATCATCGCGGGCGTCCTATGGGTCCTCTACGGCGGTGTCGCGACGCCGTCGGAGGCTGCCGGCGTGGGGGCGGCGGGTTGCATCCTGCTCGCCTTGATCATCTACCGGATGTGGCAGCCTTCGAAGCTTTGGACGGTGCTATCGTCGTCGATGAAGGAGAGCGTGATGATCTTGATGATCATTGCCTGTTCGGCACTGTTCTCGCAGATGCTCTCCTCCTACTACATCACGCAGTCGGCGGCCGAGGCAATTGCCAACGCCGGGCTCAACAAGTGGGTTTTGATGCTGGCCATCAATGTGTTCTTGCTGGTGGCGGGTTTCTTTCTGCCTCCGGTGGCGGTGATCTTGATGACGGCGCCGATTCTGTTGCCTATCGTGACGCAAGCCGGGTTCGACCCGTATTGGTTTGCGGTCGTGTTTACGATCAACATGGAGATCGGGCTCATCACGCCGCCTGTTGGCCTCAACCTCTATGTCATCAACGGAATCGTGCCGGATGTGCCTCTCGCGACAATTCTCAACGGTGCGCTACCGTTCATGGTCTGCATGGTTGTCGGGATTATCCTGCTTTGCCTCTTTCCAGGGATCGCGACCTGGCTGCCAAACTACCTGATGGGTCCGGCGATCTAAGACAACACGAACAGGGGGCGAATACGGACGTGGTGAAAGAATGACGACAGACTCGACAAACACATTGTTCGGCGCCTTCAGGGAGAGCATTGACAATCCTGATGCTCCTTTCCTGCAGGAGCCGGACGGAACCGTCGTCAGCTATGACGGGATGTTGAGACGTTCGGCGCAATTCGCCAACGCCCTTGTCGCGCTCGGTGTGACACCTGGAGACCGAGTGGCTTCGCAAGTCGACAAGAGTGTCGATGCCCTCTTTGTCTATCTGGGTTGCCTGAGAGCTGGCGGCGTTTTCCTTCCGCTCAACACCGGCTACACCGACAAAGAGGTGCTGTATTTCATTGGTGATGCCGAACCGGTGGTCGTGGTGTGCATGCCGGAGAGGGAAGGAACGGTCCGAGAAATCGCGAAGGGCTGCGGAGCCGCGCACGTCGAGACACTCGCAGACGGCGCTGGGTCCCTCGTCGAGAAAGCGAATGCGGCCAGCGAGACCTTTGAGGATGTTGCGCGCGGCGAACACGATCTTGCCGGCATTCTCTACACCTCCGGGACGACCGGTCGTTCCAAGGGCGCGATGGTGACTCACCGCAATTTGCTGTCGAATGCTCAGTCGCTAGCGGAGGCCTGGCGGTTCACCAATCAAGACGTGCTCTTGCACGCGCTGCCGATCTTCCACACGCACGGGCTGTTTGTTGCAACCAACACGATCCTTCTTGCTGGCGGGTCGATGATCTTCTTGCCGAAGTTTGATCTTGAAACAGTGTTTGCCGCGTTGCCTCGGGCGACGTCGATGATGGGCGTGCCCACCTTCTACACGCGGTTGCTTGGCTCTGAAGACTTCACACGCCAGTCGGTGGCCCATATCCGGTTGTTCGTTTCCGGGTCGGCACCACTGTCGGCGACGACACATCAGGAGTTCGAAGAGCGGACTGGGCACGCTATCCTTGAACGCTACGGCATGACCGAGACGAACATGATCACGTCGAATCCCTATGACGGCGCACGGCG
>JARFQY010000227.1 GCA_029287535.1 Filomicrobium sp.
TGGATTGCCCGTTGCTTGCGCTCAGCCTTTGAGCAGCGCGAGCCGACGCTCAATGACATTGACGCGATCGTGACGAACCCGGTGGCGCAAACAGCGCGACGCATCCGGTACACACGCTTAACCTTGCCCCTTCGTCGTCGCGATGGTGGCCTGCAAATGCTAAGCGCGTCGCTGGTCGATACGGGCATCAACATCGGCGTCAAACTCGGCTAGAAACCAGAACACGTCATCGATCAGCTGCATGGGCGTCATTCGGGCGATCGCCAAATGCAAGTCGCCCTCTGGAACGGTTGCGGAATGCCGCATGATCATCGAGGCTGGGGACACATCCCGGAAACCCAGTCGCTTGTCGAACGTTTTGCCGACGTTGTGCTGCGTAATCGTCGCGATCAGGACATCGTAATTCCACAGCGTGAACGCATAAGCCCGCCCGATCCTGGGTATGATTTCGCCCAGCCTCAGGCGCCGGAAGTCGGGGCGGTACCAAATCCCGCCCCCCAAGGCAACGCGACCATGTATCATTTCTGCGTCCGCGGCTGTTACGATGCACTCTTCGCCTGTGCGGCGGTCGCGCGCCGGATCTTCATAGAAAAACCGCAAGGATTGGGCTTCTGCCTTGAAGTTCGTGTCTTGCCAGTCGAAGATGCGAACAGCTTGCGTTGCAACGATATCGCCGTTTGTGTCGCGCCCAAGGATGACAAAACCGGTTTCGTCGGTGACGCCACCGGGGACTTCACGAAACGTTGTCGTCAGCGGCATCCAACTCTCAGGATGCGTCTCGTTCGTGTGGAGCAAGTCGGCAAACGTACCAAATTCAAGGATGACGCCGCGCCTCGCTGCCGCGTCAACGGCTTTGAAGAAGAAAGCGGCCAGAAACTCTTTCGGGCCGTACGTTAGATTAAGCTGGTCAAGGAAAGTATCAGCATTTGGTCTTTGAGCCATCACGCCAACTCCGTTGCTTTAGGAGTTGATATGAAGAAACCTCAAACAAACGCTTAGGATATTTTTTCAAATTTGAATTGAATTGTCCAAGAGGTTAGTTAAACTCCGCATGAGTATTGGCGCTAAATTGTAAGGGCAGGGCGTGGTTAGACGGGCAAACAAGGCCGGTGCACCTAACGGAGCAGTTGACGAAGATGGGAGGGACAAGCCGCCCGCCATCGATACACGCGTTGGCGCGCGCCTCAGGCTGCGGCGGACGGTTCTTGGGCTGACGTTGGCTGATTTGGGTGCGCGCTGTGCGATCTCTGCGCAGCAGGTCCATAAATACGAGCAAGGCCTGAGCTCTATGAGCGCCGCGCGCTTAGCTCAGGTTGCAGCTATTTTAGCCGTGCCGGTGGGGTGGTTCTTTGAGGAAAACGATCCCGAAACGGGGCTGCCAGCCGAACTCATCAATGTTCTTGCCGACCCGCAGAACATGAAAGTCATGTCGCTTCTCATTCGGCTCAAGGACCCAAGAGCAAAGCAACTCGTCGCCAGTCTTGTCCAAGATGTTGTCGACTATGCGGATGGCGCGCTTTCGGAGTGGGATCAGCGTGCCGAAACGGTCCGGGCAACGGAACGGCTAAAGTAACAGAGTTTCGTCAGGATCTTTTAGCTCGACGGTCGCCAAGAGTTGGCCATCAGGTGGTTGTGGGATGACGACTTCCGTGCGCGCGAACCGGCTATTGTCGACCGCCCGCCTTTGGGTGTACGCCCGTGACTTGACGGTGAACCCGATCTCGTTTCGTCGCTGTGTGCCGGATGGAAGGACGGGAGCGCCGGTCCCCCCGAGCGCGCCCGTCTGCCCAAGGATCCAGCGGGGAAGGACCATGAGCTGATTTTTAATTTATAGTAGATTATGGCGCCGATATGGCGTTTAAGTTGACAGATCGCGTCGCGCCAGATTTCGGCCAGACGCTTGTCGGCGTCGTTGACCAAGGTTCTTGCTTGCCACAAGTTCTTGCACACTTCGCTGATGATCCGCCGCCTGGTCTTCGCGCGAAAAAACATGCCGACCTCATTATGATTATGCCGCACTGGCGGTTTTTGAAACAACAGGGACGGTCGATCACGCACCGACAGGGTCGACTCGGGAAGCTGTCGCGCCGGTGTATTGGCGTCAACGACCCTCCTCAAGGACTGCGGGCTGGTTTGTATGTTCTTGGCTGCTGGATGTCATGTGGCGTCCTGTTTCACCTGACGTGGTGCGAGAGGTTCGCTCTCCTTGCCCTGGCCAACCCGGTTTTGGCGAGACGGCAGGTCCCAGTCCTTGATTGGTGCGCCGTTCTGCAAGGCGCCGGGCTCCTCACTAGCACGGGCACGAAGTGCCAGGGATCGTAGACGGGTTGCGCTTTGCCGAAGCGACGGGCGCTGCCTGAGCGTGCCAGTTTCGACATCGCCCGTTTAAAGCAAGAAGGCCGTAAGCGGGGCTTTCTTGCCTTTACGCGTTGGGGAGTGGCGCGCGCTGTGCCGCGTGTCGTCGCTCGATGGCACTGGCGCTCCTGCATTGCGTTGCGTACGCTTAGCCGAGCATCCGAAAACCTATATCCTGCCCGATGCATCGGGCTGTGTGGCGACGTCCCTGTCGGACGCCTCGATGTCGGCAAGCGCCTGAGACACCAGCGTTGGGAATTCCGTGCTCTTGTCGGCCGCCGTCCAAAGCTGCAGCGCGGTGGCGAGCGGATCGAGTTTCCGCGCCGCCCACCAGGTTGGCTCATCGCCCGTGCGGTGGACCGCGTCGTGATGCCCCACGCAAAGGGGCACCGTGTATTCATCCGAGACCTTCATGGCCATGGCGCGCGGCTGGGCGAAGCGGAGGTGATGGGCTTGCGCCGGACGTCGCCCGCAAATGAGGCAGGGATGGCGGGCCACAAACGCCAGGTGGTGTGGGTCGCGGACGCGGCGCTCCTTCGCGCGCGTGAGAGATGCCGGCGCATCCCCATTCGTGCCGCTGCCGCGTGAGCTATCGTGTTGGTGGTGCGTCCCGGACGTGGACAAGACGACGCATCCATCATCGACCGTCGTCCCGCTGAGGTCGCGCAGCCGCGCCTTTAGTTTGGCCGTCACCGCGTCAATCGCGGCCCGACTGGTTTTAGGCTCGCGTTCGAGGAGCGACGCGAAGGTGGTGAGGTTGGCCTCCCAGAAGGCATAAACCGCCTCGATGGTCTCGAGTTTGGGGAGAATTTTCGCGATTGCCTCAACGAGGTCGTGGGGGCCGGACAAGTTGAATTGCTGGCCGGCGCGGCCCGTGAGGATCACCTTCGGGCCGCTCACTTGGGCGGACCGAGTGTTCCGGTCCTGGTCGCGCGTTGCCGGTTGCGTGACTTGGCGCATGTCCTTGTCGTAGAGCGCCAAGCCAAACGGGTTGCCGAAGGTCGCCAGGGCGCGCTTGGTGGCATCGGTTTCGGCCGCCTTCATGGCAATCTCGTGCGCGCTCTCAGGGGATGTGCCCCGCCCGAAGCCCGTGCCAAGACCGTCGCGTGTGACGACGGTATCGCCGGCGCGAACGGTGATGCGGACCTGGCTCGAATAGAGGCAGGAGACCTGCCCCCTGTGACGGTCCGACCAGATGCACGTGGGAGCACGAGTCTCGCGGTCCCAGTTCTCGTGCCCAAAGATGCGATTGGCTTCGGCAACGACCCACCAACCCTCGATGTAGTGGAGCGTCGTGCCGTTTTGGACACGGCTCCGGACGTTCGCATGGCGTAGTTTCGCCCGCAGCGCTTTGCGCTGTCGTTGATCAAATCCCATCACTTCACCCTCACGCTTAATTGGGACGTGCGCGGCCCGAGCTGGGCGCCGGCAATCGCAGCACCCGCCTTTAGCTCCTGGATCAGGCGCTGACGGTCGAGTTTGGCCGGCTGCGGCTTCCAATAGTCTTGAGGGATGCGGGCCGCCTCGATGACCTCGAGCGTTGGGGGGGCTGCGCGCACCGAGACCGTGAATTCAGCCGCGATAAGCCGCTTGAGTTCAGCCTTGTTCATGGCATTTAGGACGAGGCTGCGTTTCGTCTTGGCGCGCTGACTCAAGCGGTCAAGGCGCGCCTTCATCTCGCCAAGACGCGTGGATAACGCAGCGACCAAAGCTTCATCGTCTAGTGCCGACCGTATCAACGCGGCTAGGATCTCGTTCAGATCAGTGAGTCCTTCGAGTGTCTCGGTGAGGACCTCGTCTTCGAGATCGGGATACTTCAACATTAGCGCATCACGAAATTCGGCGTGGAGCCGCACTTGATTGGCTAGCGTTGCGTAACAGACATCATCGTTCAGCATATGCGCACTCACATAGTCCAATAATGAGCGAATATGGATCAATTAAGGTCAATTAGCAACATGTTTTTGCTGTGGAGCTCTTCCCGGAGCATGCGGCTATGATCTGGCCGGCGCAGGTTCGCGCAGCCCGAGCTTTGCTTGGCTTAAGCCAAGCGCAGTTGGCCGAACGCGCCGGAGTAGGCCTAGCCACGGTCCGGCGCGTCGAGCAATCCGACGACGAGATGCGCGGCACGGTACGCTCTATCCGCAAGCTCCAGGCGACCTTAGAAGAGCTTGGGGTTGTCTTCATCCCAAGAGACGACGAGTACGATTGCGGCGTCCGGCTCCGCAGGTCGGAGGGCGGCCAATGATCCATATGGCCTTTCATCAGCGCGTACTTCAAAGTGGCCGAATAGGTGCGAAAATCGGGACCGGCTACGATCCTATTCGCCATGCTCTGCCGGTGGTCTTTGGGGGCGGCGTCGGATCACGGATCGAATGCGCCGGCGCCATCTCGTGCCGCGCGGGGTTTCGCTAAAAGGGGCTCGGCTATGTAGCGGTGGACCCGCCCGGAGTTTGTGATCGCGGGCCAGCTGTTCGGCGACGCCGTGCCGGACACACGAGACCCCGGCATCGCGTGCAAATCGGATACATCAGATGCGCTGGTCCCAGGTGACACGCTGAGGGGATCGTTGGCGCCCGATCGCAGCCGACGCAGCGCCATCTGGAACCCGCATCATCAGACTGGCACGATACGGTCGCCCTGCAGGTCCGAATGGGCAGTCGTCTTCATCTAACCGACGCCTGGCGTAGAACGTGTGTCCAGCATTCCGCGCAAGACGCTCCTCTCAGCGATACGGGGGCAACGCTCGTCTCAGATGGAAGTTACTGCTGCGTAAGGCGTCTTCGCTAGTGCGCTTGCCCGTCGGGTTGGCGCCACCTGTTCGTAAGCGCTTTACACGTCGCGAAGGCCAACATCGACGTCTGGGTCGTCGTGTTGCGTGCCCAGCGCTACCGGTGCCGTGATGGCGATGGCGTGGTTCAGATCCGGAGTTGGGCGGAAGTCTTTCGCATGATCAAATCGGGGCCATAAGCATCGCGAGTTAGATAGCGTGCCGCTTGTTGCTCTGCCCTGATGGCTCGCAACGAGTGGTCCCGCGCGCCAATCTATGGAAGTCACTCTTCAGCTCTGCTGCACAGTCGAAAAAGCCGCCCGCGAGGCGGGTGGCAGTTGAGAGACAGATGGTAGTTCTTGAGGCTTTCAGGCCGCCTTTTTCGTTTTCGGCGTCGCCTTGCTCTTCGCTTTCGGCTTGCTGGTGGGCTTGTCAGGCTTCTGGGTCAATGTCGATGCCGCCGCGGTCTTGGCGGATTTCGACGCTTTGGGATCATGGATCACTTTGGCTGCTGCTGCGGCGGCTTTCTTGCCGGTAACTTTCTTATTACCAACCTGCGTCAATGCAGATGCCGCTGCGGTTTTTTCGGCCTTGCTTGCCGTTTTACTCCTCAGGGTCTTGGCGGCAGCGGTTGCCGCCTTCTTGCCGGTAGTCTCATTCTTCTTCGCGGCCATAGCTTTTGTCCTTATGCCGGATGACAACGAAGCAGACGTTGATGTGATTCTCACGGCACGTTGATTCAATTATGTGCTTATGGGTGCTCCTCGCTGGGGAACGTGGCCGGAAGGCCAGATAGCCTATGGACCTGGCTATATTGAACCAATTAATTGCAGGGCCAACCTACGGGCGTGAGAAGGCCGCCTCCGACCGACACGGTCGGCCTTGCGATGG
>JARFQY010000248.1 GCA_029287535.1 Filomicrobium sp.
GGATCTGTGCGTGCCACGATTGCGATCGCAGGCTCCGTCGTGCTGAGATTACGCGGCTGATGCGGCACGTCGGCTGGAATGAAGATGAAGTCACCGGCCCGATTGACAACCGACTTGGAAAGCCCGGGCCCATATCGAGTCTCGACCTCCCCCTGCAGCAGATACACCGCCGTCTCATAGCCCTTATGGATGTGAGCCTTTGCAGCCGCTCCAGGTGGGATCACCACCCGCAACATCGAGATGCCTTTGGCCCCGGCCGTCTTTCCCGAGATCCCCGGAAAAATCGGCAACCCTTGCTTGGAGCTTTCAGCCACATCCGGCCTAACCGTGACGATATCGGCTGAACTTGTCTCCTCGGCACCCGTCTGAACCGTTCCGCCGACGGCCAAGATCAGGGTGAACGTAACAGTGAAAATCAAACCAACCTTCAGCATGATTCCAAACCACGATGTTTACTTGCGCGCGATGTATGTCAGGTACGCTATCAAATCTTCCAGCTCACTGTCAGGCAACACTGATGTGTCAAACCCTTGCATGACCTGCGTTGGCCAGGTTCGTACGGAAGCCGGATCCCGGATCAATCGCCTCAACCCAACGGGAGTCATGTATTCGGTCGCGTCCATGGGCTTGTCGAGGTCAGGGCCCATGTCCCCTTCGCCCGCCCCGTTGAGACGATGACAGGACAGACAGTGCTTAATGTAGGACTCCGCACCACGCCGCTCTGCAGCATCAGCCGGAAGTGATGCAGCCACCGCCATTTGTGGCCACCTCTGAAGCGGGGACGCTACACCCGAAAGCTGCGCCAGGGCATAAGGCCACTGTTCCGGCCCGACTCCGGACTTTTCGGCGTGCTGCCAGACCAGAAAGAAAGGACCGGGGCTGTACGATCGCCCAGGCAGATTCGGCCACGGGTTCTTGGCGGTGTCGATTGCAACCCACGGAATGGCACCGCCTTCACGCGCCTTGCGGGCGAGGGATATGGGTATCTGCGAAACGAACCCATCAGTAGCGCGCGCTTCCAAGGTATCAAACGGTGCGTTATCGATATCGCCCAGGAGATCAAGCAGCGGCACCGCCCGATAAGTCATCGGCTTCTTGTAGGCGATGTCATGCTCGATGGTGACGTCAGCGGCATCCTTGCGTGCAAGCAACCCAGTCGCGCTATAGACCTTGTCCACAACGCCAAATGAAATCGTCAAGGTCGGGTCCTTGGCATGGACCTGATGCCCCTGCGCAAAGGCCAGCGCAAGGAGTAGAACACCTATCAACAACCGCATCATCTTGCCTCCAAATGAACACCCGGCCCGGCGCAGAGCAGCCCGCCAAGCCCCGCGTTAAATGGAAATGGCCAACGACGCGCCCCTCGGCAGACACTATTTCAGCCAGAAGCAATCGACCAGCGCAGACATGAGGCGATGAGGAGAAGAAAACTTAGGTGCTGGAACCGGACCCGACGATGCAGACTATTGGAACCGGCGGCGCAGAATCCCGCTCAAACCATCGACGATCGACACCGCAACAAGGATGACGATCAATATGGCCGCGACTTGCGGATAGTCGAGCAGCCGCAACGACCCGACCAACTCAGTTCCAATACCTCCGGCACCCACCATCCCCATCACCGTCGAGGCCCGGAAGTTGTACTCCCAACGGTACATCGTCACATCCGCGAACTGCGTAAACACCTGCGGGACAACGCCGTGCGCAATGACCTGAAGCGGCGACGCGCCGGCCGCCTGGGCAGCCTCGATTGGGGCTGGATGCGCATGCTCGATCGACTCGGCGAAGAACTTACCGACCATGCCGACGGAGTGTAACCCCAGCGCAAGCACGCCCGGCAGCATGCCAAAGCCAACCGCAGCCACGAAGATGATCCCCATGATCAGCTCGGGGATCGAGCGCAACGCATTCAAAACCATCCGAGCGCAGGTGTAGACGAACCGGTTCGGCGCAGTATTTTTCGCGGCCAGAAAAGCAATCGGTATGGAGAACACGACAGCAAGCGTCGTACCTGCCACCGACATTGCGATCGTGTCGATCATCGGACCGATCCAATGCTGCCAGCGGGTGAAGTCCGGAGGGATCATTTCAGAGCCCACGACCCCAATCGCCGGAATGCCTTCCGCCAAGCGTGCCCAGTCGAACATCCCGCTGGCCCAGAGACTGGCAAGAATAACAAAGGTGACCAGCGCCACTTGGAACATCAAGGTATGTCGGCCGCGCCGCTCCGCCGCGAGTAGCTTTTCAGATCTTTCTCGCGACGACCCGGTATCGGTGACGGCTGCATCCATGATGGGCTCCTGGAAGGGCGCTGGTCTTAGGTGAGTGCAATCATTGTTGTTGTTATTCAGACGCGTCAGCCGCCCTTCACGTTTTTGCGGATGTCGCGGATAATATCGTAGTCGGTGTCTTCGATGGCCGCGAAGCCGTCAGCCTTGAACGGCTTGAGAACTTTGTCGCCAGCCTCGGTCCCTTTCTTGAGGCCCAAGAAGGCATCGCGAATGGCTTGCTGAAGTTCCGCGGGCATGTCCGTGCGCATCACCCAGGGATATTGAGGGATGTCGGCCGAGTAACCCAGAACCTTGACCTTGTTTTTATCGATCCGGCCCTTTTCGACGAGGCGCTCGAAGATCGGACGGCTCAGACCGCCAACCTGTGCGTTCCCGCGCTGAACGTTGACCGCGACAGCGTCATGCGCGCCAAGGAAGTTCTCCTTGTAGTCTGCACCTGGCATGATGCCGAGTTTCATCAGGGTGTACTTGGGTGCAAAGTGGCTTGACGTTGAAGCCTGATCACCAAAGGCGACGTTGAGCTTCTTGCCCTTGATATCTTCCATCTTATCAAGGCCGGCATCCGCATTGGCAATAATCACGGACTGGTACGTCGTCGATCCGCCCTTCAGCCGCGCAGCGAAGGGCGCGATATCAAGCTTGCCATCCTTCATCTTGTCTTTGGCGATCGTGTAGGACGCCGGACCGAAATATGCCACGTCGATGCGGCCAAATCGCATGGCCTCGATCATCGAGGAGTAGTCGGTCGTAACAATGAGCTCGATCTTCTTTCCGAGTTTGTCCTCCAGGTACTTGGAAAGCGGCTTGTTGTCCTGGATCACCGTTGCTGCGTTTTCATCCGGCAGCAATGCGATCTTGAGCTTGTCCGGGTTGTGCGTCCCAGCGGCCATGGCGGCGGTCGCGGCGATACCAATGCCCGCGGCAACAAGCCCAGCAATGTAGGTCATCGTTTTCATTTCAGTACTCCCTCTGATGGGTCTGAATTCCTTCCGGCCGGCGTCGGCAACGGAAGCTCGAAGACGTTCAAGG
>JARFQY010000273.1 GCA_029287535.1 Filomicrobium sp.
CTAGATGTCCCCAGTGACGGCGTGGTGCATGCTATCGTAAAAAGAAAGATCGTTCCGGCAATTATGCGCAGCACGGCGCCTCTCCAGTTCTCGTTCGCATGTGACGGGCAAGCTAGTGATCGGAGCTCCACTGGTTCACGCCACCTATCGACCTGCACGAACCACTGGCTCCGCCAAAGTGACTATCGTTCCAAGATACTCCGGCAGTATCGCCTGATGTGGATGTAGAACGCTTATTTCGGTTACGTCGCATTATTGGGCAAGACATGCATCGACGCATGCGTATAATTGCCTACTCTTTTGGATAGTTGATGGTCTCTACTGCGCACCAGAGGGCCGTCATTTATAGACTGAGCGATAAATGCGAATTCTATTAGCAGATGATCATGATTTGGTCCGTGAAGCGATTGCCGCGTTCCTCAAGTCCGAAGGCGGCGCCGATGTTACGATGGTGGGCACACTTGAAGAGGCCATCGAGACTGCGGAGAAACAAGGATCATTCGATCTTGTCCTTCTGGACTACAACATGCCCGGCATGAACGGACTCGAAGGGTTGCGGAAAATGATCACTGTGAACGAAAGCCGCCCGGTGGCAATTCTCTCGGGGACAACGTCCAGGGAGCTCGCGGAGGAGGCGATCAGTGCAGGTGCAGCAGGCTACGTCCCGAAAACGCTCGCGTCGAAATCGATGATCAGCGCTGCACGCTTTATGGTCGCTGGGGAAATCTTCGCACCATTCAACTTCATGCGTCAAAGAGACGACGCTGCATCCGACCTCCTGACGGATCGCGAGTTCGATGTACTGAGGGGTATTTGCCGTGGTCAGTCCAACAAGGAGATTGCCCGCGACCTAGACCTTCATGAAGCCACGGTGAAGCTCCATGCGAAAACGCTTTGCCGCAAACTCGCCGCCAAGAATAGGACGCATGCTGCGATGATAGCGCGTGACCGCAATCTCGTCTAGCGTGAAGTCAGCCGACTTCGGGAGCCCGGCATCCACCGAGATGACTAAGTGTACTCACCGATTCTCTCGGCACCTGTTCTATCCTTTCGGATAGCCTCCCTCACCCGATTGCCCCACATCCTGCCCCGCTGCGCGCACGACGAGTTGGGCGCGACGGTCTAAGCATTCCCTGGGAAATGTGAGGATCGCGATGCTAACTTTATTCAATGCGGCGCCTGATACGGGCAATCAAGGTGTTTCCGCACTTTGCCACTCGGCCGTAGCAGGACTAGCGCGACGCGGAGCGGCCAACATAGCGGTTGCTGATCATGGTCGTGGACAACGCCGCGCCCGTTGGGAGCATGCAAATGTTGATCTTGTCGGGTTGACGAACACGCGCCGGTTTTGGCGAAGTGACAGCCTCAAACGTGCTTACCTTTGCGCCCGCATAGGTGCGGGTGGAAGCGCAGCCGCCCGCGCGGTGGCGCGATCGCAAGCGGTTCTCGACATATCGGGCGGCGACAGCTTCACCGATCTTTACGGTTATCAACGTTTCCAAACGATGGTTCTTACCAAACGCTTAGCGCTCGATTCGGGCGTTCCACTGATCCTATTGCCGCAGAAGCTCGGCCCATTTCAGAATCCTGAAAATTTTGAAACTGCAAAGGAGATCCTGCGGCGCGCATCTGCCGTTTGGGTTCGGGACTTTGATAGTTTTCGCTTATTGCAGACCGCCTTGGCAGAGAACTTCGATCCGGATAGGCACCGGCTTGGTGTCGACATCGCCATTGCGCTGCCAGAGCGGAGGCCCGATGAGCTTCCCCGCTTGCTGATGCGGATGCTGTCGGAGCCCCGCGCCTATCCACTTGTAGGGCTCAACGTGTCCGGTCTTCTTTGCAATCAGGCTGATATGGCTCGTCGGAATTTCAGCCTTGCCGATGCGCATCCGGCACAGGCTCAAGCCGTTGCCGAAGCATTGCTAAAAACAGATGCCTCGCTGAGGCTGGTACTCATACCTCACGTTCACCGGCCACTTGGGGATCCCGAGAGCGACCTTGCCGCGGCCAATGGGCTTGTTGCCCGTCTTGGGCCCTTGGCGGAGGATCGGGTCCACGTACTTTCTGATTCCCTGTCGGCCATGGAGCTGAAATGGGTACTAGCGCGCCTGGACTGGTTTGCTGGGGCACGGATGCATGCAACCATTGGTGCCTTTTCTTCTGGCGTTGCCACACTTGGCTTGGGGTATAGCGACAAAGTCCGGGGTGTCTTTCAGGAGTGCGGTTTCGGTACGGAAGTCGCGGACCTTCGTCTTCTCAACGCAAGGCAACTCGCTGAACGGACGGTTGTTTCTTTTTTGAACCGAACGCTCATGCGCGCCAACCTTGCTAGGCGGGTCGAAGGACTCCAGGCGCGCGCGTCCAGGGAAATGGACCAGATCGCCCGCCAAGTTGGAGTCTAACTCTATGGTGCAACCGGCCGCATCAGGTAGGGTCCTCGCGTGGGGCGTACCATTGCTTGCCGAAGCTGCTGCGCTTGGCCGCTCAGTCGCGCTGGCCTGGGCCATTGGCCCCGAGGAGCTCGGACGCGCAATGATGCTGGTGCTCGTTGCCCGTATGGTCGAAATGGCGAGCGATCTCGGCATCGAGAGGCTCATCGTGCAGGCACCCGACGGAGACTCCGCTCGCTTCCAGGCGGAACTACATGGCGCTGCAGTCCTGCGGGGCGGCACTTTAGCTCTGATTTTACTTATCCTTGCCCCAGTTTCCGCAACTGTCTTTCAGGATGGTCCAGTTACTGCGACTTATGCCGCGCTTGCTCTTGTTTCTCTCCTCCGCGGCGCCGTGCATCTCGACATGCGCAGGGCCGAACGCCAGTTCAGCTACATGCCGATGGCGATTGCCGAAGGCGGAGCAACGCTGGTCATGCTTTTGGTGGTCGGGCCAGCGGTGTGGGTTTTTGGCGATCACCGCGCTATTGTGATCGTCCTCGTGGCCCATGCGGCGACGCTTGCGGCCCTTTCCCACACGCAGTCGCAACGCCCTTACCAACTACGCATCAGCCTGTGCGCGCTCGATCGCATAGCTAGGTTCGGCGCACCGCTGATTGCAAACGGGGCTCTCTTGTTTCTGACATTTTACGCCGACAGGATGATTGTCGCCTCTGCTTTCGATTGGACAGCGCTCGCGATATACGGGACGTGCTTGCAGCTCGCCCTACTTCCCTCGCAGATCATCGGGCGGGCAGCCGGATCGCTCCTACTGCCCCGCTTCCGCCTCGCCGTCACCGACGGCGCGATCGGCTCTGCCACCCGCGCCGCTATGGGCGCGCATCTCATCCTAGCAGGCATCTTCTTAGTGGGCTTCACTATGCTTGCCGGGCCAGCAATCGAATTTGCTTATGGCGCCGCCCTTCGGCCCGATTTGGCGCTGGCGTTGCTTCTTGCTGCGGCCGCTGGATTCCGGATCCTCCGCACACCGCTGTCACAACTCGCGATCGCCTCGGGCCGTACAAAGGATCCAGCGCGCGCCAATGTGCTCCGGGTGGCGGCACTAGTTCCAGCCGCGCTTGCCGCGATGTCGGGGCTACCCCTAACGGCTTTGGCGGCAGCCGCTGCTTTGGGAGAGGCCGCAGCAACAATGCGTGCGGTGTTTCTCGCATGGCCGCTTTTGGCAGAAGAGCAATTCAAAGAGGTCATGGCATGATTGATGATCCGATTACGCGGATGGTGACGCGAAACCTCTGCACTGGATGCGGGGCTTGCGCAGGGCTTTTCCCTGAAGCTATCACAATGATAGAGGACCCGCTTCACGGGCGCCGGCCGGTCGTCAATGATGACCCCGCTTCCAAAGAGGTCGCCGAACTCGCGTCCGCTTTCTGCGCTGGTGCCGGGTCGGACTGGCGCGAATTACCACGCACCGACATCATCGATGCGAATTGGGGCCCGATCCTTGCCGCTTGGGAAGGATGGTCCTCAGACCCTCAGATCCGGCATCGCGGATCGTCAGGTGGTGCCGTAACTGCTCTTGCCCTCCATTCGCTCTTCGCGGGCTTGGCTTCTGGTGTCGCTCATGTCGCGGCACGTCAAGACGATCCGCGGCGAAATGAGGCTGTCATTAGCCGCGGGCGCGCCGAACTGCTTCGCGGCGCAGGTTCGCGGTATGCTCAGGCCAGCCCCGCAGAGGCCTTGGGTCAGGTGGCAGCTGGCACAGAGTCGGTCGTGTTTGTTGGCAAACCCTGTGATATCGCCACCGTCAGAAGGGCTATAAGTGCGGACCCAAGCCTCGACAACAAGGTGCCGCTGACCATTGCCATTTTTTGCGCCGGGGCCCCTAACCTTATTGGGACTGAGCGTCTGCTAAGCCGGCTTGGCGTGCCAAGTGATCGCGCGATTTCCGAACTAAGATACCGCGGAAATGGATGGCCAGGTACGATGCAGGCTCGTTGGCGCGATGCGAACGGGGAAGAGTACCATAGTGCCGAAATTACCTATGCAGAGGGGTGGGGCGAGTTCCTCCAATCCGAAAGGCGCTGGCGTTGCCGCATATGTTCGGACCATACAGGAGCGTTTGCCGATATCTCAGTGGGTGACCCGTGGCATGCTCCACCTTCTGGGGATGGCGAGGCCGGCCGATCGTTGATCGTCGCGCGTACTGAGCGCGGCCGAGCTTTCGTAGAGGCTGCCATCCGTTCGGGCGCGCTTATAGCGGAACCGCGCCAACGCGACGTCATTGCACGCGCCCAGCCGAATCTCGCAGCGACGCACGGCGCGGTTTGGGGGCGGAGGCTTGCGATGCGAATGGGCGGCCTCCCGACTCCGAACGACGTCGGCCAGAGCCTCTTCAGTCAGTGGTGGCGACTGCCGGCCCGTCAGAAACTCGCATCAATTCTCGGAACATGGCGGCGCATAGTGCGTGAGCGCCTTTGGCGGCCTGTCCGGATAGCGGCTGAGGGCTGAACATGACGCTTGCAGACGCTATCAGTGGAGAGCGAAACGCAAACTTAGGGGTACTACGCCTCGGACTCGCGGCTTGCGTTATAGTGAGCCACGCTTGGCCGCTCGCGCTTGGATTGGGCGCAGCCGAACCACTCATGACGCTGACTGGGCAGTCGCTCGGCGGCTGGGCCGTCGCTCTCTTCTTCTTCCTGTCGGGCCTTTTAGTCACGGCCAGCGCCGAGCGTCGCACACCGGTCTCATTTCTTGGCGCCCGTGCACGGCGCATTCTTCCTGGCCTCGGGGCCGCCTTAATCGCGACGCTTGCACTCGCGTACCTTTCCGGAGCAACACCAAGTCGGAGCGAGGCACTTGGCTGGTTCTTGCGGGCTGCTACGCTCGCTTCGATCGAACACCGGATTTCGGGCGCCTTCGCTGGAAATCCCTACCCTGAGGTTGTGAATGGACCACTTTGGAGCCTGTTTTACGAAGTTGCGGCATACTTGCTTTGTTTGTTCTTCGTCCAATTTGGGCTTCACCGCCGTAAGAGCGTGCTTTTCCTCCTTATGCTTGTTCCGGTTGGACTTTCGCTCATCGATACAGTCCTGCCGTACCGGCTGGGCACCTTTGCACCTCTCTTTGCATGTTTCGCTGCTGGAATGGCAGCATCTGTTTTTCGCAATCGGATCGTTCTCAGGCCTTTCCTCGCCGGAGGTCTTCTACCCCTCGTGTTTATCGCTCCGTGGCCTATCGGAGTTCTAGTGGTCGCTTATGCAATGCTTGCTCTGTCGTTGACCGCTCCGACGCTTCGGCTGCCAGGCGACTATTCATATGGCTTTTACATCTACGGCTGGCCTGTGGCTCAGACAGTTGCGTATCTTGTTCCTGGCATCTCTCCAGCAGAGCTTGCAGCTCTGAGCCTAGTCGCCACCACGCCCGCAGCGATCGCCAGCTGGCATTTCGTGGAGCGGCCGAGCCTCCTCCAGACCCGCGCTTTGGGTTGACCAATGGCCCAGCAGCAAACACAGCGCAAAGTGTTTGGCGTACCGCTTGCCGTGGCGCTTTTCTTTGTCGGCATCATGCTACCCACTGCTGTGTCTCTGGACCTCGGCGGCCTGCGTTTGTCCGCCTACCGAGTGGTGCTGATCCTCTGGTTCATCCCCATGCTTATGCACCTTTTGTCGGGACGGAGCGGCCAGCTGAATGTCTTCGATTCGTTACTTGGGCTCCATTGCGCGTGGGCGGTTGCTGCACTCATCAAATGGGGGGGGCTCGCACAAGGCATCGAGTCCGGCGGCATTTATGTGATCGAATGCGCCGGCGCCTATCTAATCGGCCGACTCTATATCCGGTCCTACGAGGATTTCGCAGCTATGGCGCGGGCCTATGTAGCACTGGTCGTCGGAATGCTCATCTTCACGGTCCCGGAGGCGATTACTGGGGTTCACATTCTGCATGACAGCATCTCATCGGCTCTAGGCGGCCCGTCTGCACCTTACATAGAACAACGCATGGGGCTCGAACGCACTTTTGGTCCCTTCGATCACCCGATCCTTTATGGCGTCTTCTCCGCCTCGGCGTTCTCGCTGGCCTACTTTATCGTTTGCGAGCGGCGCCTTTCGAATTACCTCGGAATGGCGAAGGTCGCCGGAGTATCTTTGGCTACGTTCATGTCCTTGTCGGGCGGTCCCTTTGTTGTGCTGCTCATGCAGGGTTTCGTTGCATCGTGGGAGCGAGTTCTGAGCCGGGTCCCCGGGCGGTGGGCGGTGCTCTTCACCCTTTTCGGACTGGCGTATCTCGCAATCGATTTTCTCTCGACCAAAACGCCGTTCCATGTATTCGTGAACTATTTCACGTTCTCGAAGGAATCGGCCTACAACCGGATCTTGATCTGGGAGTACGGGACTGCTGAAGTCGCCCGATATCCTGCCTTCGGTATCGGCCTTGGCGACTGGCAACGTCCCTCTTGGATGTCCGATAGCATGGACAATTTCTGGCTCGTTATTGCGGTCCGGTACGGCCTGCCCGCGCTCGTCTTGCTGCTTGCGCTGGTGATAGGGCTGGTCGTTGCGGCAGGCCGGCGGAAACACCTGCCGGACGACTGGCGGCGCGCGCGCCACGCCTGGGCTTTCACCCTGTTCGGGATCGCGGTTGCTGCAGCCACAGTGCATCTCTGGAACGCGCTATTCGTGCTGTTCCTCTTCCTACTGGGCGCGGGGGCATGGCTGACCAATGCCAAGCCTGCGGCTGCTGCCTCCGAGGCAGAGCCACGGGGCAGTCCCCTACCGCAAGCCCGTGCCCCAGCAACTCTTTTTTGAATTCGCGTCACCAAGGAAGCAAAACATGGACCTTTCCGTCGTCATTGTGAACTGGAACACTCGGGATCTGCTTCGCGATTGCCTGCAGTCAGTTTTCGATGGTCTCGGCGGCCTGGAGGTCGAGGTATTCGTCGTCGATAACGCCTCCGAGGATGGCTCTCCCGCGATGATCCGGAGAGAGTTTCCCGAGGTGCGGCTTATTCAAAGCCCCACGAACCTGGGTTTTGCCGGGGGCAATAACCTTGCGCTGCGTCGAGTATCTGGGCGGCACGTGCTGTTGCTCAACACCGATACGATTGTCCACGGCAACGTGATCCCAGAGTGCGTCGCCTGGCTAGACAGAAACCCGCACGTCGGTGTGATCGGTCCGCGGCTTCTTAACAGTGACGGATCGTTGCAACCGTCTTCCTCGGCCTTTCCGACTCTGAAAAATCTCACCATGCAACTGATCGGAGTCACGCGCATTGCCCGCTGCGACAAATACCGAATGACGGGGTGGGACAGGTCCGAGGAACGGTCGGTCGACGTGATCTCTGGAGCGGCGATGTTTGTTCGGGGCAAGGCTATGGCCGAGATTGGCCTGTTGGACGAAAGCTTTCATTTCTACGGAGAAGAGACCGACTGGTGCTGCCGTTTCCGCGAGAAGGGATGGAGTTTGAAATTCGTTCCAATCCCTGAGATCACGCATTTCGGCGGAGGGTCGGTCCGCCGGTTGAACCATCGTAGAGACGTCATGCTGACGGAGGGTACGACAAGGCTTCAACTGAAGCATGGCGGCCCTGCTGCAGCGGTTGCCTGCTTCACAATCCTAGCACTGCACAACATTACACGCGCCGTATTCTGGTCGGCTGCCTCCCTCACTGGGCGGCCCGGAGCCGCCGCCCGCGCTCGACATTTCGCGCTCGTTGTGACCGAGCTTCCGCGGGCATGGCCATCGACGCCAGAAAGGGCGACTAATTCATGAACGTTGTGCTGATCGCCCCGAATATTGATGCCACCGACGTTGGCGAGGCTTTTGTTGCGCATAAATGGGCAGAAGCACTCTCGCAACTCGTGAACCTAACCGTCCTGACGTTCCATCGCGACGGGCGTCCCGATCCCGCAGGGCAGCTACCTCACGCCCGCGTCGTTAGTTGGCCCGAACCTGGCTGGGCACGCAGGAACGAACGGTTTAACGCCATGCTGAAACCAGCCTGGCCGGTCTTTTCACGCCATGTAAGAACATGGCTGTCCGCAGCAATCAGTCGGGGCGAGCGGTTTCACATTGCACATCAGCTCATGCCTCAGGCGGCGCGGTACGCCACGCCTCTTCGGCACTTCGACATCCCATATCTCATTGGTCCCCTCGGCGGAGCGCTAGAAACACCAGCGGCGTTTCGGGATGAAGTGGCCAGCGCGCCGCTCTTTACAAGGCTCCGCGCGCTTGACGCCTACCGCTTCCTCCACGATCCATGGCTTCGAGCAAGCTACATGAAAGCAGACTGCGTACTTGGCGTCGCGCCCTACATGCGCGACGTTCTCGCGGATATTCCTATGCGCCGTTTCGAACCCGTTTTGGAGCTTGGGATTGACGAGCTAGCCCCCCAAACGCCGAGGCTATACGAACCCGGGCGGTGCCGCCTCCTTCATGTCGGAAGAGGCGTGCGGACGAAGGGTTTGCGAGATGTCGTACGTGCACTTTGCCACCTCAGAGATCTCCCTGGGGTGACCCTGACCAGCGCCGGATCGGGCGAGGAGATCGCAATCTGCCGAGCGGAGGCCGAACGCCTTGGCGTGTCGGAACGGATTACGTTTTTAGGCCAGGTCGCCCGTCACGAAGTCGAAGCACTTTACGCCTCGCACGACGCTTTCTGCTTCCCCTCATTCCGCGAGCCTGCTGGCGGTGTACTCTACGAGGCGATGCGTCATGGCCTGCCGGTTATCACGGCGGCACGCGGAGGGCCCGACTGGATCATCGACGATCGTTCCGGAATGCGCATACCGGTCACGGACCCCGTCCGATTTCCTGCCGATATCGCCACGGCGGTGCGGCAGCTCGCCGGCAATAAAGCGCTGCATAACAGGCTAGGGCAAGCCGCGCGTGCTAAGGTCTCGCAGGAAGGCCTCTGGCCAAATAAGGCCATGCGTATGGTCGCTCTCTACGAAGAGATTCAAGAATACGCCGATCGCGCCAGGTTCGATACGAAAGGATAGTCGAGCCTGCCTTCTGAGGCTCGAAACATCAATTTGCGTCGTAACACCGGTCGGGAAACAGTGAGTAAGTTGCCAGCGTCTTAAGTGTGAAAGGACGCTGAATCTTGCGCGAAGAAAAACAAAGCCGACCAGTTGTTTTGGCTGTATCGTCGAGCGGCGGACACTGGGTCCAGATGCTACGCGTTTCGCCCGCCTTTAGAGGCGCAGAGGTCCACTATGTCACGACGGACCGTAGTGCGGCTCACCAAGTGAAAGCGGACCACTTCCACACCATTATCGACGCCAACAAAGACACACCGATCCGGCTGACCATCTGCGCGCTCAAGCTCATTTGGTTAGTTGCTAGTGTCCGCCCAGACGCAGTTGTATCGACCGGGGCTGCAGGCGGCTACCTTGCGATCCGTATCGCGCGCCTATTTGGTGCCAGGACGATGTTTATCGACTCAATCGCGAACGCGCGTGAGCTGTCGATGTCCGCCCGCTTGTCGCTAAAGGTTGCCGATCGCGTACTGTGCCAGTGGCCGCGGGTTGCCGAAACTACCGGCACCGAATATCGCGGCGCCGTCATCTGACCTCCCCCAACGGAAGTAGTCTCTATGATTTTCGCTACCATTGGCACCCAGTTGCCATTTGATCGCATGCTGGCGTCCCTTGACACTTGGGCCGCGCGCAATTCTAGCCTGCCCATTGTTGCACAAGTGGGTGCGACTAGCCGCAGGTTCCAACACCTTCAGACGGTCACCGCGATCCCTCAGTCGGAGTTTCGCCATTACATGCAGGCAGCACGCCTTGTTGTCGCGCATGCCGGTATGGGCACCATTCTCTCCGCGGCCGAGCTGGGCAAACCTCTGATTATCATGCCTCGCCTCGCAAAGTTCGGCGAACATCGCAACGATCATCAGCAGCATACATCGCACGAGATGTCACGGCTCTCGCATGTCACCGTTGTTGCTAATGGCGAGGAGCTGCACATGGCGCTTGACCGTGTGGTGGCCCGAGGCTTCGCTACGCCGCCCAAAATGGCGACCGAAGCCGACGCGTGCGCCCCCCTTCTAGAGGCGCTACGCGAATTCGTGTGGGCCTCGCACAGCGTACCGGCACACACGGCACGACGGCCTGTGAGGTCCTCGACATGACAACTCCGACCATATTGATACCCGCGCACGACGAGGCGTTCGTCATCGAGCGGACACTGAATCACATGCGTATTGGCATGCTCCCCGGAGAATTTCGGATCGTTGTGATCGCAAACGCATGCGAGGACGATACAGCTGCCATCGCCCGCCAAGTGGCGCCCGAGGCAATGGTGATCGAGACGCCGCGTGCCAGCAAAACCCATGCACTGAACATTGGCCGACTGGCAGCTCCACCCGGAGCTCCAATCATTTTTCTCGATGCCGATCTAGAGGTTACAGCGGAAGCTCTAAGAGCGCTCGTCGCACCGCTGCTTCGAGGCGCGGCTCTTGCCACCTGTGGGAGTATGAACGTACTTACCGATGCTTCCTCACCGATAGTTCGTGATTACTACCGCGGCTGGCGTTTGAACCCCTATTTCGGGCGTGGCAAATTCGGGGGGCTATTTGCACTATCGGACAAGGGCGCCGCACGCGTCTTCCCGCTGCCCGACGTCATCGCCGACGACGAATTTATTCGCCGCTCATTCAGTCTGGCAGAAACGGCATTCGTCCCCGAGTGTGTTTTCACCGCTCGCGCACCTACGCGGCTATCAAACGTCATCAGCGTGCGCCAACGCAGCCTGCGGGGCGCTCAGGCGATCGCGCAGATGGGATACCCCAGCCCTGAGAAGGGGAGCGTCCGAGCCATGGTGCGCCAGGTTCTGAAGCGGCCTTCCGAAGCTTATCCTTTCGCAATATTTGCCGCCGTCACGGCTTGGACGCGCCTGCTTCTTGCGCTCGAAGGCGGTCGGCCTCCAGTCCGGTGGGAACGCGATCTGACAAGCCGGGCTGGGGGATAGTATTATGGTCGCTGCTATAGCACCCGAGCTTCAAGAGCCTCCTGCTCCTCCGGTAACGTCGGTGGCGCGAGAGGCTGTAGAGCCGGATCCAATCGCGGCGGTCATGCGCGCTATGCGCGGTCGCTGGCGTGTTGCGGCGATAACCGCCACGCTGCTAGGCCTCTCGCTGGCCGTGTTGGGATTCATGTTTGGTGTACAGCTTTTTCAGTCGCAGGCAATCCTGCGGGTTTACCCGCAAGAATCCAACATTCTCTATTCCACCGGCAATGCCTCCGTCGTGAAGACCTTCAAAAGTTTCGTGAAGGCCGAAACGAGCTACGTCGCATCGCATCCTGTCATGCGCCGGGCCGTCGACATTCTTACCGAAACTGGGTCGGACTTGGGTGACGATCTAAAGGTCGACGACCTCTCGAAATCTATCGAGGTAAGGGGCAAAGAAAGCCTGATTGTCTTAACCACTAAGAGTCGCGAAGCAACGTTCGCGACAGCGAAGTTGGATGCCGTCGTGACCGCTTATCTTGATCTCAAGAAAGAAGCTGATGAAGCCCGTTTCGCGGTGAGGTTGAAGGAGCTACGCGAGCGTGAGGACGAATTATCTACTCGCGTGAATGCGCTGCGCAGCCAACAGCTTGAGGTGGGGGGTGAATTCGGCAGTAGTGCGATCACTAAGGCCCATATCGAGAAGGTTGCGCAGATCGACTCGCTCGCAGCGCGTCGATCTGAAGTGGCGGCAACACTAGCAACACTTGAGGCAAGATCCAGCGGCAGTCCCGCCGACGTGTCAGATCAAAAAATCATGCGGGCCATTCTTCTAGACCGTGGTCTCGCGGATCTTAATTTCGACCGCGTCAAAAAGGTTGCGGAGCTTGCTGATCTGCGCTCGAAGGTTGGGGAAAAGCATCCTTCACTGCGCTCCAAGCGAGAGGAGATTGCAGTTCTCGAAGAGGCGATCGAGGAGCGCCGCGAGCAAATTCGTATCCTCGCACAGACTGGCGCTCTGACGGATACGACCGAAAAAGGCGCGGAGTCGAGCCTAAGCGAGATCAAGCAGCTTTACGACAAAGTCACCGCGCAAATTGAAGGTGCGCGCCGTGAAGCGCGAGATCTGAACCGCCGCAGGGTCGAGCTGAGCGCCATCTCCGAAGAAACCGAGGAGACCCAGAAACTCCTCGTAGAGACGCGACGGGCGCTCGAAGTCATTCGTCTGGAGTCGGGCCGCGCACTGCCGGGATACACCGTTGTTATGTCGCCCCCTTCCAAACCGGTTGATCCCTCTAGTGACAACCGGAAACTGCTTGCGGCAGGTGGAATGGCCGCGGGTGCAATGGCTGGTTTTGTCTTAGCGCTTGCCCTTGGTTTTTCTGAAGGTCGTTTGCGCTATGCTGAGACCCTGGCCCCCCAAGCGCATCGGCTTCCGGTAGTACAGGTTACGTCGGCCGGACCTGACGACGCATTTGCCGCAGACAGGCTGCGCAACGAAATCCAACTCCTTCCGCTGCGCGGCCCGAGACTGGCCAACCGCCCACCGATCCTCGTACTTACGCGAACTGACTCCGGCAGCAGCCATCCCTTATCGTTGGCTTTGGCTGAAAGCTATGCGCGGGCCCGCATGAGGACGCTCTATATTGATGCTACCCTCGAAGCTGACTGCAATGGAGACGCTAAGCCAGGTTGGCGCGAGCTTCTTGCCGATCTTCCTGCCGAGTGCATCGAGTCCGAAACAGACGGTTCGCTCTTTCTGTTACCGACAGGCCAAGCCTCTGAGATACGCGATGAAACCATTTCGGTTGGCGCCGTTCGGAGCGCAGTCAATCGCGTCTCGGAAGACTTTGACGTCGTGGTGATCGCAACCGGCAGCCTCGAAGACAGTCTTTCCAGTCACTTCATACTGTCTGTCGCAGATGTGGCGATAGCCGTGCTTTCACCCGCTGATAGCCGCACAATCCTTTGTCGGCATCTTGAACGGCTTGACACGCTGCCGCGTCACGGAAGCGTCGCGGTGGTCCGAAATGCACTCGCTGCAGACCCGTGGGCCAGTATTCGCAGTTAACTTCATGAAGAGAAAAAACACGATGACTATTGATGCATTTGTTCCCACGCCAGATCGGGCCTCCGGCAACGCGGGCAGCGCCAAAGCTAAGCGTTGCCTCGATATCTTCGTTGCGCTCTCGGCGCTGGTCGCGGTCTCTCCGCTCTTAGTGGCGGCAGCGTTGGCAGTGAAGTTATCCAGCCCCGGACCAATAATTTTCGTGCAACGGCGTGTCGGTAAAGCTGGGTGCCGTTTCGATATGTTTAAATTCCGCACAATGTATCTGGATGCCGACAAACGGCGCAACGAGGTTGCCGCGCAAAGTGATAGATCGGGAATCTGTCTAAAGCTCAAGCGCGATCCCCGAATCACTCCCCTCGGTCGCATCCTTCGGCGCTGGTCGATCGACGAACTGCCCCAACTCTTGAATGTGCTGGCGGGAGATATGTCCATCGTTGGGCCGCGTCCTGCGCTGGAGGAGGAAGTGGCAGCCTATCCGAAATATGCGCACCGCAGGCATTCTGTTTTACCTGGGATTACGGGACTTTGGCAGGTTTCGGGACGCGCCGACATCGGGTTTGAAAAGATGATCGAGCTTGATCTCGAATACGTGCACCGCTCCTCGCTTCTCTTCGATGCGCAAATTCTTCTTCGCACCGTCGGTGTCGTCCTAACAGGCAGGGGCGCCTACTAAGGCAACTTGTAGCGATGAGAGTCCCCCCGCGCGTTGCGAAATTTAACACTCATCAATCAGATTGGTCAGACCATTGATATCTAGACGCTCAGTTCTTCAAGGCATCCTCGCTCTATCGGCAACTGGTGCGACCTTCGGCAGCTATGCTTTGGCGCAGCCCTTCGGCTTGCGCGTGAGGCGGTACGCTGTTTCACCCAGCGGTTGGCCCAGTGGACTGAAACTCAAACTGGCCGTGATTGCGGATCTGCATGTGATCGATCCGTGGATGAGTCTACCGCGTGTGGCGGAAATCGTCGCGCGCACGAATGCGCTTGAGCCTGATGCCGTGCTTCTGCTTGGCGACTACCTGCCAAATGCTGGAATGCAGCGCTGGGCTAAACGCTTTGGCGGAGGCGTTATTCCGCCAGAGCACTGGTCAACTGAATTGGGCCGCCTACGCGCGCCGCTCGGGGTGCATGCAGTTCTGGGAAACCACGATTGGTGGGAGGACGAGGCGGCGCAGCAGCGTGGCGGTGGACCGGTACAAGCTGGTCTGGCGATGGAGCGCTCGGGGATTTCAGTTTATGAAAATGATACCGTACGACTAAGCAAACAGGGGGTTCCATTCTGGTTAGCAGGCCTGGGTGATCAGGCTGCCTTGTTGACGGATGCCTCTTACCCTCGGCGACATGTCGCTCAAGAGGCCAAAACGAATTGGGATGCAGAGCGCTATGTTGGTATTGATGATTTTGCTGGAACAATGCTGCAGATAACCGACGATGCTCCCGTAATCCTAATGGCTCACGAGCCAGATATTTTTGCCAGGATGGGCGATATGGGTGATCGCGTTTCGCTAACGGTGTGCGGACACACTCACGGCGGTCAGATCCGACTGTTGAATTACGCGCCAATTGTGCCCTCGCGTTACGGAGGCCGCTATGCTTACGGTCATATCGTCGAAGAGGGTCGGCATCTCGTCGTTTCAGCTGGGCTGGGCTGTTCAGGTCTCCCAATTCGTTTCGGTGCGCCGCCGGAGATCGTCATTATCGAAGTCGGGGCCGAAGTATCATGAACAATGAAGGTTGCCGCAAATCGCAATATTTACGACCGAGTCTGAGAAGACGGACTTGTCCTATCACGCCGCTAGGTCAACTTGGGCAGACTAATTTTGAAATGGGCAACCCGGCTTTCAGCCAGAAAGATCAGGGCTTAAGGAGCGAAATGATTATTGAACACTTTCAAGTCTCGGGCGTGAAATTACTGACACCGAAGATATTTCGTGACGAACGTGGCTTTTTCTCGGAAACATTCAACGAGGCGCTGCTTCTGCAGCACGGTATCGACGTCGCCTTTGTTCAGGACAACCACTCTTTGTCCATCGACAAGGGCGTTGTTCGCGGGTTGCATTTCCAAACCTCTCCCCACGCTCAGGATAAACTCATTCGGGTTTCGCGAGGAGCTATCTTCGACGTGGCTGTTGACATTAGGACTGGCTCTCCAACTTTTGGCAGCCACGTGAGCACTGTTTTAAGCGCGGACAATTGGTGCCAACTATGGGTTCCGGCCGGATTTGCTCATGGCTTCTGCACGCTTGAACCGAACACCGAGGTTCAATACAAGGTGAGCGCTCATTATGATCCAGACTGCGAACGTGGTCTGAGTTGGAATGATCCCGAACTAGGCATCGACTGGCCCGTCGCGGAGCAGAATGCCATCTTGTCCGAGAAAGACAAGCATCACCCTAAACTTTCAGAACTTCCTGCATACTTTCCTCATTCCTCACTCAGTGAAGAAGCAATCCCTAGCTACTATGGGTGGCAGCGATGAGGGTGATTGTTACCGGCGGTGCCGGCTTCATAGGTTCGGCGCTTTGCCGTCACCTGGTTGCTGACGCTGAGGCACAAGTCCTCAACATAGACCGCTTAACCTATGCTGCGAATTTGGCTTCTCTCGATCCAATCGCCGATCATTCAGACTATTATTACCGAAGAGCCGACATCCGTGACCGTACCGCGGTGTCAGAGGCTTTCGAGAGCTTCAGACCAGATGCCGTTGTCCATCTTGCTGCCGAGAGCCACGTGGATCGATCTATCGCGGGCTCGGATGTGTTTGTTCAAACGAATGTCGTTGGGACCTACACCCTGCTAGAGGCAGCCCGTGACTATTGGTCAACCCTGGTCGGGAGCGCTCGGGACAACTTCCGCTTCGTTCACGTCTCCACCGATGAAGTCTATGGCTCCCTCGGCGCTGAGGGGCTATTCACGGAAACAACTCCCTATGATCCCAGCTCGCCTTACTCGGCCACCAAAGCGGCCTCCGATCACCTCGTTAAAGCATGGCAACGCACTTACGGCCTGCCGGCTCTGGTCACCAATTGCTCGAACAACTACGGCCCCTGCCAATTCCCTGAGAAACTCATCCCGCTAATGATCTTGAATGCTCTACACAACATGCCATTACCGATTTATGGGGACGGCAAAAACGTCAGAGATTGGCTGTTTGTGGAGGATCATGCGCGAGCAATAGCTCTTGCAATAAGTCGCGGTCAACCAGGCGAGACGTACAATATAGGTGGAAGGAATGAACGAACCAATCTGTCGGTTGTGGAACGCATCTGCGATCTGATGGATGAATTCTCACCCAGGGAGAAATTTCACCGCGATCTAATCCAGTTCGTCGCTGACCGGCCCGGCCACGACGCACGCTACGCAATTGACGCGACCAAGGCCGAAACCGAACTCGGATGGCTGGCGCAAGAAGACTTTGAAAGCGGCATCGAAAAGACCGTGAAATGGTATCTGTCCAATCGCGGTTGGTGGGAGCCACTGGTAGGAAAAGTCTACAAACGCGAACGGGAGCTTGTCCTTTGAGAATCCTGGTTATCGGAGCGGCAGGTCAACTGGCCCGATCTCTAATCGAACAAGCTCGGACGAACACGAAGATTATCGCGACGGGCCGACGTGAGATCGACTTATCTTTACCGGCTAAAGTCGGTGCGGCGGTAGCATCCCAGCGGCCCGATGCTGTGATCAATGCAGCAGCTTACACCTCAGTAGACAAAGCCGAGAGTGACGAAGCACTAGCGTGGTTGATCAATGCTGAGGGTCCTGCCGCGCTCGCCGAGACTTGCGACGCCTTAAAAGTCCCAATCATTCACGTGTCGACCGACTACGTGTTCGCCGGCACGAAAGACGGGCTTTATAAAGAAGACGACCTACCCGGCCCACTTGGCGTTTACGGCCGATCTAAGCTGGAGGGTGAGCGCCGCGTGGCGGCTGCCTGTCCGCGGCATATCATCGTCCGTACCGCGTGGGTGCATAGCCCCTTCGGAAACAACTTCGTAAAAACGATGCTACGGCTCGCAGTAACTCGGCCCGAGATTGGTGTCGTGGTAGACCAATTCGGCTGCCCGACGTACGCTCCTCATCTCGCCCAAGCAATACTGACCATCGCTGAGACCGTAGTGGAACGAGATGCTCCCGATGATCGCTGGGGCATATATCATTGCACTGGCGGCGGTTCCTCAACCTGGCACGGATTGGCAAGTGAAGTGTTTCGCTCCTCCCGCAACTTCGGCGGACCGACCAGCACCGTTCGCGCCATTCCTACGGCAGAGTATCCAACCCCAGCTCCACGGCCGACAAATTCACGCCTGGACAATTCAAAGCTTGCCAAAACGTTCGATATCCGCCTGCCCGATTGGCGCGACGGCGTAGAGGCCTGCGTTAACAGACTGCTGGGGCCTAAAGCATCACTCAGTCGCGCTTGAAGGGAAGACTACCATGAAAGGAATAATTTTGGCCGGGGGCAGCGGAACGCGGCTTTACCCGATGACGCTAGCAATCTCAAAACAAATTCTTCCAGTCTATGACAAGCCTTTGATCTATTATCCGCTGAGCGTGCTCATGCTAGCAGGCATCCGCGAAATACTCGTAATTTCTACTCCGCATGATCTTCCCCACTTCAAGAGGCTAATGGGGGACGGGCGCCAATGGGGCGTGAGGTTGTCCTATGCTGAACAGCCGCGTCCCGAGGGGCTGGCGCAGGCGTTCATTATCGGCGCTGAATTCATTGGCTCCGATAGTGTAATGATGGTGCTCGGTGACAATATTTTTTTTGGCCACGGTTTTCAGGACTTGTTGAGCAGTGCTGCCTCCCGCACTGCTGGCGCAACTGTCTTCGCTTACATGGTTAGAGATCCGCAGCGTTACGGAGTCGTCGCCTTTGATAAGAATGGCCGCGCAACTTCAATCGAGGAGAAGCCGGAACAACCTAAATCGAACTGGGCCGTCACAGGGCTTTATGCTTACGATAATGACGTCGTTAGGATCTCGCGGGAAGTAAAGCCGTCGAAACGGGGTGAACTCGAGATCACAAGTGTCAACAACGCATACCTGGAGAACGGTCAACTTCAAATTGAGAAAATGGGTCGCGGCTACGCTTGGTTCGATACAGGCACGCCACAAAGCATGCTAGCGGCGGCAAATTACGTGGCAACACTAGAGGAGCGGCAAGGCTTAAAGATTGCGAGCCCTGAAGAAATCGCGTTCCGCAAAGGCTTCATCACGCCTGCTGATCTTGAGAAACTCATCTCAGAGCGGTACGCCAACAACGACTACGGCAAATACTTAAAAGGGATTCTGACAGACCCGCTTTGACATTTGACACCAAGCTCGTGGCAACCTTGGGAGCTTAAGATCCGGTGCCGCCTTCACCTGAGGAACGCTCGACGGGCTTCGTCGTGACGCGTTGATCATTAGCTGGCAGGCTTACGAACACACTTCATGTATGTTCCGCTTCACACCCCAAAGCGGACACTGAAGCCAGCTTTGACGGAAGCACTTCGATACAGGGCAAGAGTTGTATAAACGGGCGGCACCACTGCGATCGATGCCCTCAATGACTAGGAGGCAGAATTTCTTGAACGCAAACTTCGTCAATTAGGTGCTCGCGTCGAATGTCTCGAAGATGGGCGCGCTTATGGTCGTTAGACAGATGTGCGCCCACACCTTGAGTCAGAGCAAGAACCAGCGACCGATCCCCCATATCTAGCCAAAACGCCCGGCGGACTAACTTGCCATCCGCGTCGCGTGCGAATGGACTGTCTCGATCTTTACCAAGGTCTGGTGTGTAGTACTCACTGCTCATCGACAAATGCCTCATGTGCCAAACGGTCAAGACCCTGCTCCTAAGACGTCGATGGATACCATGGCCGAGTGATGGGTTGCATACCCCCACGCAAAATGGGTTCGTTTCGCAAAAACCTAGAATGGCGTTACGGCAGATTCATCTGGATTACGCTCTTCTAGACTCCAGCTCGGAGAGACCGCAGCGAACGCGCTTACTATGTGCTTACTGGCACAAGAACCCAAGAACGATGATGGACCTAACCTATTGATTTCATTGGTGACCCCGACAGGATTCGAACCTGTGACCCTCAGATTAGGAATCTGATGCTCTATCCTGCTGAGCTACGGGGCCTAAGCGGAAACGAGTTTATCGTGTCCGCGTTTCGCGAACGTTATTGAATAAGGGAGCAGCCA
>JARFQY010000308.1 GCA_029287535.1 Filomicrobium sp.
AACACCGCACGGATGGATCATCTGTGCGTTGCTGTTCAACATCGGCTTGCCGTATGTTGACCAAGAGAGAGGCGTTTCAACATCGGCTTGACGAATGTTGACCAAGAGAGAGGCGTCTCAACATCGGCCTGCAGAATGTTGACCAAGAGAGAGGCGTTTCAACATCGGCTTGCCGCCTAGACCTCAAAATGGATTCCAGGTCGGCTCAGGCGTGAACCGAACGTATCCGATGCTTGCACCGAGTCGCAGGCCCAACCCGGATCGGATGGGAGCCAGTATGACCGGTCCGCCCTTCAGCAAGGTCACCCCGACACCACCGACGAGATAGGCTGATCCGCTCACACCCGTGAAGCTTCTGAAAATGTCCTTGGGTTTTTTCAGGGCGTAGATCAGGTACAGTGTGCGCGAGCCCTCGGCGCCGAAGTCATACCCCAGCGAAGGGCCGTGCCAGTAGACCTTTCGAGTCTGACCGCTCCGCATGAACAACGTGCCATTGCCGTAACGCACGCCGGCGAGGAATGCACCGCCGCCTTCTTTGCCCAGCACATAAGCGGTGGGTCGTCCCCACTTCCCAAACGCGTGCTCGATAACCGTGGCAAGATTGGTTGAGATGGTCCCGAAGAAACCGCGGGTCGCATCTCGAATCTCCTCGACGGTATAGCCCTCGTCGGGGCCGGTGAAAGCTCCCGGCGGTGGCTCCAGTACCGATGTGTCACCTTCAGGCGGAACAATGTTCGAGGGCACTGCCTGCTGGGATTCCGTGACGGTTTCCCATCGGTTCCCACCGGGCTTGACCAGGGGGCCGGTCATCGCGAGGTCTTCCGGCTCGGGACCGAGCGGTTCGGCGCGCGGCTTCTCGACCGCTGTGGCTGGCTTCGGCTTGACCTTCGCCTCACGCTTGGGCTTTGGGTCGGCCGCCGTATTGCGCGCAGCGGCCTGAGACGCCGTGGAGGCTGTTTTCGTATCAGGTACTTCACTGGTCTTGCTGTTTGGACCGGCTGCAATCTCCTTGTCGATTTTTGCAAGTGTATAGGCGGACTTCTCCCGCATCACATCCAGCAATTCGATGCCTGTGGTCTTCAGCTCTTTCAGCTTGGCGCAGTCGGCGCCACCCAGTTCGCCCGTGCTGCCTAATTCGTCGAGCCGGTCAAGCAGCTTGTTCGCCTTGTTGTCGTACTCGGCGATGCGATCATCGAAAAGGTATTGCTGCGCAAGGTTCTGGAAGTCCGACTCCTTCCAGCCCTTTGCTGACTTCAGTTCGCGGATACGGCTTTGCAGTTTGGGGGCCATTTCGGAATTGAAGCCGCGAAGTGCCTCCCCGGCTCGGTCAACCTCGCGCGAAAACTGTTCAGCGGCACACGTCTCCGCGATGGCTGGTACAGCGCTCGGCATGGCCGCCGCGCAGAAGGCGGCGGCACTGAGTAGCATGAGCTTCAAGGCTACAGTCGGTCTAAAGCGGTTCAGCATCCCAAGTCCTCACACTAGCCAGTGCTAACAGCTGGCTGTCGACAGTCGGACCTCAGGACGCGGATCGGAGCGTCCTACTTGCCTGTTATCGTCCTAACGACGCTCGAAAGCGGTTTTGCATTTGCCGTGGGGCCGCCGAATTCCTTTTCGATCTCGGCATCATATTCGGCAATGGAAACGGCTGGTTCCTTCGCCGTCAAGTGCACCACTCTATAGCCCTTGTCTTTCAGCGCTTTCAGCAATTCGGGCATGGCCTTCGCCGTCGACCTCTGGAAATCGTGCATAAGGATGATGCCTTTGCCTTTCTTCTTGAGCTTTGACATCACCGATCTGATCACCCGTTTGGGACTACGGTATTTAAAGTCGAAGGAGTCCAAGTCCATCGAGAACATGGCGTGGTTCCGGCTGCCGATATAGGCGACCATTTCCTTCGGGTCCTGAAGAAACGGAAACCGGAAAAATGGCGCAGGCGGTGCGCCCAGCGCGAATTTCACGGCGCTGAGGCCCTTTTCGACTTCGGCACGCCCGGCCGCTCCCTTCATTTTTCGCTTCGAGAGGTTCGCGTGGGAAAACGTGTGCGTACCGACTGTATGTCCCTCTGCCGCGATCTGTTTCAGGATCTGCGGATGCCAGACGGCATGCTTGCCGATTGTGAAGAACGTCGCCTTCGTGCAATGCGCCTTGAGGGCCTCCAAAACAGCAGGAGTGTTTTTTGGCCAGGGACCGTCATCAAACGTCAGCACAACCTCGCCCGGCTGCAGAAAGTCATAGAGCTTGTATTGCGCAAATCCGAACCCCGGGCCATCGGTGGTATCGATCTCAACGGTCCGCGACACACCGAGGGCATCAGGATTGCCAGGGCAGCTTTCAGCAATCGCCGGCGCAATTTGCAAAACGCTGGCAGCAATGGCACCCAGAACGACAGAGCGAATGAACATGATGCGCCTCCTTGGTCTCCAGTGTTCAGCGCGGCCCACCGCCCGCTGTGCAGAACAAAACTCAAGGTCTCAAGAATACGGCGATAATGCAGTGGTCTTACTGCAGTTCAAGGATCCAGGCCGCCCTGCCAAGGATTTGAACAACTATGTTACTTGCAATCCCCAGATTGTCGCGCGCGGGCCGGCAGTGATTTGGGCCTTGCCCTGAGCCGTAACTTGGCTCGAACGGCCGATTTGATAGAATAAAACGGCTTTCGAGGCTCAGCGGGGCATTGTCCTGGCGGGTCTTCGCGAGAGCGGCGCCCACCAGCCGCATGGTTTTATTGCTGGGCGTTTTTCTTGAGCCTGTCGCGCTGTCTTTGCAGCCTGGCGAGCTTGCGTTTGCGCAGGGCCAGCCAACGGCGGCAGCTGGGCCGAGCAAGATTGCAGCGAACGCGAATCCCGGACCGTTTTAATTTGCGTTTCTTCTCGAGCCGCACGGCAAGCTGCTTCGACCGGTCCATCGATATATCGCGGTTGGCCCGTTCAATGATTTGACGCGCTGTCATCTTGGATAAAAACGGATTGGCCACCACCGCTGCACGCGAGATGAGCCGCCGCACCAATGTTGTCGGCTTGGCTTTCAAAACCCGGGTGGCGCCGCTCGGTCCCAGCAGATAGGCGAGCCGCAGGTGCCCGTAGGTGGTGGCTATTCCATTGCGCGCCAGGTGGACGGCCAGCTCGCGCGTATACTGCGCGACCACCTTTCTTGAAAACTTACGGTCCGTGCGCTTGGCCAGGATTTGCGCTGTCGTCAGTCCGGCAATCTGCTCCTGAAAGTGCCGCCTCGCCACATATAGAAACGTGCCCTTGATGAACTGGTAAGGCCCAAGCGCGCTCGACCTTGAGTTCTTGAGGTAATTCCGGCCGTCGGATTCGGCCATCATCAGCCGGTCGAGAAACAGCTCGAAGTCGGCGCTCTGGCTTTTCAGGTCAGCTTTGCGCTCGCCGATGGGCGGTTTTTTTTCAGCCGGCTTTTCAGCCTTGGGAGACTGCGCCTCTTGGCTGGTTGCGTGCGCCGCCAACGGTGCGCAGACAAGCGCCAGCAGTGCGAAAACAGCCAGCTTCCAGCTGGCGCCGCCGCGCGCGCCGTTGAACCGTTGTTGGCAGAGGGGATTTGTGCTGCGGCGACCAGCCGGCCTAGACTGGATCTGGACCAAACTGAAATTTTGGGCGCGATAGAGTCGATCATTGTTCCCCATGGAACAGCCCCTCCCTACGCATGTCGGCTAAGTTCAGATCATCAAATGAAACGGGGCCGTCGGCCGATACGTCCAAAGGGATACAAATTATGCAACTCAGCATTTTCCAAACCGTACTCTTCTTTGCCGCCGCCGCCGGTGTCTTGATGATGGCCTTTGCTGGCAGCGCAGCTCAAGCTGGCAATAGCAAGGAAATCTACCAGCGTTCGTACTATTCCAAGAAGGCGATGCGCGGCTACGAAGGCCACGCTGGCCTCGATTATTACTGCACTTACAAGCGCTTCCCAATCCGCAAATGCAAGTGGAACGGCCGCCGCGAAGTCTGCAAGATCGTCAAATGGGAACTTGAGCAGACCTGCTACTGATCAACTGTCATCGTGTCGGCGGCGGCGCGCATCAAGTGCCGCGACGACGCCCCGGTGACGAAGACCTCTTCCTCCTCCCCCTCGAGCCTGCCTTGCCCCGGAGTCCTCTCCGGGGCATTTTTTTGCGTGTTAGTTATAGCTGAGGCGCTTTGCCCGAGGGTTAAGAACCGGCCGAGCGCCGCCCGCCCGCCGCGCGTGACATCGGGCCGGTTGGAGGCGTAAACTTCTGTCATGAGCACCGACCTCGACCTGGACAGCTTCCGCCGGCGCCTAGAGGCACGCCGCGAAGAACTGAAGGCGCTACAGGAGATCAGTGCCGGCAGCCGCGACGCCGTCGAGCTCGATCAGACCAGCGTCGGACGCGTCTCGCGCATCGATGCGATCCAGCAGCAGCAGATGGCCCTGGCCTCCGAGCGAAAGCGCCGGGAGGAACTCGTCCGTATCGATGCCGCCCTGCAGAGGATTGCCGACGGCAGTTATGGGGAGTGCCTGGTGTGCGAGGAGCCCATCGCCGAAAAGCGGCTTGAGTTTGACCCGTCGATCGCCACCTGCATCGATTGTGCGGCCCGCGGCGGCCGCTGAGCGGCGCGCTAGCGTCTATGATGCTCCGCGAGTTCGCTGAGCAGCGCGTTATAAATCCCGCCACAAAACGCAACCGCGGCGTCGTCGTCGGACTTCCAGGACGATGTCCACTCCGCGAATGTCGTGTCGTCGTGCGTAATCGGCCGCAGCTGCAAACAGCCGACGTAGTTTTCAACGTCGCCCACGGACACGGGACTCGGGCCATCGTCGATCGAGTAGCGCATCGTGTATGTGCCGTCATTGTGTTCGATGAGCGTCTCTGCGAAGGCAGCATTGAGCAGGCGCCGCGCGCCCACCACATCGCCGGAATGATCCCCGACCGCTTCGCAGCTCGAGATCGTTTCCGACCACGAAAAATCGTGAAAGTCGCGCACTGTCCGCCAGACCAGTTCGGCCGGCGCGGCAACCCGGATCGATTGATAAGTCCTGAATACCTGCATGTTGTCCTCCGCGAGCCCGCCCAGCACCATTGATGATGTGGGGAACCTCGCGGCTAACTCCGTCAGCTTCAAGACAGGGGACATCACGTATACGAGAGGTGCCCCGGAACAAGGCCCAGGCTAGTCCAAGGTACTGCGCAGCGCCGCTTTGATCGCTGAACCGAGCAATTCGGGGAAGTCGTCGCGAAGGGACCAGACCTGATTGCTGACGACTTCCAACTGCCCTGAAATTCGGCCAGTGGCTTCTTCGACTCTGTCGAAACGATTTGCTGTTGCTGTGCTCAGCGCAACGATCTCCGGGTGGACGCTGCCAAGCTTGCCTGCGATTACGTTCAATGCCCCCTCCAGGTCGCCGACGCGGCGCTTCAGGTCGTTGATCTCGGACTCGAAGTCCATCAATTGCGGTCTCCCGATCTTCACGTCTTATGATGGAACAATAGGAGGAGCACGGAAATATTTGCAACGCCCGCGTCGTTATTTTGCCCGGCAACGAGCAAATAACCGTTGTTCAGCGGCGATTATTCGTGCGCGGCATAGCGCCACGAATCTGACTCACGGGTTTCCGTCGGCTGCGCATTGACCTTGATGAGCCAGACCCACCTTCGCCGCACGCCGTTCACAGTCGTTGCCATAGGTGCGTCCATCGCAGCCGCACACCGGACGGTATTCGCGCGTGCAGATCGGCGACGGCCGGATGCAGGTGCCATCGGGGTCGGCGACACCGCATTGACCCGGCTTCGGGTCGCACCACAAATTCGCCGCGCATTGGGCGCCCGCAATTGGACCGCACGCCTGGCCCTGGGTCGCCGGCGTCGGTTGCACGGCGACTGCCGTGAAACGCTCGGCGAGAAGCCCGGTGATAATCAAGAATACGAAAGTGAATAAGAACCCGCGCATGGCAACCTCGGAAGATGTGTCGGCAAGACTCCAAAATCGCCGTCACTCTATGCGCCGCCGCGATGAAGCTCGCCTGAACGGGTCTGTGGATGAGGGGACGGGTGTGAGGGGGAGGGCGAAGTCACGAACGAACGCGCGCCGATAAGATAGTGCCATGTCGCCCCTTACGGGTGCTGACACCCGCCGCTTCACCCGAGCGGTCGCGGGCCACCGGCCCGCGCGCTTTCCAAGCGCCAAACCGAAGGTTTGGACCGCTCGCGCGATCCAGTCTGGCTTAAAACGAATGGTTCAGGATTGTCGGCGCTACCGAAGCGCAATCGCCCCTTCCCTACTCCGCCGCTTCGGCCTTGCCGGTTCGCCGTCCGCGTGGGGGCTTTTTCGCTGCTGATTTCACTGCGGGCTTCATCGCCGGCTTGGACGCTGTCTTCGCGCGCCCCGGCTTCGCGGCCGGCTTGGCGACCACCTTCGCCGCGGGCTTCTTTGCCGCGGCCGCCTTCTTGGCGGTGCCGCCGCCGCGCCGCTTCAGAAGCTTCTTCAGGTACTGCCCGGTATAGCTTTCCGCGCATTGGGCCACGTCTTCCGGCGTGCCCGCCGCCACCACGCGGCCGCCGCCGTCGCCGCCTTCGGGGCCCAGGTCGATGATCCAGTCGGCGGTCTTGATGACCTCCAGATTGTGCTCGATCACCACCACCGTGTTGCCCGCCTCGACGAGCTGGTGCAGCACCTCCAGAAGCTTCGCCACGTCGTGGAAATGCAAGCCCGTCGTCGGCTCGTCGAGGATGTAAAGCGTCCGCCCGGTGGCGCGCTTGGATAGCTCTTTCGACAGCTTCACGCGCTGCGCTTCGCCGCCCGACAGCGTCGTCGCCTGCTGCCCGATGTGGATGTAACTCAGGCCGACGCGCTTCAAGGTTTCCAGCTTGTCGCGGATCGACGGCACTGCCTTGAAGAACTCCGCGCCCTCCTCCACCGTCATGTCGAGCACGTCGGCGATCGACTTGTCACGGTAGCGCACGTCCAGCGTCTCGCGGTTGTAACGCTTGCCCTTG
>JARFQY010000321.1 GCA_029287535.1 Filomicrobium sp.
CGGTCAGCACCACTACCATCTCAAGGACTACCTGCCATGAGCGCTTTGACGTTGAAGCTGCGCTGCGAGCCTGCGATGCGGCTGGACCTTTCGTGCCTCGTTCCTGGCCGGCTGGCCGGGATGTCGCGAGGAGAGATTGAAAGGTTGGAGGTCGGCAGAGGCCGGCACCCACTCAAAGTCGGCGATTGTTTCGAGGTGAGTGGCGAATCTGGTGACAGCATTATCTTCGAAGGAGGATCGGACCGCTTCGATTATGTCGGTGCCACGCACGCCGGTGGTAACATCCTTGTCGATGGAGACGTCGGCGCCTATGCGGCTCGGCGAATGAAGGCGGGAGGCCTCGAGATCCGAGGCAATGCTGGAGTTTGTCTGGCGTCGAACATGCGCGGGGGAACGGTAAAGGTCGGCGGTTCAGCCGGGGCCCACATCGGGCGACCGAAGCCGGGTGAAAAGGACGGCATGGCTGGCGGGGCGGTGATCGTTCAAGGCGATACGGATGACTATCCCGGCGAGCGGATGCGGCGCGGGATATTGTTCGTTAGGGGCCGGCTCGGAAAGTTCGCCGGCGCCCGCATGATGGGCGGGACCATTTTCGCTGAGCAGGGGCTGTCCGAAGGCGCTGGCATCCAGATGCGGCGCGGAACGTTGATCGGCCCGAAGCTCGAGGCACCTTTGGCGACATTTGTCGATTGCGGACGACATGATCTGCTGATCTTGAAAGTCATGGCCCGGTATTGGCTCAAGACGCTTGGTGACGCCGCGCCGCCGCAGCTGACCACGCCGCCGCGCCGGCTCATGGGGGACATGGCCAGCCTCGGCAAGGGTGAAATCCTATTGAGCGGCGCCTGAGCCGACCTCTTGGAGGGAAGCGTTCGGCCCGTCAATCACGGCCGGTCGCGGATTTGTGAGAAGCCTCAACGCACCAAAGCTGGCACACCTTTCATATGCGACCGATCGAATTCGTTTGGAGAGGTGATAGCCAATGCGAAAGAAAAGCGGGCTGTGTGTTGGCGCGCTTGGCCTCATAGCCTTGCTAGGCGCCAGTGTCACCGGACCTGCACGTGCGCAGGACATGATGCGTCACGTTGATCTGCAATCCCCAGCCTTTACCCAGTCAGAACTGACCCGCGCGGAGCTCGAACAGAAGCTTGCGCAGCTGGGACCGGGCGAAACACTTGACCTGTCGGCGAGAGCGCTCAACGGGCTTGATCTTTCAGGAATGGACCTGAGACGCACGAACTTGCAGTCGGCGCGTCTCAATAACTCGAACCTGAAAGGTGCAAAACTTGATGGCGTGGTGCTCGATCAGGCCTGGGCGCTGATGGCCGATTTTTCCGATGCAAGCCTCGAAGGCGCGAGCCTGTTCATGACCCAGTTCGTTGGCGCCACGCTCGATGGGGCAAACTTCAAAAATGCCCGTGTCGCCGCCAACATGACACGGGCGAGCCTAAAGGGCGCGTCGTTCGAAGGGGCCGACTTGTCGGCGGACATGACCAACCAGTCAATGGGACTCATGCGGGGCGTTCTATCGTCGGCGAACCTGGCGGGCGCGACCTTCAAGGGTGCCAACTTGGCGCGCGTCTTGATGGAGTATGCCGATCTCAAAGGAGCTGATCTCAGCGGTGCTGACCTTTCGGGTAGCGAACTCGCCGGAGCCGACTTCGGCGGCGCCAACGTCGCGGGCGCGGACTTCAAGGATGCCGACGTAAACTCGGCGCAGCTCACGGGGCTCCTTGGCCTCGATCAGGCGCTCAATTTTGATGATGCAAAGAACCTTGAGCGGGCCTTCCGGGACTAGACGCGCGAGCCGTCATCAAAGCGTGAATGCCGTTTGCGGGATCAATACCGCTGATCTCGACGATGAATTTCTGACGAATGGCGCGGCCAAAGTCTTCGAAGCTCTCCGCGGCGAGGACAAACGACCCAGGGCCGCCCTGGACGTTGTCTTGGTACCATTTCTCCAAGGTCAACGCGTCCGATCCCTCAAGGATCGGCAGACCGTTGATGACCGTGCCGTAGCTGACAATTTCGTCGCGTATTTCCGGTGTCGCAACTCTCGAGTTGCAGTTGTCCTTGCCATCGCCGGACACGTCCACGACCTTGCGCAGGGAAGGCGCTGGAACGGTCGGCAGCACCTTATCGTTCAAGTAGCGCAACATATTGGCAAGACAGGTGAATTCCCCGGAGAAGCGAGGCAGCGCACGGACCCTTGCGGCAACGGCAAAGGCTTCCTCTATGCTCGATATACGCATCCAATCCAGCGCAATCTGCGGACGGTCGGACCAGGCAACGATCGAAACAAGGATGGCCCCTTGGGCTCCATTCAGAATTGTCCCGATGACGCCTGGGTCCTCCAGAGCCTTGGCGATTCCGTTCATTTGCAGACGGTAACGGCGCTCGTCGACGGAGTTGGAGACGTCAACGGCAATCACGAGAGCGGTATCAACGGGCTCGAGGGACTGACGTGCCGTGGCTGTCAACGATACGAGGCATAGAAGGCAAGCCATTGCGGCTTGCCGCAGCATCCGCGGAAACACCCTCCTGGCCCTTGAGGCCGCGGCGGCAACATCCGGTATCGATCCCTCGGAACTTGTGCTCACGGTCGCTTCAGCCTGCCATCGTCCGGCCGAGTGGCGACGCCCAGCCCTTTCGCAGACTGCAAGCCTTTTGCTCCAGTGAACTGCGCGCCGGCAACGGTGGCACCCGCGAAATTCGCACCTGTCAGATCCGCGCCGCGAAAGTCGGCCTGATTGAGCTTGGCCGCCCGTAGGTCGGCGTCACGCAGATCGGCATCACGAAAAACCGCGAAGTCGAGATGACCTTGCTGAAGATTTACGCCGCGCATTTTCGCATTAGTGAAATCAGCACTGGTCAGCATGTTGTGTGGGACGGTCGAAATGGTGTTGGCCCCGGATTCGAGCGGGCTGAAGTCGGCCTCGGTGAGATCAGCATCCCGGAAACTGGCCCCATCGAGGCGCGCGAAGATGCGTGTCCTGACCAGCTTGGCCCCTGTGAAGTCCGCAACCTCTCGACGATCGAAATCGGTGTTCGAGAAGGTCGTCGGCCGAAGCAGGGTGGCGTCGGTAAGATCAGCGCCCGAAAAATCCGCGTTGATGATCGATGC
>JARFQY010000195.1 GCA_029287535.1 Filomicrobium sp.
TTATCTGCTGAAATCGCGCCTACGATCCCAGAGCATCTGACCTTGGTCAGGATTCCTTGGGTTGTGTATCACACCACAGTCATGTGCATTTCCTAATCTCGAAACGGGTCGGTTGCCTTTGCCTCCCGACTCGCGCTCCGCACCGGGTTCTGCCCCCCTCCGATCGGTGCTGGAGCAGAATGCCGGGGCCTTGTTGATTTGATTATTCTTTGACTTGGCCTCGGCGCGTACGTCTGGCTCCGGCGCCCTATACCCATCGGTGCACCGTCATTCATTAAGCAGGGTTGCTGGCACAGTCGGCCGGTTGTTGCTTGGCCTTGGCTTGGTGGTCATGTCAAAAAGCCCGCATGAGCCTTTCGAAAAACGAACCCATGAGCGTGCTCCTCATCTCAGACGGCCGACCTGGGCATTATAACCTGGCCGAAGGAGTCGTGGCTGGCGCGTCCCGCTTACGCTCACTGGAGGTCACGCGGCTCCAGGTGCGGCGACCGGCCTGGTTGCCGGCGCGGGTTTTGTCGATGCTCGTTAATCATGGATTGCCTCCGGAACGCATTCTAGGGTGGGTTTTTGGTGTTGATGCGGAGACGCTCGGTCACGTTGATCTGATCGTATCGGCGGGCGGCAACACGATGGCGGCAAACATCGCAGCCGCGGAGATCACCGGGGCAGCCAATATCTTCTATGGCTCCTTGCGTCGCTATCGGGCTGAAGATTTCGCTCTGATCTTGACCTCATATGCTGCGCAGGCCGAAGAGCCCAACCAAGTGATGACCCTCAAACCATCAAGGCTTGATCCTGATGAATTGGTCGATGATCAGGCTGATTCACATGAAACAGCGCGAACACTTGGACTTATCGTCGGCGGCAATAGCGGCACGGTGCATTTTGGAGAGGGCGACTGGAATCGCCTCTTGGAGTTTGTTCAAACAATCGGCAAAGCGGGGACGCGCTGGATCGTGGCCAATGCGCCGAGAACTCCGGAGGCTACGTCCAACCGGCTCGCTGCAATGGCGGCGGAAGAGGACTCACCGATTGCCCAGTTCATCGATGTTCGAAGCGCCGGTGCTGGTACGCTCGGCATTTTGCTTGCCCAAGTCGAGGCCGTCGTTTGCACGGCTGACTCCAGTACGATGCTTTCTGAGACCGTCTGGATGCGCCGCCCAGTAATCTCGGTCTCGCCTCGTGGGTTTCGGTTGCCGGAAGATGAGGCGGCATATCGCGACTGGTTGGCGATGAACGGTTGGACGCGGCAGATGCCGATCGAGGCCTTGACACCGGAGACGCTGAAGGCGGCGCTCGATGAAATCACCGTGCTTGACAGCAACCCGCTCGATACCCTGGCGGAGCTATTGGAAGAACGGTTGCCGCAACTCTTCTCTTAGGGCTTCAGCTGTCCGCCTCAATCACCGCGACGCGATCGCCATCGCGCACGCTCGCCAGTTGGCGGACATCGTCGAGTGCTCGAGCCCAGACATTGCACGGACTGACCAGCCGGATCTCATCGCCGTGGGAGGCGGGCGTGCGCCCAAATCCTATTGCGATCGCCTTGCCGGCTGGCCAAAAGGCAATCTCACCTAACTCCATGACGTCTTTTGCATCAGGTTCCTCCGCGCTTGTGACGTTGACAGAGAAGTAGATCTCCTCGCCCCAGGTCTGCGCATTTGCATAAATCGGCAGAGCCTCTTGGATTTTGCTTGCTGTGGGCGTGTCGAGCAGCTCCGCGCGGATCGCTATTTGTCCCGCACGTATCAAGACGGCAACCATTGATCTTTCCTATCCTGACAACTTTCGTACGCAGGAGAATTGCCTTCTAGGCGTCGGGTTTCAAGGGGCGGCAGGGTCCACCGCTAGAGCGGCTGCATCGCAACCTTCTGACCGGGATGAACATCGCGTAGAACGCTTAGGTCGTCGTCGGTGTGACCGATGACGTTGCAGGGGCGGGGCAGACGGATGGGGCCATTGCCGGAAATGGGCGTTGGTCCGTACACGAGGATCAAACGCTGCTCCTCGGCCCAGTAGTAGAAGCCGCCGATTTGCGCGTTCAGCCGCGCGGTGCGGTCGCGACCGCCGAACACCGGAATCTCAAAGTGAATGCTCTCACCCCATGTCTCCACGTTCGAATAGAGCGGGAGGGCGGCGAGAAGGCGTTGAGCGGAAGGTGTTGGATGAAGCTCGGCGCGGATGGAAAACCCACCGATGATCAGCTTCACCTGACTGCTTTCAAGGCGCTGGGTTGGCGCTTTGCGGGACGACGGCGGGTTGCCCGCGCGCCGCCGCAAGAGGTTCGTCGGCATTCAGACCCTTTGCTCGGGATGGTTGGATACCTAGGCCGGGGGCGGTCCGAATACCAGAACCGTATTCAGGCCACCGAAAGCAAACGAGTTCGACATTGTGTATGTGACGTCGTGATCGCGGCCTACATTGGGCACATAATCCAAGTCGCAGTCGGGGTCAGGCTCATCGAGACCGGTTGTCGGCGGAACCCAGTTCTCCTCCATGGCCTTAATGCAGAGCGTCGCCTCGATGCCGCCACCAGCGCCCAGCGGGTGTCCATGCATGGATTTGGTCGATGAGATCGCGAGTTTGTAGGCGTGGTCGCCAAAGACCTCCTTGATGGCGTTGGTCTCGTTCTTATCGTTGATCGCCGTCGCGGTGCCATGAGCATTGAGGTAGTCGATCTTCTCCGGCTCCAGGCCGGCGTCAGCCAGCGCCATTCTCATGGCTTCGCGGGGACCTTCTACGCCCGGGTTGACCATGTCCTTGGCGTCCGAGGTCAGGCCGAACCCAATCAGCTCTCCAAGAATGTTGGCGCCGCGCTTTTGGGCATGCTCAAGCTCCTCGAGGACGAGGATGCCGGCACCTTCGCCAAGGACGGTGCCATTGCGTTTCTTGGCGAATGGGAAGCAGCCTTGCGGCGAAAGAACGTGAAGGGCCTGCCAGGCTTTCATGGTTCCATAATTGATGACGGATTCTGATGCGCCGGCGATGGCGACGTCGACCATGTCGCGGCGGATGTAGTCAAAGGCCAGACCGATGGCATGGGTTGCCGTGGAACATGCCGAGCAGGTCGCGAAGGTCGGGCCCTTAACGCCGAATTCGATGCCGACATGAGCGGACGCCGAAGACCCGATGATGCGCAGTAGCGTCAATGGGTGGGTGGCGCGTTTATTGTGAATGAACAAGTCCCGGTAAGCGGTCTCATAGGTGACCAGTCCGCCGGCGCCGGAGCCTACTATGCATGCGGCTCGGTAAGGATTGGCGACGGGAATCTCCAATCCGGACTGCCTCATGGCTTCGTCGGCGGCGGCGGCCGCGAACCACGAGTACCGATCCGCGTGAATTACGATTTTGTCGCGTTGAAAGTGCTTCAGCCTCGCCTTTTGGTCGAAGTTCTTGATCTGGGCGGCGATGAGGATTTTGAGATCGTCGAGTGGAAACCCACCCAGCTCGCTAACGCCGCTCTTGGCTTGGCGCACGCCTTCCCAGAGTTCTGGAACCGTCAGGCCGATGGGCGTGACGGCTCCCATGCCGGTCACTACGACGCGGCGCGTACCGTTTCCATTTCTCATGGTAATTCTTCCAAATAAGGGTTTCGCCGCGTCGCGCCGGCCTTAGGCAAAGACCAGCCAACATACTATGCTGAATTATATCGCAGCTCCAAGTATCTAGGAGCGCCGATCAGAGATCCAGCAGTGCGCAGGCGCTAGATTAAGCGCCTGCCGCAGCGGTCGAACCGTCTTTATTTTCAATAAGTTCTCGGACCTTATCAACGACAGAACCAACCGTCTTGAAGTCTTCGACTTCTTCATTGGCGTTGTATGGAATCTCGATGCCGAAGCTGTCCTCGATGTCGAAGACGATCATGGCCAGATCGAGAGACTCGATTGACAGATCCTGAAGCTCTGTGGACAGAGAGATATCATCCCTCGGTTCCTTCATGTGCTTCTTGAGGATTTCGACAATCTTGGTAGCAACTTCGTCCATCTCGTTCTCCTCTCCTTGCTCTGCACAGGCAAAGAGGCCTCAGCAAGCCAGCCAAATTTCCCACGTTTCCGGGCCATAACAAGCTGGGGCGTCACATATACGTAAACCACAAGCAAGTCCAGCCGCCGCCCGTTAAGGACTTTAGCCAGGGCAAAGACCTCATGCAGATGTGTCTCGTTCTACAGCAATTTGCGTGCCGCGCTGTAACCTCGGACACAACGATAACTTACTTAATAGCTTCGTAGGGGTTTAAAGTTCAGGAATACTTATGGAAGGGGCCACTCAATAGGTGTTGAATGGTCGCATGGCTAGAAAGTTGCAAGCCGAGGGCATAGGTCGATTAAACCGTTTTGAGACAGTGCCGGCCTCAGAGTTGGACAGGGCCCGCGTATTTGGAGGTCCTTTGTCGGATCAAATGGGAGGATCCGCACCATGAACAAGGTCAACATGGCCGCCGCTGCAGGAGACGTCGTCCACCCCTGGTCGCGTGTTTATCCAAAGGACATCGATTGGAATGCGCCGATACCGGCGCGGCCGCTGAATTCGCTCATTGATGAAGCGGTGGACAGTCATCCCGACGTCGTGTGCACCAACTTTCTTGGACGCTGTCTGACTTATCGACAAATTGGCGAAAAGGTTGAGGAGGCGGCGGCCGCCCTGCAGGAGCTTGGCGTCAAGAAGGGCACACGGGTGGGCCTGTTCCTGCCGAATTCCCCAACGTACATCGTTTACTTCTTCGCGATCCTGAAAGTTGGCGGCATCGTCGTTAACCTCAATCCGCTCTATGCCATCGAGGAGCTCGCCTTCCAAGCCGAAGACAGTGGCCTCGAACTTCTGGTCACGCTTGATTTGAAGACTTTGTTCGAAAAAGTCGAGCCGCTTGTCGAGCGCGGGGTTGTGCCAAAAGCGGTGATCGCTTCGTTTCCAGCTTTGCTGCCGGGCACCAAGGCGGCCTTGTTCAAACTGTTTAAATCCGGCGAGTTAGCACGGCCGCTCGCGTCGCCGGTAACGGACCGCCTGGTGAGGGAGGCGGATATTATCAAGGCGGGGAACACGCCAGAACCAGTCGAGATTGATCCCGAAAAGGACCTCGCCGTACTTCAGTATACCGGCGGCACGACAGGCACTCCCAAGGGTGCAATGCTGACGCATTACAACATATTCGCAAACGCCGAGCAGGTTGCCCGATGGGCGCCGCATCTCGTGCGTGGCCAAGAGCGTTTTATGGGTGTTCTGCCGTTCTTCCACGTGTTCGCACTAACCGTGGTGATGAACTTCGCGATTCGAACGGCCTCAACAATCATCGTCTTGCCGAGGTTTGAGATGGTGGCTCTGATGAAGCTCATTCATTCGCACAAGCCAACTGTCATGCCGGCCGTGCCGACCTTGTTCAATGCGATCTTGAATTACCCCCAAGCCCGGTCTTACGACCTGAGTTCGCTGAAGTTCTGCATCTCTGGCGGGGCACCACTTCCTTTAGCGGTCAAGCGCGGTTTCGAAGAGGTGTCTACTTGCGTTGTCGTCGAAGGTTACGGGCTCACGGAAGCCTCTCCCGTCGTGACCTGCAATGCCGCCGAAGGGCCTGTGCGCGAGGGTTCAATCGGCATGCCGTTGCCGCGGACGGAGGTCAGTTTGCGTGATCTGGAGGACCCTGAAGTCGAGGTTCCGCCAGGCGAGAAGGGTGAGGTTTGCGTTCGCGGGCCGCAGGTTATGCTGGGTTACTGGCAGCGTCCCGATGAAACGGCGGCGGTTTTTACACCAGACGGGTGGCTTCGTACCGGTGACGTCGCGCGCATGGACAAGGACGGCCTGTTCAGTATCGAAGACAGGATCAAGGACCTCATAATCTGCTCTGGCTACAACGTTTATCCGCGACAGGTGGAGGAAGCCATCTATACGCATCCGGCCGTCGCCGAAGTCACCGTCATCGGCATCGAGGACTCGTATCGTGGCGAGGCGCCGAAAGCGTTCATCAAGTTAAAGGACGGAGCGACCGCGGACGAGGCGGACATCCTAGCTCATTTGGAGACACGGCTTTCCAAAATCGAACAGCCTGCGCAGATTGAGTTCCGAGACGAACTGCCGAAGACAATGATTGGCAAGCTCTCGAA
>JARFQY010000355.1 GCA_029287535.1 Filomicrobium sp.
ATCAGGCGTCACGTTTCGGCACGTCCGGCCAATGACGACGGCATACTCGCCTTCATAGTTGAGGTAGGTGCAATCGGCGGGTTTCAGGACCTGGCCGCCATGACCATTGAGTGAGGTCGGCGGTTTGGTGAAGTAGGTGGGCGTTGCAGTTGGCTGCGGTTTGTTGCGGGTCTCCATGCTGCGCGACTTGTAAGAGATATGGATCGCGATGATTTTGGATGGCGTGGCCGGAGGCAGATAGGTTGCGTTGTTGTCCGCGTCGACCACGCGGCCATCGTCAAGGCGCAACTTCCCAGCGTTATCGCCCTCATCGATCATCGTACCCCAGAACGCAGAACCGCCCAGCAGAATGCGACGACGTTCCACGCGCGGTCCCGACATGACTGCTGGAAGTTTATCGAATGGAAGTTCCATGTCACTTCCCCTCAAGCGTCGAACCAGACGTGGATGTTGCCGGTGCCGCGCGCATTCTCATAAGCCGACAGCGGTTCACCTTTGGCACGACAGTCCGTGCCACCCAATGCGCCCACCAATTGCAGGTAGTGACCGCCGAAACCTTCCCAGAAATGGGGGCGGTATTCTGCATCCCAGTTGTCCAGGATGGCATCGTGGCGACCCTCTTTCATAAGCTCGATGGCCTTCTTGTCGCTTGCCAGAGCTTCCGGTGATGAGAGGTTGTCCTCATGGAATATCCGCGGATGCTTGGGCTTCCAGTCGATGTCGACGAACCGATGGCTCAAAGCACCTGAAGCGAGAATGACGACGTTGAGATCACTTCTGCGAATGGCTTCACCAATGATTTCACCGGATCGCACATAGTGATGGGGCTTGCAGTTCTGACAAGTGCTCGCTGAAACGACCGGAGTGTCGCTCAATTCGAAGCGCAGATGTTTGACCAGATTGAGCGTTGCATACTGACGGCCAATCCCTGAGTGGGAGATGGCTCGATTGTAGCCGCCCATTTCGCGGGAGACCGCCTCGATGTCGAGGGCGAACTGCGGATGGCCACGGTAGTCATAAGGCACACCATAGAGATACCAGGGCATCTCATCGGAAACGAACGTGCCCTCATAGCGTGCGCCGCCGTCCAGCAGGTGGTAGCCTGTCGTGAACCAGTGAGAATCAAACACCAGCACGACTTCCGGGTTCAGTGCTTCGATTTTGTGGCGGAGCCGCTCATAACCAGCAATGAGGTCTGAATCTTCGCCGGCCCCCATCAGGCGCCGAATGTCTTCCGGCTGCATGAGGCCGGGATGATGTGAAACGATTGCTGAGCCGACGATCTTTCCCATATCGTGCGTTTCCTTTTGTTCAACGTTGACTGAAGCTGGCTTTGAATGGCTTTTTTGGAACGACGACGTCCTTGACGTCGCTGAAGAATTCGAAACTCCAGTCCCCACCTTCGCGGCCAATGCCGCTGCGCTTAATGCCGCCAAAAGGGGCTGCCAGATCGCGAATGCCGAAGCTATTCACCCAGATGAACCCAGTTCGGACCTGTTTGGCGATCTCTGTCGCGTGCCCCGTTGCGCCGTAACAGACGCCGCCGAGGCCGTAGTCTGTGCCGTTTGCCATTGCGACGGCCTCCTCGTCGTTGGCGAAGGTCTGCAAGGTAAGGACTGGACCGAACACTTCGTTCTGAACGATCTCGTCGTCCTGTTCGACAGCCGCCAACATGGTCGGGCAGTAATATTGCGCGCCAAACGAGTGCGGCTTGCCACCCCACAAGACCTTTGCCCCGTTCTCGACAGCGCGGTCGACAAAGTCGGAAACCCGCTCAACCTGCCGAGGATGGATGATGGGGCCGATCTCCGTTGCTTCGTCGCGTGGATCGCCAATACGTAGCCTCTCGACGTACTCCCGCATCGCCGCAGTAAAACGTTCAGCCACCTGCTCGTGTACGAGGAAGCGCGTGCCTGCGAGGCAAACCTGACCGGCATTCCGATACATGAGGGCGCCGGTCGCGGCGGCGCTGTCGATGTCGGCGTCTTCGAGAACGATAAACGGAGACTTGCCGCCAAGCTCCAGGCTGACCGGCACGAGGTTGGCGCCGGCGACCTGCGCGATCTTGCGCGCTGTAGGCACGGAACCGGTGAACGAAATACGCGCGAGCCGCGGATCAGAAACGAGTCTTGCGCCTGTTATTGTCCCGTGCCCGTGAACGATATTGAGGACACCCGATGGAAGGCCTGCCGCATCAGCACAGTCTGCGAGCAATGACATCGTCAGCGGTGCCCATTCGGGCGGCTTGATGATCACCGTGTTGCCGGCAGCCAAAGCCGGCCCAAGTTTCCAAGTCCCCAGCATCAAAGGCGCATTCCATGGCGTGATAATCGCCGCGATACCTGCCGGGTCATGCCGCACGATATGGTGGGCCTGATCGGTATCGATCGGCCGGTCCTGCAGCTTCAGTGCGTGCTCTGCGAAGTACGTGATGTTAAGCATCGAGCGCGGCACGACGCCGTGGCGCATCCGTGAAAGCAGAACGCCCGCATCATTGCTTTCAAGTTGGCAAAACTCATCGGCCCGCTTGCCGATCTCTGCAGCGAAGCGATCGAGATAGACCTTGCGCTCCGTCGCGGAAAGACAACTCCAGGCTGGGAACGCATCGTCGGCCGCAGCGAGGGCGGCGTCCACATGCTCGTCAAGTCCTTCGCTGATGCGTCCTAGCGAGCGCTGATCGATGGGAGAGAACAGCTCGAATGTTTCAGGGGAGATTATTCGCTTTCCTGCGATGTAGTGATCCGGTGAAACCTGAATACCGGCGACGTCGAGTGCTTGTGTCATGTTGGCCTTCGGCAAGTCTGCTAGAGAGACCAGATACGCGATCGGGTGATGCGAGCTGGCGGGAAAGCGGTTCAGTGTTTCTGTCGCTCGATCTGCAACCGCTCTTCCGCTCCGGCCTGCAATTGGTCGAGTTGCCTGCGAAATCCCCTCAGGTCGACGAGCGGATGTGGATCGCCTGGCTTCCGCTGCTTGAGGAGAGCGCTGGCTTCCGGCAAACCCGTCGAAAAGCCGTGGGTTGTCAGATGAAGTCGAATCGGCCGTGGGCCCTCTTCGGTCAGTTTCCGGATGCGTTTCACACTGGCGATGAAGGCCTCCACCTGGGCTGGACCCTTGATGGCATTCAGTCCCAGGCCGCCAACAGTGAAAGCCCGATAAGTTTTCGCACCATCACGGACGTCGAACGCATACGAAGCCGTACCCATTGTATGGCCCGGTGTCTCGAACGCCTGAATGGTTACGCCGCCGCCAGTGATCTCCTGCCCATCCGCAAGCACAACATCCGGCTCGATCATAGGAAACGGGCGTCGTTCCGATGCCGCATTGGCCGCAGCCTCTTCCCACGCTTCCTTCGTCATGGCGAAGCGGGTGCCAGGTGCCAGCTCTTTCTTTAGAAGTGCCAGGCCGCCAGCGTGGTCAAAGTGGCCGTGCGTGACAACGACGAGCCTGATATCCTTCGAATCGAACCCGAGCGATCGAACGTTAGCCAGAAGCTGACGGGTGAAATTGCCGTACAATGCATCGATCAGAACATGCCCTTGCGGTGATGTGATCAACCAAGCCGAGACCCAACAGACGCCGACGTAGTAGGCATTGTCGAACGCCTTGTAGGGCGCTATTCGTTGAGCCTGGGCGTCGCCCAGAAACTTCCGAAGATCGGCCGGCATCCGGCCCGTCTTCACGAATTCCACGAACCCAGCCAGCAACGGCTTGGATTCACATTTGCCCCTTAAGCCAGATGCCTGCGCAGGAAAAATGGACGACAGAACAATCCAACAAAACAGGACGTGAGCAATTCGGCGGAGCATCATGTGATCAATCTCCAGCCTCAAGTGAAATGTACTGAAACTGATCCGAGCGGACGGTAGTCGGCGTGAAAGCTGTCGCCCGCCGCGCAATGAACCGGCCGCGTGAAGGACCCACCCAATACGATCTCGCCGGCCGCCAACCCCTCATCGGATGGCGCCAACTTGTTCGCTAACCACGCAACGCCATTACCTGGGCGATTGAGCACAGCCGCCCCGAGGCCGGATTCCTCTATGATCCCGTTCTTAAATAGAAGCGCACCCGCCCAACGCCAATCGACGGCGTCAGGTCGCATGGGGCGGCCACCAAGTATGATGCTGGCATTCGCCGCGTTGTCGGCGATCGTGTCGAGCACCTTTCGCGGTGTCTTGGTTTGGCGGTCGAACTGTTCGATGCGAGCGTCGATGAGTTCCAGTGCCGGAACAACGTAGTCCGTCGCATTGAGAACCTGGAAAAGTGTGACGCCCGGCCCCTTGAGCGGCTTGCCGAGGATGAAAGCAAGCTCCACTTCCAAGCGCGGCACGAGATAGCTCGCGGCTATCAGCTTCGCGCCGTCAGCAATCAACATGTCATCGAGCAGCGTGCCATAGTCAGGCTCTTCGATGCCTGATGCCAACTGCATCGCGCACGATGTCAGCCCGATCTTGTGTCCGATAACGCGGCGGCCCTCAGCAAGCTTTAGAGCAATCCATTCGCGCTGAATGGCATAGCTGTCCTCAAACGTCATGTCAGGGAAGCGTTTCGAAAACTGCTCGATGGGCTCACGGAGCTTTTCCGCTTCATGAAGCTCGTTCGCCAAGTTCGAATACTGCTCACGATTCACGATAGGACGCTCCGGCAAGTCAGGCTGATCTCTCTGATCACAAATCTTGCGGCACTGTCTCCGATGAAACCCATTTGCACAATCGATCAATTCTGATGTATTAATAAGCAAACACGGACAATTGGACATGCCACTCTCACGCATCACCATCCGGCAACTGGAGGCCTTCGTAACGGTCGCGGATCGTCGTAGTTTTGCTGCCGCCAGCAGAGAACTTGGCCTAAGCGCGTCAGCGGTCAGTCAGTTGGTTTCCGATCTGGAGGACAATTTCGGATTTCGCCTGTTCGACAGAACCACGCGCCGAGTTGCGCTATCGACTGCAGGACGAGAAATGATCGGGCAGGCGCAATCCACGATGCGTAACATTGCTCTGGTCGAGTCTTTTGCGGCCGATGTCAGAAACCGATCAGCAGGAATCGTACGCATTGGTGCGCCGCTTGTTTTGGCCAGCACACTACTTCCCGAGGCGATGCGCGCTTTCAAGGAGAGCCACCCAAGGGTGACGATCTACATTCGCGATGTGCCTGTGGAAGGCATGGTTGATCGTATTGCCAATGGCGATTTGGACCTGGCGATCGGGCCGGATCGCCCACCGGATTCAGCAGTGATCAGCGAGCCGGTCTTTGCCAGCTCATGGGTTCTCTGGTGCACACCATCGCATCCGTTGGCACGAAAGAAAAACCTGCGTTGGCGCGATCTCAAGAACTCGGACCTTGTCGCCGCCGGGCGGGATCACGAGGTGAGCGTTGCACAGATGCGCAGCAATGCTGCCGATGGCGACACCGTGGTTCCCGCTGATGTTGTTGAAAACATCTCCACCGCCCTCGGTATTGCCGCGCAAGGCCTCGCTGCCACCCTCAGCCCCGCATATGTCGGCGTCGCCGCCCAGAAGCATGGCTTGATCATGAAGCGCGTCAAGGACCCGGAAGTCATACGCCAAGTGTGCCTCTACCGGCCTTCGTTGCGCTCCATCCCACCGGCAGCCGAGGCCTTCGGCGAATTTCTGGTTAGTTGGGCGCAGGAGTGGAATGCTGCCTTGCAGAAGAACC
>JARFQY010000009.1 GCA_029287535.1 Filomicrobium sp.
CGTGACCCGGGCAATCCACGTGCGCGTAGTGACGGTTCTCCGTCTCGTACTCAACATGGCTCGTCGAGATCGTGATCCCGCGCGCCCGCTCTTCAGGCGCCTTGTCGATGTTGTCGTAAGACGTGTAGTTCGCACCGCCAGTTTCAGCCAAAATCTTCGTGATCGCTGCAGTCAGCGACGTCTTGCCGTGGTCAACATGACCGATCGTGCCGATGTTGCAGTGTGGCTTCGTACGCTCGAATTTCTCTTTGGCCATTCCGGCTCTCCGTCTTAACTGTCGCCGTCCAGAACTTCCGGACTAAACCCACATATCCTTTGATACGGCCTCCGGAGCTTACTTCCGAAGGCCGTTTCGCTATCAGGCACCCCTAGGCGTACTTCGCCTTGACTTCGTCGGCCACGTTTCGTGGTACTTCGGCGTAGTGCGCAAACTGCATCGAGTACTGCGCACGTCCTGTCGACATGGACCGCAGGGTATTGATGTAACCGAACATGTTCGCCAACGGAACAAACGCCTTGATCAGCACCGCGTTGCCGCGCAGGTCCTGCGAGCGGACCTGGCCGCGCCGCGAATTGACATCGCCGATGATGCCACCGACGAATTCCTGCGGTGACACGATCTCCACGTCCATCACCGGTTCGAGAAGCTTGATGCCGGCTTTCTCGCAACCCTCGCGCATGGCTGCACGGGACGCGATCTCGAAGGCAATGACCGACGAGTCGACTTCGTGGTAAGCCCCGTCGGTGAGTGTCACCTTCATGTCGACCATCGGGAAGCCGATTAGCATTCCCGTGGCCCACACCGACCCCACACCCTTTTCGACACCAGGGATGTATTCCTTAGGCACGGAGCCGCCGACAATCTGCGAGGCGAATTCGTTGCCCTTGCCGATGTCATTCGGCTCGAGAGTCATTTTCACGCGCGCGAACTGGCCGGTACCACCGGTTTGCTTCTTGTGCGTGTAATCGATGTCGGTCTTTCTCGCCAGGCTCTCACGATAGGCCACCTGGGGAGCGCCGGTATCGGCCTCAACCTTGTAGGTCCGCTTCAGGATATCGACCTTGATATCCAGATGAAGTTCACCCATGCCCTTGAGGATCGTCTCGCCCGACTCCTGATCAACCGACACACGGAAGGATGGGTCTTCAAGCGCCATTTCGTTCAGCGCCAAGGCCATCTTTTCCTGATCGGCCTTGGTTTTCGGCTCGACCTTCATCTCGATCACCGGATCGGGGAATTCCATCTTCTCGAGGATGACGGGCTTCGCGGGATCGCACAACGTTTCACCGGTACGCGTATCCTTGAGGCCCTGCAAAGCGATGATATCGCCGGCATACGCCTCTTTGATCTCCTTGCGGTCGTCGGCATGCATCATGTAGGCGCGACCGACGCGCTCTTTCTTGTCACGCGTTGAGTTGACCAGCGACATGCCCTGCTCGAGCTTGCCGGAGTAGATACGGCAGAACGTCAGCGATCCAACGTGCTCGAAGTTCATAATCTTGAAAGCAAGCAGCGCCAGCGGCTCGTCGTCGGCGGACCTACGCTCCATCGGCGAGTCGTCTTTCGGGTTGATGCCCTTGATCGCCGGGACTTCCACCGGGCTCGGCAGCAGGTCGACAACGGAATCCAGCAGCGGTTGCACGCCCTTGTTCTTGAAGGCCGATCCGCACAGCATGGGATAAAAAACGTTGGTGCATGTCCCCTTACGCAGCAGGCTGCGCAGGGTATCCTCATCGGGCTCGTTGCCGTCGAGGTAGGCGCTCATGGCATCGTCGTCCATTTCGACGGCGGCCTCGATCATTTCGCCGCGCAACTCGTTGGCCTTGTCAATGAGGTCCTCGGGAATGGGCTTTTCGGTAAAGGTCGCGCCTTTATCTTCGCCTTCCCAGACGTAGGCCGTCATCTTGATCAGATCGACGACGCCGGCAAAGTCACTCTCGGCACCGATGGGGATCTGAATAGGAACGGGGCGTGCGCCCAGCTTTTCCTTGATGTCATCGATGCACATGTAAAAGTCCGCACCGATCTTATCCATCTTATTGGCAAAGATGATACGCGGCACGGAGTACTTGTCGCCCTGGCGCCAAACGGTCTCCGTCTGCGGCTCGACACCGGCATTGGAATCCAGCACGCACACGGCGCCATCGAGCACACGAAGGCTGCGCTCGACTTCGATCGTAAAGTCGACGTGGCCTGGCGTATCAATGATGTTCAAGCGGCGCATCTTGCCGTCGCGGCCAGGCCAGTTACAGGTCGTGGCCGCGGACGTAATGGTAATGCCGCGCTCTGCTTCCTGATCCATGAAGTCCATGGTCGCAGCGCCATCGTGCACTTCGCCGATTTTGTGCGAGATACCTGTATAGAAGAGGATCCGCTCCGTCGTCGTCGTTTTTCCGGCATCAATATGCGCCATGATGCCAAAGTTACGGTAGTCCTCGATTGCGTATTCGCGAGCCATGATAAGCCTCTAGGGAAAACCCTGAAATTTTCAGCTAAGGATGATGCCCTTACCAGCGGTAATGCGAGAAGGCCCGGTTGGCCTCCGCCATTTTGTGCGTATCCTCACGCTTTTTAACTGACGTCCCACGGTTGTTGGCGGCATCCAGCAGCTCCCCTGAAAGCCGTTCCACCATGGTATTTTCGTTGCGGTTGCGTGCGGCGCCTATAATCCAGCGGATGGCAAGCGCCTGGCGGCGCTCCGGGCGCACTTCGACGGGAACCTGATAGGTTGCACCGCCGACCCGGCGGGAGCGCACCTCAACCGACGGCATGACGTTCTTCAACGCATCGTGGAAGAGCTGCAGCGGATCGGACTTCGCCTTCTCCTCGATGCGGTCGAAGGCACCGTAAACGATACCTTCCGCGGTCGATTTTTTGCCGTCCTTCATCACCGCGTTCATGAACTTCGTCACGATAACATCGCTGAACTTCGGATCCGGAATAATGTCGCGCTTTTGTGCACGGTGACGTCTGGACATCGTGTCCTAATTCCTGTTTTGCGGTGGCCGGACATGAAGTACGCGGCCAGCCTTGACCCCTTACTTCGGCTTCTTGGCGCCGTACTTGGAACGACGCTGCTTACGGTCGGCCACGCCCTGCGTATCGAGCACACCGCGCACGATGTGATAGCGCACGCCGGGCAAGTCCTTCACACGGCCACCTCGGATCAGCACGACGGAGTGCTCTTGGAGGTTGTGGCCTTCGCCGGGAATATAGCCGATCACCTCATAGCCGTTGGTCAGCCTGATCTTGGCGACTTTGCGCAAAGCTGAGTTCGGCTTTTTCGGCGTCGTTGTATAGACGCGCGTACACACCCCGCGCTTCTGCGGGCAAGCTTCCATGTGACGCGATTTGCCGCGAACCGTCTTGCGCTCACGCGGCTTTCTAATCAGCTGTTGAATCGTAGGCATTCGGCCTCATCCCAAGACGTTCGCAACCGCGAACGCCAATAACTACCTCGCCGGACCTATCGCTTCCGATCGGGCCCAACGAGAAACGCCATAGGATCTTCAACCCTCTGGGCCGCGGATCATGGCTAGCGAAATGTCCTCTGCTTTGAAACGACAGCGTCTAGCAGAGCCTGAACGGCTCTCAATGAGCGCCAATGAAAGTGGCGCTGACTACGGCCTGCCGTGAGAGTGCAGCCCGTATAGTCGTTGGGGGTATTGCGGTCAACACAAACCGCGCCAAAAAACCGAAATAAATTTGTCGCGCGGGCGTCGTCAACGACACAGAGTCCCAAATACCCCATTACGCGCGCGAACCGTGACCGAATAACACGAAAAACGGCCGCCCGAATGGCGGCCGTCTCTTTTGTGTCCGAGGCCGCGAATACTACTCCGCCGCCTCCTCGCTTGGCGTCGCCGAAACCGCGCTCTCGGCTGACTTTTCCTGCTCTTTGGCGATCAATAGGTCGCGCTTTG
>JARFQY010000169.1 GCA_029287535.1 Filomicrobium sp.
AGTCGAAGCAGGCTGCGCGTCAGGTGCCAGTCGAACGGGCCCGTGGAATCCTGCATTGCGATCGTGACGCCGTAATCGCAGGTGTACTGCACGGACGCGATGGTGCCGTTATCGACCGAGAGCATTTCGGCGACATCACCATGCAGGATGTGAGAGGCACCCACGCCGACTTCTTCGGAAATCGTGAACAGCAGGTGGCAGTCCAACGGCAGCTGCACACCGTGGTCCCGCAGCGCCTTGGTCGCCGCAAGCACGGCGGCCACGCCGGCCTTGTCGTCCAGATGGCGCGAGGTAATGAAGCCGGTATCGGAGAAAATGGGCTCGGCGTGCACAGCGACAATGTCGCCGACATGTATGCCAAGCGCGCGGATATCATCTTCGCTGGATACCCGCGCGTCCAGCCGCAGTTCCAGGTTTGACCAGGCTGCCGGCTGCGTATCGATTTCGTCGCCGTAGGTGTGGCCGGAGGCCTTCAGCGGCAGAATCGTCCCGGTCGTGCGCACGTCATCATCGGAAAACACGGTAACGCGCGCACCCTCGGCGAACCTTGCCGACCAGTGGCCGATAGGCGAGAGCTTCGGCCAGCCGTTGGCGGCGTGAAAGCCCTTGATGATGGCTCCAAGCGTATCAAGATGGGAGACGATAGCGCGGTCGGGCGTTTCCTGGCGGCCCTTAAGGTTGGCACGAATGGCTCCCAGTCGCGTCAACTCGAATGGGATCGAAAGGCGTTCCAGTTCGTGGCAGACATAGCCGACGGCTTGATCGGTCATTCCCGTCGGGCTTGGGATCTCTAGAAGGTCCTTGAGAATTCGGCACAGGTAGTCAGAGTCAATCTCCAGGTCTCGCATGTGGTCCCACCGTTGCTTCGCCTCAGGCATGGGCGGGGCCACTAGCATTTGTTCGCGTTTCCGGAAACAACAGATCCATGAATTTCTCAGCAGTCGGCGCAGGCTCGTGGTTGGCCAGGCCCGGCCGCTCGTTCGCCTCGATGAACTTGTACTGGGATTTATTGGGCGCCTTGACGATCAAATCGAGACCCACGACCGGCATATTGAGGACGCGCGCCGCATCACAGGCCGCCTGCACAAGCTTCGGATGAAGCTGGCCCGTAACATCCTTCATGGTGCCACCGGTATGGAGGTTCGCGGTTTTGCGGACTTCCAGCTCGGTGTCCGCCGGCAGAATGTCAAGCAGCTGGTATCCCGCACCGAGAACCGCGCGCTCGGTCTCTTCATCCAGCGGGATCATACTTTCTCCGCCAGTAGCGGCGGCGCGGCGGCGCGACTGCTTGTCGATAAGCTCGATAATGGTGTGAACGCCATCGCCCACGATCGCAGCGGGCTTGCGGATCGCGGCGGCGACCACTTCACCCCCGATCACGATGATCCGCAGATCAACGCCGGTGACGAACTCTTCAACCAACACCTGATCGCACAACTCACGCGATTTCTTGATTGCCGCGAGCACTTTCTTCTTTGTTGACAGGTCGACAAAGACGCCACGGCCCTGTTCGCCTCGTGCCGGCTTGACGACGATGCGTTGATGCGACTTGAGAAATGTCAGCGCGTCTTCGTCCTTGTTCACGATGGCTTGCGCGGGAACTTTGAGCTCCGCACGCGCAAGCAGCCGGTGTGTTAGCGTTTTGTCGTCGCATCGGCTCATCGCCACAGCGCTTGTTAAATCCGAAAGCGACTCTCGGCAGCTAATCAGGCGCCCGCCAAGAGAAAGGGTGAAAAGACCCGCGGCGCGGTCCTCGATCTCCACTGTGACGCCGCGCCGCCGCGCCTCGTCGACAATGATCTGGGCGTAGGGGTTGAGACTGCGTTTTGATGGCGGCCCGATATACAGCTTCTCGTTGACCGGGTTTTTCTTTTTGACGCAGTAGACCGGGATCTGGGCGAAGCCGAGTTTTGTGTAGAGGGCAATTGCCTCGCGGTTGTCATGGATCACTGAAAGATCCATGAAGCTGCGTCCGGCCTGCTGGAAGCGGTAGGCCAACGACTCCACCAACTTCCGGCCGACGCCGGGGAGCTTGGCCTGTTTGTCAACCGCGAGTGCCCACAGACTCGCGCCATTGTCGGGATCGGAGAACGCGGCCTTGTGGTCGACGCCCATCACAACACCGAGGATTGTGCCGCTGGCGCGCTCTTGTGCGACCAGAATTGTAACGACGGGGTCACTTGTTTTGGTTGCGATGAACCCATCCGACAGCGGAACCATGTTGCGCGCCTGGAAGATCGTGTTGATGGCCTTTTGGTCACTCGCCTGAGCTGGGCGGATCTCGACGCCGTTCTTTTCTGGCGGCTGCAGTTCGTCCGCCTCCAGGTTGAGGCGGAATGTATGCGACGGGTCTAGGAACAGGGCGTGAGGCGCCCGGGAAAGAACGACATGGGGGTCCCGCACGTACAGCGCCACGTCTCTCTGCCCCTCGTGCTCGCGTAGCATCCCACCGGCCAAATCGTCGGCTTCCGTGAAAGTCTGGCCGAACAGCAGGCGTCCCCAGCCGCAGTCAACGGCCACGCTTTCGCGCAAATGGGCGGCCCGCGCACTGTCAGGCAAATCGCCCCAGTGCTTGAGCGACGCCATTTCGGTTAAATCGCCCGGTTCCAGTGCTGTACGTCCTGTGCTCATTGTCACCTCCATGGTGCCTTTACGCTGAGCATTCGGTGCGTTGTCGTCTTGAATTCTGTCATGCGTCACGGACAATGGCGTTGGAGCCAGAGTTCGAGCAGTGCGATCTGCCAGAGCTTAGACCCGCGCAGAGGTGTAATATGGCCCTTCGGGTCGGCCAGCAAAGTGTCCAAGTAACCTGAATTGAACAAGCCGCGATCACGCGCTGCGCGATTGGTTACGGCATCGCGGACCCATTCCAAGACGGAACCCTGCAGGTACTTCAACGCAGGCACCGGGAAATACCCTTTTGGCCGGTCGATTACCTCATTCGGGATGACTTTGCGGGCGACTGCCTTCAAGACCCCCTTACCGCCGTCGGCAAGTTTCAGATCAGGCGGAATTCTAGCGGCCAGTTCCACGACCTCGTGGTCAAGGAAGGGGACACGGGCTTCCAGCCCCCATGCCATGGTCATGTTATCAACGCGTTTCACGGGGTCATCGGTCAACATGATCCGGCTATCCAGCCTTAGGGCCCGATCCACCGGTGTGTCCGCACCAGGACGTTCGAAATGCATTTCGACAAAGCGGCGGCTATGGTTGTCTCCATGGTATTCTGCTGACACCGCCTCGCAATATTCTTTCTGATCACGATCAAAGAATGCCTTGGTATAATCTTCAACTGCATCATTGGTATGGGATAGCGGCGGATACCAGTGGTAACCGGCGAAGATCTCATCCGCACCCTGACCGGATTGGACCACTTTGACATGCTTGGAGACTTCTTCTGACAGCAGGAAGAAGCCGACATTGTCATGGCTCACCATAGGCTCGGACATGGCAGCGATGACGTCAGGCATCGCCGACATCATGCGTTCCGAGCTAACCGGAATCTTATGGTGTCGCGTGGAGAAATGCTTGGCGATCACGTCGGAGTAGCGGAATTCATCGCCCTCGGCGTCATCGACGGAATCGAAGCCCACTGAGAATGTGTTAAGACCCTCCTGTCCGGCCTCGGCGAGAAGACCGACGATCAGGCTGGAATCGACGCCGCCAGACAAAAGCACACCGACCGGGACATCAGCCACCATGCGCCGCTTGACCGCCATGCGCAGAGCGTCATGTACCGCCTCCTCCCAATCCTCCGCGCTGAGTGCTGAGGCACCGGGCTGTCGCGAATAAGGAGGATCCCAATATACCGTGTCCCTGCGTTCCCCGTCCGCCTCGATCACCGATACTGTTGCAGGGGGAAGCTTGCGTACGCCCTTCAGCATAGTGAACGGCGCAGGGACCACCGCGTGCCAGCTCATGTAATGATGCAGCGCCACCGGGTCGACACTCGTGTCCAAGTCTCCGACCGCCGTTAGTGCAGGCAGAGTTGACGCGAACCGAAGACCCTTCCCGCCGCGGATCGCGGCCAGATAGAGCGGTTTGATGCCCAGGCGATCGCGCGCGAGAATGAGTCGGCCGCTGGCGTGTTCGGCGATGGCGAAAGCGAACATGCCATTGAAGCGTTCGACGCAGGCTGTGCCCCAGGTCGCGTAAGCTTTCGCAATCACTTCGGTGTCTGAGTGAGAGAAGAAACGGTGACCGGCTTCTTCCAATTCGCGGCGCAGCTCGATGTAGTTATAGATGCAGCCGTTAAAAGCCAGCGTCAGGCCAAGAGCCGGATCCACCATTGGCTGGTGGCCCTGTTCGGACAGATCAATGATCCGCAGTCGCCGATGACCAAACGCGAACCGCTCCCGCGAGACAGCGCCCCCACCATCGGGACCGCGCGGTCGCATGACCTCGGTCATCTTGGAGATATTCGATAACGACGCGGGCGCGTTATCGAAGTGAACTTCGCCGCACAGACCACACATGATGAGATTTGTTCAGGATCTTATTTTGGGGGGCGCGAAAATCCCTTGCGCCGATTTACGCATTGGCCCAGGCGCCAAGTGAAACTCCTTTGGAAGCTCGAACCAATCGAACCCTCCGCATTGAAGTGGGAAACTAGGTACCGGACTCCAAGTTGTCAAATTCGTCGCAGGCGGTGCGGTCAATGGCAGCTGAGAAATGTTCGCAGGATCCTCATGAAGCATAATGCAGTCGCTTAACTTGGCGCCAGATGTCGCCGGATTCTGCCTATGAATTTTGCGCTGCACAAAATTTTACCACTGTCGCTGTCGGCGGCAACTATATGAAATTGCAGTGATTAACTCTTGTGCCTGCTTTGGCACAATTCTCGCTTTTGTTCCGTCGTTCGCAATTGCGTCCAACGCAAGCACGAATAGCGATCCAACGCTGGATCGCCCTAACTGGCAACGCAGCCAATCCAAATTCCCGCTTCGAGCAACGAGCTGCTCGGACCGCCGATCGTTTTTTGCGACCGGCATTGGGGACCATGCGATTTGATTGGAGCGCCCGGTGCTGGATTTGCGGCAGATCAAAGTTGCCAAAGACACGCCCGAGGGCGGGGCGGCATGAACCTCGACCTCCGGCCCCGAAACCTTGCTTCCGCGCGGAAGGTCGAACCTTCCCCGGATGAAGTCGCGCGCTCAAGCTCACCGGAAGTTGACGCTCCCGTCGTCATCATTGGCGGCGGGCCATCAGGAATCCGGGTCGCCCAGGAACTGGCGCGATCGGGTTGCGACGCAATTCTATTCAACGCCGAGCGCTGGAAGCCCTACAATCGCGTCAAGCTCACGCCGCTGCTTTCGGGCGACGTACAGCTCGGCCAGGTAACCCAGCCGCTCGATTTTCCAGGGCCCGGCAAGGTCACCCTGTATTCCGACAACAGCATTGTCGACATAGACCGTGCCGCGAAAACGGTGACGACGAAGCTCGGCCGCACCTGGGCCTACGGCAAGCTCGTGATCGCCATGGGCTCGCGCGCCCACGTTCCGCCGATCCCGGGCGTGGAGATGCCGGGCGTCTACACCTTCCGCAATTTCGACGATGTCGAAAAACTGGTGGCAAGGTCGTTTAGATCGCGCCGCTGTGTTGTCGTCGGTGGCGGATTGCTCGGCCTCGAAGCTGCACGCGGCATGAGGGATCGCGGCGTCGAAACCTGGGTTGTGGAGCACGAAACGCACCTCATGTCCCGCCAGCTTGATGCGCGCGGCGGAGAACTGCTCAGCCATGCGATTGAGCAGATGGGCGTGCATGTCCTCGTCGCAAGCAGGGTCGCCGCCTTCGAGGGTGATAGCCGGCTACAGCGTGTCGTCTTGGCGGGCGATACTGGCATCGACTGCGACACGGTCATCATCTGTACCGGAATCCGCCCCAACATCGAGCTGGCACGGGATATCGGCCTTGCCGTCGGTCGCGGTATCAAGGTCGGCCCGACTCTGCAGACCAGCGACCCCGATATCTATGCAATCGGGGAGTGCGCGGAATTCCAAGGTCATGTCTATGGCCTCGTCGGTCCTGCTTTTGACCAGGCCGTGACCGCGTCCAGGCACATTGCCGGCGGCCGGGAAAACTACTCGGGCTCCGTACCGGCGACCAAGCTGAAAATCATCGGTACTGATGTCTTCAGCATGGGCGACGTTGAGCAACTCGAGCAGCGCCGCGACGTCACGACGTACGTCTATGAGAGCGAGGATGGAGAAGTTTATCGCCGGCTCGTCCTCAAGCGGGGCCGTTTGGTCGGCGCACTCGCCCTAGGAGACTGGTCGGAACTCAACCGGCTGCAAGAGGCGGTTAAGGCAAGATCGCTGCTGTTCCCGTGGCAACTACGCCGGTTTCGATCAAGCGGACTCGTCTGGCCCGCAGGCGCCGAAAGAAGTGTCAGGGATTGGCCTCGTGCGGCAACCGTCTGCAACTGTACAGGCGTAACGCGGGGGCAGATCGGTGACAGCATTGCTCTCGGCGCGATCACCCTCGATGACGTCAAGCGCGAGACCGGTGCCTCGACGGTTTGCGGCAGCTGCAAGGTTCACATCGGCGAGTTGCTGGAATCTCCGGCGCCACGCGAACCCGTCAAGGCATGGTGGCTCATCGCGGCGTTGTCCTTACTGGCCCTTCTTGGCGCCACGCTCACCGGGCTCTTGCCCGTCATCCCAACCGCATCACAAATTGCAGATCGCGGTCTGGCCGATACGCTGTATCTGGATAGCTTCACCAAGCAGGTCACAGGCTACACGCTACTGGCGATGTCGGCACTCTTGGCGGTGCTCTCACTGAGAAAGCGCATATCCTGGCTGCGTTTCGGCGACTTCACGGGATGGCGTGTTTTTCATATCGCGCTGGGCGTCATCGCACTTATTGCACTCTTCACGCACACCGGCTTCCGACTCGGCTCCAATCTCAACATGTGGCTGATGCTGACCTTCCTGGGCCTTGGCCTGGCGGGCGCACTTGCCGGGCTCGCAACCGCTTATGAGCACCGCGTGTTTCAGTCCCCCAAGACCGCGGCGCGGCTCAGGTCGGCGGCATTCTGGATGCACATTGTCGCGTTCTGGCCGTTCCCGCTGCTGCTCGCCGTCCACATTCTAACAGTCTATTTCTATTGAGGCCGGCATGAGCAGCACAGCAAAACTCTGGCTTCTTTGGGTCATGGTCACGCTTGTGGCCGCAGCGGTTCTTCTGACCGGCATGTTCTACGGTGGACCCAGCCGGGCGACGCTCCTCATCGGTGAGACGACCAGCGGGCATCATCAAATCGAGTTGGCGTGTGGGGCCTGCCACACGACACCATTCGCCGGACCCGAGGCGATCGAAAAGACGTGCCAAGGTTGTCATGCCGACGAGCTCAAGGCGGCAAAGGACTCCCACCCGCTGAAGAAGTTCCGCGATCCTCGCAACGTCGATCGTCTCGATAAGCTCGCGGCCAACAAGTGCATCACCTGCCATACGGAGCACCGCGCCGATATTACCAATCCAATGGGTGTGACGCTGCCGACCGACTACTGCGCACTGTGTCACCAGGACGTGGGCAAGAACCGTCCAAGTCACGAGGGGCTCGCCTTTAACACCTGCGCGACGGCGGGCTGCCATAACTATCATGACAACCGGGCGCTCTACGAGGACTTCCTGGAAAAGCACGCTGGCGAACCGGACGTCAAAGCAAAGCCCGTTGTCGCACTCAACACCGAGAAGATTGAAATCGAGGCGGCCGGCGAACCACTCACGACGGCCGCTGCCGCCGACGCTCCTGCAGCCCACAGAGGCGGCGCTGACGTCATGTCCGAATGGCTGGCGACATCGCATGCCGCCGCCGGTGTGAACTGCTCAGGATGCCACGCGCAGGATCAGAAGTCCGCGGAGGCCATTGCAGAAAACTGGATCGCCAAACCCAACCACAAAACCTGTGCCACCTGCCACACGATGGAAACGGCGACCTGGCTGCAGGGCAAACACGGCATGCGGCTTGCCGACAATATGCTGAGCGAGACGGCGGGCCTTTACGGCATGTTCCAGAACAGGCCGTTGACGCCGATGCGCACGGAATTCGCCCGCGCGCCGATGCAGTCGAAGCTGCCGCACTCCGAGCTGACGTGCACCAGCTGCCACGGTGCACATGACTTCAATACGGTGAAGGCGCAGACGGACTCCTGCAAGTCATGCCACGACGACGAACACACCCGGGCCTACGAAGGCTCGCCCCACCATAAGCTTTGGCTGGCGGAATCGTCCGGCGCGGCCGCCAAGGGGAGCGGCGTCAGCTGCGCGACCTGCCACATGCCGCGCGCCTGGATGGAAGACGAGAGCGGATACGAGGAGTTTCTCGCCGCCAATCACAACCAGAACGCCAACCTGCGGCCGAACGAAAAGATGATCCGCAGTGTCTGCATGAACTGTCATGGGCTCGGTTTTTCCATCGATGCCCTGGCCGACAAGGAACTCATTAAACGAAATTTCGATGGGCGCCCCTCAGCCCGCATCGAAAGCATCGATTGGGTCATGAAGCGCGTCAAGGAGCGAGGGTCGAAATGATGTTGCGCGTGACAAGCTCAATCAAAAACCCGAAGGAGTTGAATCCATGCTGAGTTTTTCGAAGTCGCTCATCGCTTCGGCGGTCGCAGGAGGCTGCATAGTCTGCGGCGCCGCTGTCGCCACCGTCACCGCCAAGGGCGTCGAATACAAGGACGTCGCCGATATGCTGATAGCCGTGATGGTCGCCGATCGCACGGTTTACACAAAGAAGGTCGTCCAGCGTCTGGCCGCGAAGCAAAAAGTGATCAAGGCCTCCGAGCACTATGATGACGACAAGGCATTGCCGCTACCAGCGCAGATGTTCCGGTTTGGAGCCGAGCATGTCGCCGACAATACCGACAAGTTCAGCTACTCTCTGCTCTCGCTCTGGCCCATCAACAAACAGAACGCGCCACGCACGGACGCTGAGAAAGCAGGCCTGAAATATGTCGCTGACAACAACGGCAAGAACTACTACGGCGAAGAAACTCTGGGCGGTCAGAAGTACTTTACCGCGGTTTATGCTGATGTTGCTGTCGCAAAGGTATGTGCCAGTTGCCACAATGATCACAAGGATACCCCGCGCTCGGACTTCAAGGTCGGCGATGTGATGGGTGGAGTCGTCATCCGCATTCCAATGGCCAACTGACCTGACCCGCGGGGCATGTGTCCGTGCCCCGCGCCGAAGTCCCACTGGAGATGATCGAAATAGTATCAATGAAGGAAAGAAATATGACACCGGAACAAGTCAAGCTGGTTCAGGAGAGCTTCAAGAAGGTCGAGCCAATCGCGCCTCAGGCCGCCGATATTTTCTATGGCCGGCTTTTTGAAATCGCGCCCGAGGTCCGGCCGATGTTTCCAGAAGACATGAGCGGTCAGAAAGACAAGCTGATGAGCATGCTGGCGACCGCGGTCAACAACCTGCATCAGGTCGACGTGATCATTCCGGCCGTTCAGGACCTTGGCCGCAAGCACGTCGATTATGGCGTCGTTGATGACCACTACCAGCCGGTCGGGGAGGCCCTGATCTATACGCTTGAAAAAGGCCTGGGAGACGACTTCACACCACCAGTAAAGGAGGCTTGGCTGGCAACCTACACAACCTTGCAGAATGTCATGACGGAGGCTGCGGCGGAGGTCGCTGCGCCTGCGCAGAAGAAGGGCTTCTTGGCTCGGATGTTTGGGTAACACCCAAAGGTGACTGCGCGAGCGGCCTCGTGAGGTAATCGCTCGCGCTGCCCACGCTAATCGCGGTGAGCCGGCATCCGCGAAGCCCCGCCGGCCTGCTCATGGAGCCGCCGGCGGAGCGTGAGGAACACATGGCCGCCGTTTCAGCCGACAGCCCGTGTCGGCGCGCTTTGGGATCACGCGCCGGCGGTCGCCCTCTATCCGTCTGATGCTGGTTTATGTGAGGCGATAACGACCATGACGGCTGCGCCGTTGGCCCAGTAGTACCAGGCATCCAGACCGCTGAAGCCGAACAGAGCCGGTGCGGCCAGAAACAGGATGCCGACAACGCCATCCACCGCCAGATGGAACCAGTACGGCAGGA
>JARFQY010000180.1 GCA_029287535.1 Filomicrobium sp.
CAGAAGACGGAGTGAGGAACTTCAGATGCCGGCGGTCACGAGTCGCCGGCATACTCGCCTAACGGGCAGTGCCTGCGGCAATTCCCGATCCGAAAACTCAATATCTCAGTTGAGTCAGACACGACTGTTTGTCGGATGAAACATTCGACCGGTTGGCCACCGGAAGCGGACGGAGTCGATCGCCCAGGTGGGCCCGATCACGCTAGATCCGGCAATGTCAGGTTCTGGGATATTGCGTCGATCCCATAGAGGTGAGTCATACCGGCAAGGATGCCAACAAGTGCCACATCGCCCGGTCAAACGAACCTGATATATGGCAGCAAGCTGGTGCCGACGCTGAAGACAAAGCGGAAGATCGGCAAGCCCGCGAGTGAAAGCAGGATGAGCCCCAGAAACAGATACGTTCCGTATTGAGCATTCAGCACACGGTACTGCTGCGCCAAGGCGCGCGGCAGGAAATAGGGTAGGATGTAGTGCCCATCGAGCGGCCCAAGCGGGATCAAATTGAATATCATGAGCACCAGATTGACGATCACGACGATATTAAAAATCTGGCGAACGCCCGGATCTGAAAAGCCCGGCCAACCGACCTGTATACCGTACAAATAAAGATTGTATGCAACAACCGCGATAATCAGGTTGGCAAGGGGTCCCGCTGCGGCAACAACCAACTGCGCCCAGAATGAATTATATTTTCGCGGGTCGGTTGGTACCGGCTTTGCGTAACCGAACCCAATCAAGACCACCATCAGCAAGCCCATCGGATCGATGTGGGCGATAGGGTTCAGCGTCAGACGGCCCTGTTTCTCCGCCGTATCGTCGCCAAACGATTTGGCGGCAAAGGCATGGCCAAATTCATGAAAACTCAGCGACATAATGAGTGCGCCAAGAAGTGCGGCAAACAAGAAATACTCGCCACGGGAAAGAAAACCGAGCATGAACGTTCCTTGTGATCTTCGAGGTGCTGATGCGCACGCTGGTCAGGAATGCGCACGGGATCAAAATTTCAGATGTCTGTTGTTGATGACCTCATCTTGTATGCAGAGATTGGGTGGATCGCGCAACTTGTCGATGGTGCCGTCGTTATGGCGTATGGGCTCACCGTCACGACAGTGCTGATGAGCTCTGGTATCAGCACCGCGACGGCGACCGCGTCGGTTCACGCTGCCAAAGTTGTTACGACACCCGCTTCCAGTACCGCTCCTTGTCGACTTGGGCTCGTCTTCCGGTCGTAGCGCTGAGAGCCGGTCGAGTGGGCTCATCACCTCGCGAATGATGTTGGTTGCCACCTCCGCATCCCCCGAGTGGATGGGCAGTGCTGTAGTGCCCCAGATAGCGGACATGAAAAGGTGCCCGGGTCGGGCGATCAACCGTCAATCGGTCAATGTCGACCTTGGGATGTTGCGTCGATGTGCCGGAGCGACGCTTCGCAAAGGAAGCAGACCACAGTTTGCGCTTCGAGCGAGCGCCCTCTTCGGCAACACAGCATGGCCGCTCTACCTTCAGCAGCGGAAAGTCAGTGTTGGTCGGCCTTGGGCCAGAAAGAGGAGTTCTCCTGCCCACCGCAAGCGATTTTTATTCGAACAACACGTTTGGACCACAGTAAACTCCGTCCGTGGTGGCATTATCATGGCCAATGTTTGTGGGGCAAGAGAGTATCCAGCGACGAACCGAGGACATGCGCGAGCACGGGACGCTCTCGCGGTCGTGCACCACGCGCAAGCACCGTCAGGTACGGCCTGAGCCCCCAAACCCTTGGACGATGGGGCAGATATTCCAGCCCCATGGGCGGCTCGTTCACCAGCCCCCACTGCACTCGTGAACGAGCCGCGATATGGTCATCCGACTACATTTTGCCGATGGGAGCCTTGCCGCTAGGGCCGGATCACGAAATAGCCCTGAGCACTCAATTCCATAAGGCGCCTCACGCCGGCTGGCACGACTCGGGCAACTTTGGTGAGGGGCGGCGCTTTGCCCTCCTTCTTGGTCATCCCGGCAATGGTATTGCTGCAGGCACTGAAGGTCACGTCGGGGACACTCTCCGAGATGCTTTTGATCCTCCCCATGACGGGAGATGTATCTGTCCGGAGCAAGTGCACGCCAGCATTGAAGGAGACGATTTCAATCTCATACATCTGGCCGGATGCGCTCATGTTTTTTGCGAAGTTCGTCACCACGTTGAGTGCTTTTGTGAACGTCGCAGGGTCCTTGTCGCTGACCTGAACCGCCAGCCGTTTCACGGCATCGCCGGCGGCCTCTGCGAACGAAGTCCCCAAAACCAGCAGCAACATCGCCGCAGCCAAGCACAAGCTTCTTCGTGTTAGGGCCATTGAATACCTTCCTTTCATCTCTCAGACTATAGAGCAAAAAATATGCGCATGTGTCTATGTGGGTCGAGATCAATCTCCTGAGATTGGCACCCGCAAGACCGGACCTCATCGAGGGGCAAGTTCACCTCGTCGATCCTCGATCCGCCAATGGCTGCTTTTGGGATAAAGCGTCGACCATCAGATCGTCTGCAAAGCAGAGCAAGCAGCCTACTACTTGCCCTTCAAGCGAGCGCCCTCTTCGACATCACAGCATGGCCGCTCTACCTTCAGCAGCGGAAAGTCGGCGTTCTTCGGCCTTGGGCCATCAACGGAAGTGACCGAGCGGTTCAGTCGAACGAGTGGACGGCTCGGCTGCCCCTGACAAAGGGAACCTCGAGTTGGCCGCGAATACTGTCTCCGCCCCGGCAAACGCTATGTCCGTTGTTAAAGGCTAATAGGATGGACCGGCTGCTCCCCAAGCGGCGGGTTAGTCTATGGAGACGTTCCCCGCACAAACCAGGAGCAGTAGCCATGCCATCCAAAGTCACAAAGCCTAACACCTCCGCACAGCCTGAGCTCATGTCGATCGGGAGCTATGGCCGAAAGTGGGTGATGCGAGTTGAGAGGGCGGCGTATCGTGGCGGGAGACCAAACCTGCCAGAACCTCCATAAGGAGCGATACGCCATGAAGGACGATACCAGTGTCATACCGTTCCGGCAGCCGGAACGGTATGACAC
>JARFQY010000197.1 GCA_029287535.1 Filomicrobium sp.
TTACTATTGGCTTTATTAAACCGCTCCAGGCTTTCGCTTAGTTCGGATACTGGCACGTCATAGAGAGCATTTATCGCCCAAACAATGTCGAACGACCCCCAAAAACAGTCTCGGTCTTGCAGCTTAACGGGATACTCTCGGTTGGGCTCAAAGGGAGCCGAAAATACTTTTCGTGCCTCCTTTATCGAGAACGACGAGGTATCGATATTAGAATAAGCGACCGGCTTGATAGAAGCGTTCCCTAGAGCAGCATAGTTCAGTAATGCGGCCGGGAACTTGCCTGCACCACAAGCAACATCGAGGAGCTCTAACGGTCTCGAACCCGCCTGATCTTGTCGCTCCTCGAACCACGATTTCCAGTTTTCGGCCTCGGCGAGATGTCGATAATCGACGGAAGCAAGCGCGTAGAAATCCTCCATCTCGCGCCGTCCAGATTCGCTCCAGTGGTCGAGACTACGCTGGAAGGTGTCAGCCATCTTCGTCAACCGTCGCTGGCCAGCAGACGGGGTTTAGCTCGCTTGCTGCTACCTCTCCCGGATTGACGCCCGGCATGAATTTTTGCCAATCGCCTGACACCATTGTTGGTGAATCAACCACACGGGCACCATCCGCGTAGTAGGTGTTGGCCAAAACAATTCGGCTTTGCCTGGTACGATTTGCCGACGCGGTATGGAAAGACAGATTATGATGAAAGCTCACCTCTCCAAGTTCGAAAGGCGCATCGTCAACTGCAACGTTATTCGCTCGGAACGCGTCTGACACCCTGCGATCGTAGCTTTTGTCAAACTTGTTGAACTCGATGTTTTCGACGAGCTTGTAAGCACTCATGGGCCTAGCGAAAGCCAACGGTCCCATTGCTGCCGGGATCGGTTGTGCCGGGATCCAGGCTGTCACAACATCGTTGGTCGATAGAGGAAAATGGTGATCGTCATAGTGCCAAGGCGTGCGTCCGCAGCCAGGCTCCTTTGAAAGAATATTGTCGTGATATAGCCTCACGCTGGCAACGTTCAGCAGCTCGGCGGCAATCTTCGCGATACGTGGGCTGAGCACATACTGTCTAATTAGAGCGTTATCCAGCCACATCATCTCTAAGCTCAAGAACCTATTCTGCGCGCCGCCATCAATTTCAGTATTGAACGCTTCGCGCAGCATTCGAGCCAGCTCTCGTCTCAGCCGTATCACTGAGCCGGGGGAGAGCACTTGCTTCAATTTTACGTAGCCGTTTTTTCTGAAGAATATGCGTTCCTCGACGCCTAGAGCGTATGGGGTGGCCAGCTCCTTGGTGATTTCTGCATCGTCTAACTCATTGGCGGCTGGAATTGGGGCAACGTCTCGAAGCTCAACTTCGCCCTGATTCGAATTATCGGCGAGCGAAACGTACCAATCCCACCACGACTGATTGTCCTGTTCCCACTGTTGATTGATATCCGATTGGGAAGCGTTTTGCCCCACGAGTAGTGGTGCGGAACGTTCGTTGTCCATGCCTAAAGTCCAACTCCAAAAACATCAACTTCAGTCTATCCGGCGCTTGCAACAGCATAGGCGGGAATGCGATGCAGAAGAAAGTGCCAGAATTACTCTAGAGCTGCGCGGGAATTCTGGCTGGCACCGCTACTAAGTACCGCGATCCTCACACTGGATGCTCCACGCCCGTCTGGAGGGTGCCTGGTCAAGAATTGCGAGTGGCTCTGAAAATCAACCTAACCGGCCCCCAAACCTTCGAGGGCTGATCCCGACCCAACTGACATTCGGATGATGCCAAGTCGGTTACTCTTGTAATTGGCAGTCGTTATACGTGCTCTCCATCCCAGCGACGACCAAGGCCTGACGTAAACACCCGTGGATCAGTAGCGGCCGTCAAGTAGGTTGCCACAGTAACGGCGATGGCTGCAATGAGGACTGTGTGACCGACCACGCTTACTGCGAGCACGGTGTAGCTACCAATGGCCAGTGAAAATGCTGTTGCCCACATCCACGCAAGAATTTGCAGGATCATGTGCCGTGTCGCAACATCAGGAATATGACGGAGGGGACTGACTTCATGGTCAAACACATACTTCCAACAATAAACGATCATCTTTGTCATGACGGGCCTCGTAATGTGTTGACGTCGCTCTTGACGATGCAGGACGACAGTTTTCATGCGCAGGCCTCTGAGGAGTTTGACCTCTCACCCTTGGGTGGCACCTCAACGGGTGGGGATCAGTGGTGGATCTCATTTAACCTCATGTTGTTGCCTCTCCGCCGTAAACTGGACGCGACGATACAAAGCCCAGCAAACGGAAATCGGACGGCTCCTAATTCGCTGATCACATGCCACGGTTTCTTCGTTTAAGGGTTTGCTTGCTATTCAAAGAGAACGGGTGTGTATGGAAAAGATTCTTGTTATCGGTGGCAGCCGAGGAATTGGTCGCGAGGTGTGCAAGGCCGCGATCGCTGGTGGCTACCAGGTACGCAGCATGTCGCGCCGCAGCGGAAAGCTCGAGAGCGTAAATGAACGGTACGAAGCATTCGGGGGAGATGCTTTAAACGTCTCCGACGTGGCACGCGCGCTTGATGGTGTCGATGCTGTCGTTCAGGCACTGGGGGTACCCCCGTCGCTCGACTTGATCACGAAACCAGTGTCGCTGTTCTCAAAGGCGACCGAAATTCTAATTCCCGAAATGGAAAAGGCGGGCGTGAAAAAGCTTGTTGCTGTGACCGGCTTCGGCGCGGGCGACAGCAACGCAAGCATCAACACTCTTCAAAGAGTTCCCTTCAAGTTGCTGCTTGGCAGAGCCTACGATGACAAGTCGACGCAAGAGAGGTTGATCGAGCAAAGCAATCTCGACTGGCTCATTGTGAGACCCGGTGTTCTCACGAACCAACCGGCGAGCGGCAAGTATCGCGTACTGAGCGAGCCGAATGAGTGGCGCAATGGGATCGTAGCCCGTGCCGACGTTGCCGACTTCATCATTAAACAACTCAAAGCTGATCAGCTTGGGCGTCAGAAACCGGTCGTGATCCGATACCGCCTCTAGTGGGGGGCAGTCTCTGCACTCGCGCTGCATCGAGACATAATAGTGTGGCCGTTGCTCAGCTTGTCGTGAACAAAGTCGATCGACCAAATGTGGTTGGGATAGCGCGGCCGCAGCCGGATCACCGAGGCGTCGTGGTGATAGAGACGTTTGCGTTTCTTATGTCGGTGCGGCAGCTGAAGCCCTTCCTCGCGCCACAGCCGTTCGACCTTCTTATGGTTCACACGCCAACCTTCGGCACCGAGCAGTTCGTCAACCTTGCGATAGCCGTACCGGCCATACTGTTTGGCCAGCCGGATCAGGGCCAGGCGCAGTTCAACATCGTCCTTTGAGGCGGGCCTGTATTGTAGGGTGCTGCGAGCAAGTCCAACCACTCGGCAGGTGCGCCGTTCCGAAGCGCCAAGCTTCTGGCGCGTGTGAATGACAGCGTCTCTGAGACCGTTAGGCTTCAGGTCTTGGGTTTTAAAAAATCAAGGCTCTCCTTGAGGATTAGCTTGTCCAGCTCAAGGTCAGCAACAATCTTCTTCAGCCGCTGGTTCTCCTTCTCCAGAGCTTTCAGCTCAGCCAACTGCGATCGTCCCATGCTGCCGAACTTCTTGCGCCACGCATAATACGTGGCATCACTGATGCCCGCTGCCCGGCAGGCTGATGAGACGTCCGAGCCGCTCGCAAGCTTCAACTCGATCTCGCGTAACAACTTCAAGCAATCTTCGTCCGAA
>JARFQY010000200.1 GCA_029287535.1 Filomicrobium sp.
CGGAGATGTGTATAAGAGACAGGGCCGGGATTGTCCGGCTTGCCCAGATCGGCAAACCATCGCGGACCTTTCTCGACGATATCGCGGATCCACCACAGCGTTTCCACATTGTGATTGAGCGTTGGGCGGCCAAACAGACCCACTTCTGCAATATAGGGCGGACGATGGCGTGGCAGCCCGCGCTTGCCCTCAATGGATTCAATCATTGCGCTTTCTTCACCGCAAATATAGGCACCCGCCCCGCGACGCACGCTGATCTTGGTTTTAGGAACGAGCCCGGCTGATTGTAGCTTGGGTATCTCGTCATTGAGAATCTTGATAACCGCCGGGTATTCATCCCGCATGTAGATGAAGACTTCCTCGGCTTCGACGGCCCAGGCGGCAATCAGCATCCCTTCCAGGAATTGATGTGGGCGGGTTTCGAGATAATGCCTGTCCTTGAAAGTGCCGGGCTCCCCCTCATCGCCGTTGACCGCCATCAATCGCGGTCCCTTTTCAGCCCGCACGAAGGTCCACTTGCGGCCGGTTGGAAAGCCGGCCCCGCCGAGCCCGCGAAGACCTCCATCGGATAACTTCGCGATCACATCATCGACTGTGATTTCACCGGACAGGCAACCGCGAAGTACGTTGTAGCCGCCGCTCTCGATATAGTCGCCAAGCGTCTGGTAGTCCGGAATCTCAGGATGCACATGGCCATCGAGCGCCAGCTCTTTGACCTTTTCGGGATTCGCGTGATCGACATGGTGATGCCCGACGTGACACACCGGCGCGGTGTGACAAGAGCCGATGCACGGCGCGCGCACAACACGAACATTGGGCATGTCCTCCGACTGCAGTGCGGCAATCAGTTGCTCCGCACCCGCCAGCATACACGACAGGCTATCGCAAACCCGCACCGTCGTCGCCGCCGGACGCTCCGCGCCGTCGGGGACAACGTCAAAGTGCGCATAGAAGGTAGCGACCTCATAAACCTCCGCCATAGGCAGCTTCATGAGATCGCTCAAGGCATGCAGTCGCCCCGCGGGCAGGCAGCCTTCGGCGTCCTGAATCTTATGAAGATACTCAATCAGCAACGCACGTTCATATGGCGGCGCGCCGATCAGCGCGGCAACGGTTTCAAGGTCCACCGGGTCCAGAACGCGACCCTTGGGAAAAGGAACGGCCTTGCGGCGACCCGCCCCGGGATGAATTGCCTTACCTGCACCCCTTATGGCCCCATTGCCTTCCTTCAAACTCACATCGCTCATGATCGCCCTTTCAATTCAGCGCTGCGCGCATCGTTTCGCCGATGCTTCCGGCATGCGGCGCTATTATTACCCCGGCATCCTCTAGTGCGTCGATCTTGGCTTGCGCCGAACCTGAACCAACCGTCGCTAGCGCCCCTGCGTGCCCCATACGGCGCTCGGGTGGAGCATGCCGTCCGGTGACCAGCGCGACCACCGGCTTGCTGGGCCGAACACGGCCAACGAGTTTGGCGACCTCTTCCTCTTCAAAGCCGCCAATCTCACCGACAACGATTATGCCGTCGGTCTGCGGGTCATCGATGAAGCGTTCAACGCAGCCGGCCAAGCTTATGCCGTGCACCGGATCGCCACCTACACCTACGGTTGTCGATTGACCCAGTCCAGCCTCCGTGGTCTGAGCGACAATCTCACTCGTCAAAGAAGCCGATCGTGATGCAATGCCAATGCGTCCAGGCTTTGCATCAACGGTCGACATCACGCCGAGCTGTGCGATGCCCGGAGCGAGCAACCCCTGCGAATTGGGCCCGATCAAAACTGTACTTGCTCCCTCGAGGGCCTGCCGCACCCGCACCATGTCAAGAACTGGCACGCGCTCGGTCACGCAAACCACCAACGACAGTTCCGCCTCAATAGCGTCAATGATCGCCGATGCCGCGTTACTGGGAGGAACGAACACCAGACTTGCATCGGCACCGGTATCCTCGACAGCTTCAACGACCGTGTTGAATACGGGCAGGTCGAGATGTCGCTGGCCACCTTTGCCGGGAGTGACACCGGCGACCAGCTTTGTTCCGTAGGATTGCATGCGCCCACAATGGAAGGTGGCCGCGCGGCCAGTCATGCCCTGGCACAGGACTTTCGTTTCCGGAGAGATCAGGATTGCCACTGTGCCGTCTCCTTCTTGGAAAGCTCTACGACGCGCTGCGCGGCTTGCAACATCGTGTCGGTTTCGATGAATTTCACGCCGTTGTTGGTCAGCACGGTGCGCGCGAAATCAGCATTATTCCCGGCCATCCGGATCACGATTGGCATTTTCCGGCCACGCCGCCGAACTGCAATGCCCAATCCTTCGGCAATGGTATCGCAGCGCTGCATGCCGCCACCATGGACATTGACAAGGATTGCTTTGGTTCGAGGATTCTTCAAGAGCATCTCAAAGCCGTGCGCAATATCCAGGCTCGTGGCGGTCGTTCGGATATCCATGAAATTAGAGGGACTTCCACCGCAATCAACAATCAGGTCATGCGTCGCTAGCGCTAGGCCCGCTCCATTTACGGCAACCCCGATATCGCCATCAAGGCTGAGGAAGTTGATTTGGTAGCGTTGTGCCTCAAGCTCGTTCCGGTCGCGCTCCAGCCGCTCGTTTTCGAGCCGCAGCGCTGCAAGTTCCGGTCTGCGGAAAAGCGCGTTGTCGTCGATGGTGATCTTCGCATCGACCGCTACGAGTTGCCTGTCCGACGTAACGACAAGCGGATTTAGATCAACAAGGGTCGCATCATTGGCAACCAGAGCTGCCGCCATGTTCCGGTAGATTTCAGCCAGCGCTATCGCAAGATCAGGTTCCGGAGCAACCTCGGTCGCAATCTCGGAAAAGGCCCCGGTTGCGTGGTTGCCCTCCAGCCGCAACGCGCTGCGATGAATGAGACCCGGCTCTTCGGCCGCCCGCTCTTCGATGCCGGAACCGCCAAGGCCCGACGCGAGTAAAACGACCTTCCCCAATGCTCTGTCGAGGGCGACCGAAGCATAGAGCTCATGCGTGCTCTCTACGAATTCCTCAACCAGCACCTGGTGGATCGTCTGATCAGGCAGTCGGCCATTGGCCACCTTGAACGACATGCCGATCAGCTTGCGGGCGTGCTCGGCCACCTCTCGCGGCGATGAGGCATAACGGATCGCCTCGTGCTGCATCCGATTACTGATCAACAACTGACCCTTTACGGCGTAGCGGCGGCAGCCCAAGCGTTCCGCCGCATCCTGCGCCTCGGTGGGGCTGGCGGCCACTTGCCCCATAGGGCATGTGATCCCGAAGCCCTTGATCAGCTTCTTGGCTTGGAACTCGTGCAACAGCATCGCCGCTCCTCCCTATATGGCGGTCTTTTTTATGATCAGCTGCTCAGATTGCGGTGTGGCTTGACCGTTAGAGCCGGCGGAAAGTCTTCTTTGAGACTTCCACATGATCTAACCAAATTCGACAAGAACAGAAACACTCACAGCTCGAAAACGAGTGCCTGGTTGCGCCTACGTGCAATGAAAGAGATAGACCTTAACCATCGAAAAGGCTCTCTCGGAATTCGAAAGCCACCCTTAGGTCCGCGCAAGCATCCCAGTTCGAGTGCTCGGCTGGGACCATCAAGCCGTTCGGTGGCAACCTTCTCCGAGGTTGCATTCGAAGCGATCCTACTCTCAAAAAAGCATGAGCGGCTGATCGTCACGCCTTTCTGGCATACCATATGCCAGAACCCGCCCCGTGTCGAGGTATCCTTCGAGATTTCTGGTGCTAGATCGAAATTGTTGGACCGTTTCTCTTGCTTGATTGAGCCTGTCGATGCCCTGAATGGCCCGGCGAATGAGGCAAAGCCCCGCCACGCGGCCGATTCTCTGACACGTTGCGGTCAATCGTCAAAAATACACCGCGCACGCCTTAAAGTCCTTGCCGAAGCCGCGCGAGCACTTCAAGGCAGCTCTGGCCCCAGAATCCTTTTGCACGCTCAGCCGGGACGTTGAACTTTTGAGCATGGCCATACCCACCCCCGACAATCTTCCGGTCCTTGACGTGCTGCCGGAGTTTTTAAGCAAGCTTGCCGAGCATGGCGCTGCGGTCCTGGTTGCGCCGCCGGGGGCAGGCAAGACGACCTGCGTACCTTTGGCCCTGCTCGAAGCCAAGGCGATCGGCGATCAAAAAATCGTTCTCCTCGAACCCAGGCGCCTCGCCGCCCGAGCCGCCGCAAGGCGAATGGCCGACCTGTTACACGAAGAGGTCGGTCAAACGGTAGGACTGCGTACGCGTTTCGAGACCAAAATCAGCCGCAAGACGCGCGTCGAGGTCGTCACTGAAGGCGTCTTCACCCGCATGATCCTGGCCGAACCAGGGCTTGCTGGCATCGGCTGCGTCCTCTTTGATGAGTTTCACGAACGCTCCATTGACGCCGACCTTGGCCTTGCCCTGGCGCTCGACTGCAAAAACGGACTTCGGGAAGACCTCCACCTTGTCGTCATGTCGGCGACCCTGGCCGGAGCCCCTATTGCAAAAATGCTGGGCGATGCTCCGGTGATTGAGAGTGCCGGCCGCATGTTCCCTGTCGAGACCAGCTATCTCGGGCGCGATCAAAATGAGCGGATTGAGCATCAAATGGCGAGCGCCATCGCCAGCGCGTTGCGGCACGAAGAGGGATCAATTCTCGCATTTCTTCCTGGTCAAGGTGAGATCCTCCGCACAGCGACAAGGCTTGAGGAGCATAGCGCTGGTCAGAGCGTGATCATCGCACCGCTGTATGGCGCAATGGACCCAAAAGCCCAGGATCAGGCGATTATGCCAGCGCCGGACGGCCGCCGGAAAGTTGTCCTCGCCACTGCAATCGCAGAGTCTTCATTGACCATTGAAGGCATCCGTATCGTTATTGATTCCGGACTTGCCCGCGTCCCTCGCTTTGAGCCTGGCGCCGCCGTCACACGATTGGAAACAGTTAGGGCTCCGCTGTCTTCGGTTGACCAGCGCCGTGGCAGGGCCGCCCGGACCGCACCGGGACTCTGCTACCGCCTGTGGGACGAGCCCCAGAACAAGGGCCTGCCGGAATTCGCCGCACCGGAAATACGCGCTGCCGACTTGTCCGGGCTGCTACTGGATTGCGCTGACTGGGGGGTCGCCGATCCAGCAGTTCTCTGTTGGCTTGATCCTCCACCGGCCGCAGCCATCGATGCCGCCCGACAAACACTACAAAGCCTCGGTGCACTTGACGGCCGTGGCCACATCACGGCGTTCGGGCGAGCCTTGCGCCGCTTGCCACTGCCTCCCCGGCTCGCTGGGATGGTGATCAGCGCCACCAAGTTTGGTACTGCTGCAACCCGTCAGGCCAGCGAAATCGCAGCTTTGCTCGTCGAACGTGGCCTTGGCGGCAGGGCACCAGATCTCGTCGAGCGCCTCGAGCGTTTCCGGGCCGATCGCTCGCCTCGCGCCCGGCAGATGCGCAGTCTTACGGAAAACTGGACCCGGCTCGCCGGTGAGGCGGCAACGAGCGGCGACGCCCCGCAGCCAAGCGCGGGCCAGCAGCCCGCCGGCCCATCCAGTCTTGCTGCGCAGCTTGCCACCGCATACCCGGAGCGCGTTGCCAAAGCTCGCGGCCAACCCGGGCAATTTCTTCTTGCCAGCGGCCGAGGCGCTCACCTTGACACCAACCAGCCACTCTCTCGAGCCCCGTTTTTGGTCGTTGCCGAGATGCAGGGGGCGGCGTCCTCGACGCGAATTGTATCCGCCGTCGCACTCAAAGAGGTCGATCTTCAGGTCATTTCCGGCCACCGCATCCAGACCGTCACCGAGACCGACTTTGAAACCGGATCGAATAGCCTCCGCACACGGCAAGTGTCTCGTCTCGGCGCCATCGTGCTGCAATCAAACCCCGTCCCCCTCGACACGGCGGATCCGGCGATTCTCGCGCTGGCTTTGGCGAAGGGATTGGCAGAACGCGGCATCGACAAGCTGCCATGGAGCAAGTCGCAGCAGCAATTGCGCGCGCGCGTCGGCTTCTTGCGCGCGGCCGGACATCCCGATTTCCCCGACCTGTCTGGTTCTGCGCTTTCAGGCTCAGTCGCAGCTTGGCTTGCACCATTCATGGAGGGCAAGACGACAGCCGCCGAGGTCACGTCCGGCGACCTCGATGCAGCTCTCAAGGCTCTCGTTCCCTGGCAATTGCTGCAGCAGCTCGATAGCGCCGCTCCAACCCATTATCTTGCGCCAACCGGACAGCGCCACCCGATCGACTACGAAGGCGAAGGTGCACCGGCCCTTCACATCCGGGTTCAGGAGCTCTTTGGCCTCAAGGAGCAACCGGCGGTCGCCGATAACCGGCTTCCGCTCACCCTTTACCTGCTGTCACCGGCAGGACGCCCCATCCAGATCACGAAAGATTTGCCTGGTTTCTGGTCGGGCTCATGGTCCGCCGTCAAAGCGGAAATGAGAGGCCGTTACCCCAAGCACGTCTGGCCAGACGACCCGGCGAACGCGCAGGCCACCCGGCGGGCCAAACCACGCCCACCGGCCTAGCCGCGACCGAACTGATTGATTTCTGCTCCTCTGGCAGCCACCTTTGATTTCAGTTGTCTCCATCATGGGTCGTCAGTAACGAGGAACGCCGGATGGTCTCACATTGCCGACGAATGTCCGTTCGAGTACTGCTCGGATTGTTCGCTGTCGTGGGGCTGCTTGCCTCCGTGGGACCGTCGAAAGCAGCTGAAGGAAGCCGCTGCCTGGCGATGGCGAGCGTTCCGCCCAGCACTGTCCCGGTCCAATACCGTTCCGCGGCACTGTCGAGCACCGAAGTCCAGATTACTTACGTTACCCACGCCACCTTTCGGATCGTTTCAGCGGATGGGACGATCATCGCCACCGATTACGCAGGATTTGCGGGAGCTGGCCCCTTGCCTGATGTCGTGACGATGAACCACGCCCATGAGACGCACTTCACCTATTTTCCCGACCCGAACATCAAGCATGTCTTGCGTGGCTGGAACCCTGAAGGAGGGCCGGCGCGGCATAACCTCAAAGTTGGAGATGTGTTGATCCGCAATGTGCCAACCGACATCCGCAACTGGATCGGTGAGCGCGAAAAGGATGGCAACTCCATTTTCATTTTTGAAGTCGCGGGTCTTTGCATCGGCCACCTGGGTCACCTGCATCACGAGTTGGCGCCAGAGGACCTGGCGCACATCGGACAGCTCGATATCGTCATGGCACCGGTCGACGGCAGCATGACACTGGATCATGACTCCATGGTGAGGACTCTTAAGGTCCTGAAGGCTCGCCTGATCATTCCCATGCATGCCTTCGGACCAAGTTCGCTTGCCGCCTTTTTACAAAGAATGGGAACAGAGTTCGCCCTCGACTACACCGACAAATCAACCGTCGTCGTCTCCGCCGACACCCTCCCCGCGAGGCCGACCATCATGGTCATTCCGGAGGCCTCCGTCGGCTTTTCGTGGGATTAGAATGGCTACGCATCGTACATGGCGTTGCATCATGCAAGCCCGACCCAGCCACCACCGATCACGGGCCACTGACCGCGCCAAGGCTCAGACCTTGTGCGACCGCGTGCGGTTGCCCACCCCAGGGCACCAAAGGAAAGGGCAGGGTATCACCCTGCCCTGCCTGCACTGTTCAAGTCGGAGGATTCAATCTCCAGCGCCTCTGAACGGCCGGCGCTAATGCCCACTGGCACCGGCATGACTGACGTCCACGACCGGTGTTTTCACTTGCGGTGCCATTGGGCCTGAG
>JARFQY010000261.1 GCA_029287535.1 Filomicrobium sp.
CAATGTGTGGCGGCCGACTATGCGCGACTGGTTTCCCGTTTTTTCTAATGTGTTTTGGCTCTGACTATGGCCTGAGCGCCCGGGATGTGCCAAGCCTGCCCACCTGGTGAAGAAGGCCTGTCAAATTTCACGTAGGGGGAAACCGCCAGCAAGCCGTCACCGATAGACTTCAAGACCTCCCCGCTATCGTTCATCACGGCACCCGCAAGGCGATCAAACTAGACGCTCAGCACCGCCGTGAGTGCAGCATCACCGAGCCGGTCGGCAAGATCGAAGAACCCGCCCAATTCCGACAGAGCATGTCCGCCAGCTATCGATACGACACGGAACGAAAAGCTCTTTCTCAGCGGCCTACCTCAAGACTTCACTCAAAACCGCAAGCCCGTTGAGCGCCGGCGGGAAGCCGCCGTAGGGGGCCGTTTGGACGACGGCTTCGATCACCTGTTCCTCAGTCAGGCCGGTATTCATGGCCGATTGCGCGAACTTCGAGAGTTGCCCGGTGAGCCTGAGCGCCGCGAAGGCGGCGACAGCCACCAGCATGCGCTCTTGGCGCTCTAGACCCGGACGGTTCCAGAGTTCGCCGTAGCCGTAGCGAATCGCTGCCGAATAAAGCGCGGTCGTCACCGGATTGTCGGCGGAGGCATAACCTTGCGTGCTGCGCGCACCGTGCAGTTCCGACATGACAGCGAGACCGCGCGCGTCCAACTCTTCGCGCGACGGTGATTCATCGTCCTTCTCCGGCAGTTCAATTCCACGCTCGGCGAAAACCTCCTGTGCAACCGCCGATGCCGCTTCCGCATTTACGAAACCGCCGTAGAGCCCGGCCTTCAGGAACACGTCCAGGATGCCCCGCGCTTCGAGGCCGGCATCGAGGGCGGAGCGCACCATGCCAGGCAACTGCGGCAGATACGGCGACGGTCAAAGAGCAGCGAACGTACAGACCATACGCTGGAGTCGGTCGAGATGCGGGCGGTCCCAGATGCCGGCAAAGGCGACTTCGTCGATCAGGTCATTGAAGCCCGGCATCACCTGGCGCGTGCCGACCGGCGCGATACCAAGCCCGGAGCGCACCTGCCGGCCCCGCGCGATCAGTTGCTGCCTGCTCATCGGATACTCCACTCAAGATCGCCTTACCTATGCTAACATCCTTGCCACGCCCGCAACGAAGCTGGCAACTCGAAGGGAGATGCCATGGCCACCCCGCAAAGCCTCATCTACAGCGTCAAAGCCTACAACCTCTCCCATTCCTCCGAGAACAAGATCCACGACGACACCGTGGCCCAGAAACTAGGTTTCACCGGCGGCCTCGTGCCGGGTGTCGAGGTCTTTGCCTACGCCTCGCACGTGCCGCTCGAACATTGGGGAAGGGCATTTCTCGAGCGCGGCCGGATGGTCGGGCGCTTTGCCAAGCCGGTCTATGATGGACGCACGGCAATTGTCACCGGCGACAAGAACGGCTCGCAGATTGATCTCAAGGTCGAAAGCGAAGGCGTCCTTTGCGCCACGGGCGCGGCAACCCTGCCAGAACACCCGCCGGAGCCGCCCCCGTTGTCGAACTTCCCTCCGGCCATCCCGCCGGCCGAGCGCCCGTCCGCCGATGACACCAGCCTCGCCGCAGGCCGCTATCTTGCCAGCGCTGAGGTGCAGTTCGACGAGCAGGCCTCGACCGGCTACCTCCGTGACGTCAGGGAAATGAGCACAATTTACAGGGAAGAGGGTCTCGCGCACCCGGGCTATCTGCTGCGCCTGTGCAACCGAGTGCTTGTCGACAACGTCGTGCTGGCGCCATGGATCCACACAGGCAGCGATGTGCAATTCCACGGTCTCGCCAGGATCGGCGACCGGCTGGTGGCGCGAGCACATATCGTGGCGAACTACGAGCGCAAGGGGCATCGCTTCGTCGACCTTGACTGCTTGATCCTCGCCAACGGCGAGCGCCCCATTGCCCACGTCCGGCATACGGCCATTTATCGCTTGCGGCATCTGGCAAATTGAGCATCCTACCCGCGAAACAGTTACGAGGAACCGCTTGGTCAACTGTAGACTGGCCAATGACGGCTTCTGGGATGTTGCGACCATCGACGAAATCGACGCTATGCAGAGAGCCTGTGTGAAAACGCAGCGGCCATCGCTCGCCAAACAGCTTCCAGAGCAAGCCGACACTCGCAGCCTGTGGGAGAAAATCATCCGCCCAAGTTTCGGTCAGGCGACCTTTTCACATAGCCTCCAGAGTTTCCGGAAGTCGGCGTATCCCAAACCTCTCTGCCACCGCTGGTGCCGGACTACGACCGCAGCTCTCCATATAGCTGACGACAAACGCGTGACGTTGCAGGCCGCCCGCCAGCGTCCGGCGGCCTTGGGCCAAAAAAAGGAGCTGGCGAGCGCGTTCAAAGAGCTCCGCGAGTACCGCCACGACATGAGCGAGTGGTTGGGAAAACTGCAGACCAGCACTAAGGAGTCGTGGGAAGAAACAAAGTCGGCATTCAGCAAGTCCTATGCGAAGTTCAAGGAGTCATGGGACAAGCATGACGAGGAGACAGAGAAAGCCGGCGTCGAGAAGAAGTCACCGTGACGACGCAGGTAAACATCTGGTGGCACGAATTGGCACTCCCCAACATACGGCCGGCATCGGGTCTCTTCCGAGCATCTGTACTACAACGATCGAGAAACGCGATACGAGGAAGTGGCAATCAAGCCGCTCCCTCCGCCGCCAGGACCGCCTTAGCCGCGTCCGAACAATTTCGATAGGCCACGCATAATATCATCAGCAATCCCGGGAGTGTCGTCGAGAATCCCCTGGAGATTGCCAAGGCTCTTGAGAGCATCAGAGCTGTCGTCAATCGCACTGGCGATGCCGCTCATATCAAGCCCCTGATCCTTGGCGAAGCGATCGACTTGATGCAAGACGGCCGGCGCCATCATTCCAAGCATTTTGGCAGCCACATCGGAGTCGATCTGAGGATCGAGGCCACTTTTGTGCGCAAAGTTCGCTGCCACGTGCTCAATTGAATTATCGCCTGTGAGAACGTCGAGGAGGCTCGTGCTCTTGGCTGGATCGGCCTGCTGAAGGAAACTGTCCATGTCGTGGGAACCGATAAGTTCACTCGCACCGTTGAGGAGCGAATGATAGGTGTCGGCGGCACCGTCCCGCGTCGTCAACCGCTTGATCCCCGATAGAACCAGGCCGACGACCATGGGTGTCGCGGCACGGACAACCGCTGGAGAAATCCCCAGTCGCTTGCCCAAGTTCTCGACAATCGAAGCCCCGAACGAATTGACAACGCTATCTAGAATATTGGCCGACATGGCACGTATCTCTTGTGATGGTTGGGGGAAACTAAAGATAAAGCTGGGGCCGTGCGTACCGACCGTGCGGCAATGTTGGCAACGCGGAATTGTTGTACTGGAGTTCCCTCAAGTTAGCTCTGGCGGGACCGTGCCACCATGCTGAGCAAGCTTGGTCATGACCTGTTTATGGAGCCAGACGTTCATCTCAGCGGTGTCCGCGGTCGAACCTTGATAGTCCAGCTCTTGGGCAAGCTCTCGGCGCGCCTTTAAGCTGCTGTCCAAGTCGAGCAACTTCATGAGGTCAACGATCGATCGGCGCCAGTCGAGATTTTCGGGGTGCTCGCGATTGCGCTGATCAAGCACCTCAGCGACATCGATCGCTGAGACCGGCTGCACGGACCCCGTCGCCGCTGGGGTTGCCTTCGATTGGATGGAGGCATCGGTTTGGGACGTGGGGATGGGCGCCTCAGCCGCCGCGGCCGGCCCTCCGAAAATGGCGTCCCGAATAGATCCAAGAATGCTCATAGGTGATACTTTCCCTTATGGACAGGCAGGCGATCAATGTGATCGATATCGCCCGTGCGAAGGACCGCCAGTCATCGCTGACCGCTGCATGTCCGACCATCCCTTAAAGGCTTGGAGCCAGGCGTTCTGCCAGAATTCGGCAGTCTGCACCCAAGCCTGCATCGGGTTCATCATGGCCGACATGGGGTCAATGCGCGGACTGCCCGATGACATCCTACCCATGTCGAAGAACGGGTTTTTCAGCATTGGAACTTGTGACGTGAAGCTGTCCAGCCCCACAGGGGTGGGCATCGACGACTTGGCCTGCCGCACCCACGCATCCATTGCCTGGTCAATCATCTGCAATTGGAGTTCGGTCGTCTTATCGAGCTGGGCGCGCACCCCTTCAACAAACTCATGCGGCCACCCCATCACCTCAGCTGCCGAGGCCAGCTCGTCGTACACCTTCGACGAGTTTTTCTCTGCAGCCTTGGCGATATCCTCGCGCCACTGCGAGAAAGCATCGATAACGGCGTTGAAGGCGTTTTGGGCATCCTGGCTCCCGAGCGCCGGGCTCTGCGGATTTCCGCCCATGTCAGATGTCTTACGCGTCATCACAAACCCTTTTGCTAACTTACGTCTCGTCTGGACCTTCAAGAACGTGTCAGAGAGTTAACTTGCCCTCAGGCGCCTCTCATACCCTCAGAACGCGAGCAATTTCATCAAGCGCTGATTGTTCGGCAGGACTGACCCGCTCTCCACCGAAGCCTAGGAAGCCGCCCTCTTTAGCCGCCTCAGCGACACGTTCGGCAATCGACTTCAAAAAGAGCTTCAACTCTCTCGCATCATCGGGGGCCTTCACTTCAACCAATCGTGCCACGTCACCTAGAGCAGACGTTGCACGACCTAAAATCTCATCGCGTTCGGCGCCCTTGAAGCGTTCGCGCATGCTGTCCTGAGCGGCACCACGCCCCGTGGACGTCTTGAAGTCCTCCGCAATGTCCTTGATGAGCGGATTGTCCGTCTTCCCCTTCCACACATCGCTCAGGGCACCTGCGTTGGCCATGCCTTCCTCAAGCATGCCCCAAAGGCCGCTGGGGGCGGCGGCGGTGACGGCCGTTCCAGAGACCATCACCCCCTCCAGAAGCTGGTTCAATTCTGTTTCGCTGAAAACAGATTTGCTGGACCAACGCTACCTCACACTAACCCGTGGCCTGATGGAGACCTAATCACCAACGAAAATTCGTCGCTTAACGCTAATTCGCGCGATTCACCAATCCGATGATGAACAGCAAAATGACAGCGCCGAGCGTCGCGCTGATGATCTGGCCAATCAGACCGCCCACCGGGAGGAACCCCGGGAACAGGAAGCCGGCGACCAGCGCGCAGAGAATGCCGACAATAATATTGCCGACCAGCCCAAAGCCGCCACCCGACTTGATCTGGCCGGCGAGCCAACCGGCAACGGCCCCGATCGCGAGCATCACGACAATTGCCACAGGATCCATAATCCACCCTTACGC
>JARFQY010000286.1 GCA_029287535.1 Filomicrobium sp.
TGGGCCTGCCCATCAGCCAGCGCATAGCGCCGCCGTGCTCTCCAAGCGTGCCGCCCGTGAGGCGTGGATCTATGACTCGCGGGCTGCGGGGCAGGCGCTCGAGGCGCGGCGGCAGGCGACCGTCTTTAACGTCACGGGCAATGTAGGGTGTCTCGAGTGTGCCGGGGTCCGCGGCCTCGCTCGAGGCCGACGCCGCGCCGATGGCCGCCAGCACGCTCAGGAACACACTCACCCCCGCTCTATTCGCAGCGACGATTGATCGGAGGCGGTGGACGCTAGCGCAGTCGTCTTCAATCTTCTCATCAGTTGTCATGACGGGATAAGCTCCGATGCATCCGCGTTCTGGCGGGCGAGGACAAAGTGACCTTCATGAATTTCGTGATTGACCAATTGTGCACTGGTGGCCGCGCCCTCCAAAGTTTTGGGGTCCGCGCGGAAGGCTGCGGACCAAGTGGCCGGGTTGGAGGCATCCTGGCGCTCGAGCGCAGCAAAGTCGAGTTGGCGATCGAGATCGGGATAGGGCACCGCGCTCAAGAGCGCTCGCGTGTAGGGATGGCTTGGGCGCTCGAACAGGGACTGGCGCGGGGCAATTTCCACGATACGTCCTCGCGCCATTACGGCGATACGGTCGGCGACATAGTCGACAACGGCAAGGTTGTGGGAGATGAACAGGTAGGCCACTCCTATTTCGCGACGCAGGTCATTAAGAAGGTTCAGGACCTGCGCCTGCACCGAAACGTCGAGGGCAGAGACTGGCTCGTCGAGGATCATGAGATCCGGTGATAGAGCGAGGGCACGGGCAATGCCGATGCGTTGACGTTGACCGCCGGAGAAACTGTGCGGATAGCGCCCGAGAAATCGAGGGTCGAGCCCGACGGCTTTCATGAGATCGACGGCACGTTCGTTCTGTTCCACGTGCGTGCCCTGAGCGGCGATCTGCATGGGCTCTCGCAGGATGTTAAGGACTGTCATGCGGGGCGATAGAGAGCCCGCTGGGTCCTGAAAGACCATCTGAATGCGGTGGCGCAGGCGATCGAGTTCTCCATGCGAGAGTTTGGCCAAATCGTGTGTCTCGTCGTCCTGGTTGGCCAACAGCATGGCGCCGCTGTCCGGTGTTAGCGCGCGCATGATGAGTTTTGACAGGGTCGTTTTGCCGCATCCACTCTCCCCAACCAGGCCAAGGCACTCACCGGGGTGGATCTCGAAGGAGACGCGATCCACCGCTCGGACCGTGCTCGCCTCGCCGGCCGCGAACCAGCCGGTGGTCTTCTTGGTCGCAAAGGACTTGGTAACGTCGTGGAGGCGCAGCAGGGGACGGCCTGCCGCCGGCACGGGCACTTTGTGGGGCTGGCGCAACGACACCGAGTGGATGTCGCTGCCTAGATCGCGTAGGGATACGAGCCGTTCCCCGGGTTTCATGTCGAAATGCGGTACGGCGCCGAGCAGCGCCTTGAGATAGGGATGGGACGGCCGGCGTAAAATTGCATCGACGGGGCCTGCCTCCATAATCTCACCGTGATAGACCACGACCACCTCGTCGGCCATATTCGCGACCACACCAAGGTCATGCGTGATGAGCAAGAGGCCCATGCCGGTATCGTGTTGGAGGCGCTTTAGAAGGCCCAGAATTTGCGCCTGGATCGTGACATCCAGCGCCGTTGTCGGCTCGTCCGCAATGAGGAGTGCGGGATCGCACATCAGTGCCATGGCGATCATCGCGCGCTGGCGTAGGCCACCGGACAATTCGAACGCGTACATGTCGAACGCTTTTGCCGGATCGGGAAAGCCAACACGCGCCAGCATTGCCTCGGTTTTCTCGCGAGCCGTAGCGGCATCGGTCGGCTGGTGGATGGTCAAAGCTTCCGAGACCTGATCACCGATGGTGTGGAGCGGCGACAGCGAATTCATCGGCTCCTGGAAGATCATCGAGATGCGTTGGCCGCGCAGGGTGCGCATGACCTGGCCGTCGGGGGGGAGCGCGCTCAGGTCCACGGGTACGTCGAGGCCGAGGTTGCGGACCGAGGGGTCAGAAAACAGGATACGCCCGCCGGTGACGCGCGCATTGGCCGGAAGCAGCCCCATTGTAGCGTATGCGGTCACGGATTTGCCGGAACCGCTTTCCCCTACCAGGGCGACCACGCGGCCCGGTGGCACGCGGAACTCGATGCCCTTGAGCACGGAATGCGGTTCGCCGCGCAGGTCGAACGCCACTTCAAGGTCTTCGACCCGCAAAAGATCACTGTGCTGCGGACTGGATTTGGTTGCGGACATGCGTTGCTGGCTACGGCAAGATATTTTGCCCCTCAAGTTCTTAGCCTACAAAGAACCCAAGCGGAACGCTACCTCCTTTGTCGAGGCTGATCACTCGGGGGGTGGGATCGCCGGACCGCACGCGCCTCGGGGTTGCCGGGCGCGCGAGATATCTGAGCTTGGGGCGGGGATCTGGACTGCTTTGAGGTGGGTCGACGGATGCCGCGCGATGACCAATCGAACTTGCCAGCCCCCCCTGAACAACTCGCGAAGCGTGGCACACTCGTGGCACACTCATGCGTTGTTTCGCGGGGGCTGAGATGACGCAGCTGAGCTTTTCGACGCTTGATCACCGCCACAAGAAGAAGCAGACCAAGCGCGAACGGCTCTTGAGGGAGAAGGACGCCGTCGTGCCGTGGGCAGTGCTGCTCAGTTTGATCGAGCCGTACGATCCCAAGGCAGGCAAGAGACGACGGCCGTCTCCGCTCGACGTGATGTTGCGGATCTACTTTCTCCAGCAGCGCTACTAACTCTCGGATCCGGGCTCCGAAGAGGCGCTCTACGACATCCAGTCGATTCGTGCTTTCGCTGATCGCGGCATCGATAAGAACGGCGCGCAGGTCTTCGCTCGCCTCGCCCTCGCCAACCTGTTTCTGGCGAGACGACAGCTGAGGTGCGGCTAAACGCCGGGCCAGAGGCCCAAGGCCCAGCCATTTGGAGCTGAATGAGCGCCCGCGTGACCGAAAGCGGCGCCGTATCACCTCACGTCGTGATCGCCGCGTTAGAAACGGCCCTGTTCAGAGGTTTCCTAGTTCACACCGCGGGCGTCACGACCGGCAAGGTCCACGACGCCAAGGTGATGGACAGTCTCATCCGCCAGGATGACCGGGCGGTGTTTGCAGACACGGACTACGTGAACGAGAAGAATACGTGAACGAGAAGATGAAGCGGGCGGCGGTTGTCGTGTCACGATCGACGATTGGGGACGGAGCGTCGCCAGCTGCGGTTGGCGCATCCTGACAGTGCCGCCGGCGATCGCATGCACCTCAATCGCTATCAGCAAGCGCGATTAGGTGCATGCGGATCCCGGCGACCCCGCAGGGTGCTGAATTTGCCCCAACATTCATCCGACAATCAATCAATCAAGAAGTCTTCAGGACTTTTGCCTTTTTTAATTTCGGCAACTAGCCACTTCGGCTGGCGGCCGCGTCCCGTCCAAGTCTGTGTCGGATCGCTCGGATTGCGATACTTAACCGCAACCTTGCCTCGTTTCCGCCCAGGGCGCCGTTTGGCAAGGACTTCTTCAAGTGCGAAACCCGATTCAGCCGCGAGTTCTTCCATTCTCTCTCGAAGCTCGGCTTGCTCGTCGGCCTTACGCTGCTGGATAGCTTCTTGAACACGCTCGTGTAGCTCTAGAAGCTCTCCATAGGGTAGCTTGTCGATGTTCGGCTTTCTCATTACCAGTCCTTTTATGCATCCTCAACACTACGTTAATGTGCGATAATTGATAGGCGGTACACAATGGCCTACTGATCGTCTACTTAATCGTGTCCCAGATTCCTCCTTGAAATGCGCGGGAAAGGGGGGAGTCACGGTGTTCTAAGAGGAGCGCCTCCTCGATGTCGTTATTGAACCCGACATCGGTCATGAGTTTCGCGAACCTTGTCCCTTCCGACGCGACAAGTTCGAAGATCATCAGCTTGGCTGTCCTCTGCGCGAACGGATCTCTCTAGCGTATGGTCTCGTAGCGTACGGTGGCAAACACGGTCTTTATTGGATTGGTTTTCTTCAAGGTCTGGACGTACGTTCTTTGGCAGGGAAGTCAAAGCACGCGAGCAACGGATCCTATTTTTTTGTTAGATGAAATTTTTCGAATGCTGAGGGCCCCTGCTCGTTATTACTTTGCGTTAAATATTACCCCAAATACTCTTGTCGAGTTTTATCCTTTGCTCAATTGTTCAACGTGATACTGAGCTCGGACACGGAACAGGTGGTGCAGTATGTACTCAGCGATACGCGGGCTGATCAGGCTCAATGGAACAGGTGCCGGGCCGCGTGCCGCGGAGGACATACAGTCCTACTGTGTGGCACTCAACGAATATTACGCGTGCCTGAAGTTGCGGTCCCAACTCCAGAGCCAAACGCGGCGCGCAAAAGCTGGCCCGAACAAGAGCAACGACACGAC
>JARFQY010000319.1 GCA_029287535.1 Filomicrobium sp.
CCGCTCTAAGCAATGTCCTGGTTCCGGAAGGCGTCAGAATCGTACCGGTCGAGTGCCTCTCGGCCTGTTCGAATGGACCGACCATCGCGCTTTCTTCGCGGGGGAGGTGGACCTACGTTTATGGGCACATGAGGGAAGCCGATGTTGCCGATATCTTGTCGGGGGCAGCCGCTTATGCGGCGGCGCCAGACGGGATCGTCCCGTGGCGTGAACGCCCCGAGATCTTCCGCAAGCAATCTATCGCGCGCATCCCACCTCTGGAGCTCTGACATGACAGAACTCACCAAGATCCCCGTTACCGTTATCACCGGCTTCCTCGGTTCGGGAAAGACCACTCTGATCCGCCATTTGATGGCAAAGACTGATGGGCGGCGGCTCGCCGTGCTGGTCAATGAGTTTGGCGAAGTGGGCGTTGATGGAGAGATCCTGAAATCGTGCGCCGATGAAAACTGCCCGTCCGAGAACATTGTTGAGCTGGCCAACGGTTGTATCTGCTGCACCGTTGCGGACGACTTCATTCCAACCATCGAAGCACTGATGGCGCTGCCACAACGGCCGGACCATATCCTCATCGAGACCTCGGGACTGGCACTGCCCAAACCGCTACTCAAAGCGTTCGACTGGCCGGGCATTCGTTCGCGTATCACCGTTGACGGGGTGATTGCATTGGCCGACGCGGAGGCTGTTGCGGCTGGCCGGTTCGCGTCTGATGAAGCAGCTATCCAGAGGCAACGCGAAGCAGACGACAGCCTGGATCATGAGTCGCCTCTTGCTGAGGTTTTTGAGGATCAGATTTCGTGTGCCGACATCATCCTGCTGACAAAGGCGGACCTTGCCGGCGAAGCAGGGATCGCGGCGGCGCGTGCCGCGATTGAGGCGGAGGCGCCCCGCTCGCTTCCCATTCTGCCTGTTAGCGATGGCGTAATCGACACCCGCGTCGTGCTCGGTTTGAACGCAGCTGCGGAAAACGATCTTGACGCTCGCCCTTCGCATCATGACAGCGCACACGACCATGAGCACGACGACTTCGACAGCGTTGCAATCGAACTGCCAGAAATTACCGCTGTGGAGTCCCTTCACCAGGCCATTGAAAAGCTCGCGCGCGAACAGGAAATCCTCCGGGTCAAAGGTCATGTCGCCGTCGCCGGCAAGCCCATGCGGCTTCTCGTGCAGGCGGTTGGCGAACGTGTACGCTCACAGTTTGACCGGCGATGGCAGCCCGGCGAGCGGCTGTCACGGCTGATCGTTATTGCCGAACACGACAACATCGATGAAGCTCGCATTCGCGGTGTCCTTCTGGATGCCATCTCTGGAGCCTGATCTCAGTGCACATCATCTTCCGCGAAAGCCATGGCCTAGAGGAAACGGAAACTCCGTTTGACCTTGGGCAGGACCCTGCGGATCTCATCGTGCTCTCGTTTTCCGACAGTGACCTTGGTGCCTTCGAGGCGGGCTGGCGTCGCGCAAAGGGCCGGTTGCCATCGCTGCGGCTGGCGAACCTGGTAGCGCTGCGACATCCGCTATCGGTTGATACCTACGTCGAACGCACTCTGGTTGGTTGCAAGGCCATATTGGTGAGACTGATCGGCGGCGAGTCCTATTGGCCGTACGGTCTTAAATCGCTTCACGACCTGGCCCGCCGAAACCGGATCGCACTAGCGGTGCTTCCGGCCGATGGAAGAGAGGATCGCCGGCTCGACGAGCTTTCAACGCTGCCGGTGTCTACGCTGCGTCAGCTCTGTGCTCTATGTGATGCCGGCGGCGCGTTGGCTGCACAAGCGTGTCTGTCTCAGCTGGCATTGTCCGCGGGGCTTTACGCCAGTCCGGTCGTTGGTGACAAAGTGGTCCCTGAGTGGGGTTTCTACGATCCCGAAGCTGGTGTGGTCGGGGCGCCGGCTCCTTCTCACCGCCCCGAGGCGGTCGTCACCTTTTATCGGGCCTACCTGACGGCTGCCGACACCGATCCGATCGATGCCCTGATTGACGCTCTGAACCGCAGAGGCTTTGCGGCCTACGGCGTTTTCGCGCCGTCGCTGAAGTCACTAGGCGCGGCGAGCTGGCTTGCCGAGCACCTCAAGCGGCGTCCGCCAGCAGCAATCGTCAACGCTACGGCATTTTCTGTTCAGGATCGTTCTGGGCGTTCCCCATTCGACGATTGCGACTGTCCGATGTTCCAGGTGGCATTGTCGACAGCGCGGCGGCGCGAATGGCGTGAGGCGGACCGTGGACTATCCCCGGCGGACCTTGCCATGCATGTCGCGCTGCCGGAAGTTGATGGACGGCTCCTGGCAGGGGTTGTGAGTTTCAAGTCACCAGGGCGACGTGACCCGGACCTGCAATTTTCGAGATTTGCTCACAGGGCTGAGGCAGACCGCGTCGAGGCTGCCGCCGCCAGAATCAGCGCATGGCGCCAGCTGGTCGATACTGGTGCTGCAGATCGTACACTCGCTATTGTATTATCGACCTACCCGGGCCGGACGTATCAGATGGCTCACGCAGTCGGCCTTGATACGATTGCTTCGACGCAGACACTGCTGTCAGACCTTGTGGACGAAGGGTATGCCATCACGACGCCCAAGGACCTGGCCGGAGCACTTGTACGAGACACGCTTTCCTGGCCGCTGGAGTCCTATCTCAGCGCGCTTAGCAAGCTGCCCGCGCCAATGCGCGATGATCTTCGAGAGGCTTGGGGACGGCCTGAAGACGATCCAGCATTTCGCAATGGCGCATTCCACTTTTCGGCGGTGCGGTGCGGTGCCGCTGTAATTGCATTGCAGCCCGAACGGGGTGAGGTCGGGTCGCGAGACGACGACTATCATGATCTTTCTCGAACGCCACGGCATTGCTATGTCGCATTTTACCTTTGGCTGCAGGACCTGCGGCTACACACGCTTATTCACATGGGGGCGCATGGCACCTTGGAATGGTTGCCTGGCAAGGCTGTCGCTCTCTCGGAACGTTGCTGGCCAGAGGCTTTGATTGGAGCCTTGCCGGTTGTCTATCCCTTCATCGTCAACGATCCCGGTGAGGGAGCACAGGCCAAACGGCGTATCGCTGCTGTCACGCTCGGCCATCTACCGCCGCCGCTCAAGGACTCGAAACTTCCCGACGCGCTGGTGCGGCTGGAGCTGCTGGTTGATGAATATTCCAACGCGGATGGTTTTGACCCCGCGCGGCGACAACGCCTCATTGGGGAAATCCGAAGCGAGGCCAGGGCGGCAGGAGTCGAAGAAGACCTTGGGCTTTGCCCTGACGCTTCAGCTGCCGAAGCCATTACCAGGATCGATCGCTTCGTGTGCGATATCAAGGAGAGTCAGCTCGGCGACGGCCTGCATGTGTTCGGGCGTGGTGAATGCGGCGATGCCGAACGGAAAGGGCTGCTCGCCGCGCTCGCTGGAAAGCGGGTTGAGGCCGGTCCGGCAGGCTCCCCCTACCGCGGCCGCTCCGACGTTCTGCCCACGGGCCGCAACCTTTATTCTGTCGACCCGCGCGCGGTCCCAACGCCAACGGCTTACGCGCAAGGCGTCAAACTCGCCGAGGAACTGTGCCGGCGTCATTTGCAGGACCACGGCGACTGGCCTTCCGGACTGGTGGTTGACCTATGGGGATCTGCGACGATGCGCACGGCGGGTGAGGACTTCGCCATGGCACTGCATCTGGCCGGCCTCAAGCCGACGTGGGATCATGGCTCCGGACGGGTGACCGGCTTTGAAATCCTGGCACCGGCACTCCTGGGTCGGCCGCGGATCGATGTGACGCTGCGTGTTTCAGGATTGTTTCGCGATATCTTCTCGAACCTTGCACAACTGTTTGAGGCTGGCGCGGCGGCTCTGTCTCAACGGGATGAGCCACCGGAGGAAAACCCATATCTGGTGAGGACTTCGCGTGTGTTCTGTCCCAAACCCGGCCATTACGGGCTCGCGTTGGGCGAACTCATCGACGATTTCACACCCGAGGCGAGGGAAGCGGCCGGTGAGGCGTGGCTTGCCGCCTCGAGTTGGGCGATGGGAGCCGATGGCAGCCCGCGTGCGGATCGGGCGGGCATTGAGGCGCGGGTGATGTCCGCCGACGCATTTGTTCACACTCAGGACTTGCCCGAGACCGACCTGCTATTGGCAGCTGATTACGCGGCGCACGAGGCCGGATTTGCCGCCGCCGCTCACCGCCTTGCTGCGAATAGCATGGCCCCGCCGCCGGCGCTTTATCACCTTGATGCAACCCGTCCC
>JARFQY010000320.1 GCA_029287535.1 Filomicrobium sp.
GCGACCGCCTGGGGCAGTGACTTCATCGATGTCGGACCCGCGGGCCATATTACCGCCGCGTCGGGCTATGGCCCTTGGCCGGATGGGCGGGCGCGTTTCAATGACTTTCTGGCTCGGCTTTAGCCCTAGGCAAGCTTCAAGTCCGGCTCCAATTTGAGTGTCTTCGGATTCAAGCGACCTGATCTGCCGAAACTTGACGCAGTGGCAACGTGAACAGAATGTCATTACCGATTTGTCAGTGCCGCTTTTAGATCTTGCATGCTAGCAAAGGAGCCGCCGGGTGGCTTCGGACCCCGTCCGGCGGCCCCTGTGTTCTGCTGCTTCTCTAATTCGCGGGTGGGCTGCGGCACAGGGGCTCACCTTTTTAAATTGATCAACCATCCTGAAGCTCGCCGATGATGAGGGCAGTCTTTTAATGGCGCAGAGCATTGGGTAGGCGTTCTACTCACGACGACTTACGCGGGCTCGGCACAGAGGGGATCGGTTGCACGGCTTCGCCGATGCTGTGACGCGAACGTACGGCAGGCTCGTGGCAACACATCCCTAGGTGCCGGCGCGAAACTAACCTCGACCATTCTTTGACTGGAGCGCCCGCAAAGAGGCTCCTGCGATGAGGATGAGGCCTAACGCAGCAGCATAGGAAGAAAACACCATCTTCGCCATTGCAGGAGGCAGCGCCTCGAGGGCTAATGCATTTACGAAAACGCCAAGCACGGCACCGAACCAAAGAGTCGAAAGCAGTGGCCAGCCCTTAAAGTATCCCAGCGCCATGGAAGCGCCAATGGCCGGCAAGATGAGACCCCAACCAACAATCAAGGCCACGAAAGTAGTTCCCTCGTCCATGGGAAGTTCCCCCTATGCGGTTCGTTCTTGCGACGCGCTGCGAGCGCATCGCGGAGCGTAACCTCCTTCCCCCTCAGGCCATTAGTTGCGATTCTTTTGTCTGCAATTTGACGCGCGGCCATAAGCGTCATGTTCACCACGTCGGTTGCGGTGCCGCGCGGTGAATCGCAATTGCAAAGGCCTGCCTAATACCAGCCTTGAGCACTAGAGCCTGGCCAGAGCGTCTGAAGAAATGGATGAATCTTTGGGTGGCTTTGGAGGACGCCGGCACTGCAGCGTTCCTCACTCAGCCAACACGTTAGAAACCCAACAAGGTCAGCAAGCTTGGGTTCTCAGGTGGTGCCTTGAATTCCGCCATGGCAACCGATACTTCGCTGTAAAGGTCGGGCAACCACTTGGGCTGCTTGGCCATGTATTCCGGCAGCCCCTTCTTCCGGAAATCCGTCGGCGCGATAATCAGCTTGATCTTGGACATCCCGATATTGGCGGCCATAACGAACAACTCCTCGGCCGCGTCGTCGCCGATAGCCAGGCATCCCGCCGATGAGTTCTTGCCATGGATCATGATATCGCCGCCCAGGTCCCTGCGGCCATCTTTCTTAGCCATTTTGCGGTCGAACCGGTTCGGGTAATTGACCCGTAGCGAAACATGATAGCGGCTGTTCGGATTCAAGAACGTGATGCGGTAGACGCCCTCAGGCACCTGTTTGTCGCCACGGCGTAGCTTTGGTCCGGAAATACCACTGGCCGCCAGGACTGGATAGCGATCGATATACATCCATTCGCCACCGCCTTTCGGTCGGGCATAAAGTTCAAGGCGTTTGGAATCCTTGATCCCAACCAAGCCGATCTCGGCAGGTGGCCACTGAGCATTCGCGGCTTCAAACTTCTTGGCGATGCGCTGTTTCGCTTTCGGTGAAATCTCCTTCAACCGCTGCTTCAGCGTGTAGCGACGTTTTCGTACGCGGCTTCTGCTTTTCTTTCCGGTAGAGCGTCCCGCACGCTTCGAGCGAGGCCCGGTTTTTGGTTGAATTTCCGTCGACCATGTGTCCGGGTGGGCTGCTCCCTCCAGCGTTTCGACCGACCAAGACAGCTCTTCGGAAGGAGAAGCAAAGTAGGCGTGGATGTCGTCAGGCACGTAGGAGAAGCGAAGTGGATAGACCACCTCGGCCGGCGCTGATTCCGGGATCACTTTATGATGACGCGCTTGTTCCGTCGCCATCTCGGGTGTCGGAGCATCAGTTGGGCTGCCGCTGTGAGTGAGCGCAAGTGTGACCGCAGCGCTCGAAATCATGCCAACCACGCCAATGGAAAGCAGAACAAATCGCTTGTTCAATCTCATTCTCTTCCGGATGTGCAAATCGACGGTCATGTGCTGGCTGTAACCATGACCGATTCGCAGCTGCTGTTGGAGCCTATCAGCGCCGATGAAGACAATTTGATCGCAAGTTATTGGGAGGGCTGCGTAGCGAGGTGCCTACAACTCGCAATCGAATCGCAATGCACCGGCTGGATGGCGCGTGCGCAGGCTATAGCGAGCCCTAATGAGGGAAATGGAATTAAGACTCGATCAGGTTGCTCAATGGCGCAATGTCATGCCAAGCACCTGCCGAGAGTGCGAATGGCGGAGGGCTGCCTAGATGGCAAGCCAGACAAATTGAAATGACCGTTCTGGACTGGCTGGTCATCGCTGGATATGGCGTCACGGTTCTCCTGTTGGGGCTACTTGTAAGTGGCCGATCTGCAAGCGACACCGATTACTTCCTGGCAGGCCGGAGGGAGGGCTGGGCTCCCGTGGCGGCATCCACCTGGGCAACCAAGCTGTCCGCGCTAACCTTCATAGGCGTGCCCGGCGCGGCAATCGCCGGGAACTTCGCCTACGCCCAGCTGTGGATCGGCTCGTTCCTGGCCGCCTATGTCATTGCCGCACTTCTGATCCCCGAGTTCTACCGCCTGCGCGTATCGACAGTTTACGAGTATCTCGGGCGTAGGATCGGACCGCGGGCGCGCACCGGCGGAACGGTCATATTCATTCTTAGCCGCTGCCTCGCAAGCGCGGTCCGGCTTGCAGGTTGCGCAATTGCCGTTTCGGTTTTCTTCGAACTTCCACTCGTCGACGCCATTTTGCTCATCGCGGGAGTGGCCGCCGCTTACGTGCTGACGGGTGGCCTACGGGCCGTAATCTGGACGGACGTCCTCCAGCTCATTTTGTTTCTGACTGGAGCAGCGGCGGCAATCTTTTTTGTCAGTTGGAGTCTGCCGGGCGGTGCCGCGCAGATCATCGAAACCGGTATGGCGGCTGACAAGTTCCAGGTGTTTGATTTTAGTGTCGATGCGGCGGACCCGACGACCTTTTGGATGGGCAACCTGTTTGCGTTCGTCCTGGGCTTGGCGACCGGCGGGACGGATCAGGATATCGCACAGCGCGCTCTTGCCTGCCCGAATGCAAAGCAAGCCCGAATTGCGGTCGTCACAGCAGGCGCTGCGGATCTGTTGAGTACGCTGCTGTTTTTGAGTGCGGGCGCAGCGGTGTTTGCTTATTACGAAGCTCTGCCGCAGGAAGCCGTCACCCAGCTGATGGAAGACAAGCGGTTCGACTATGTGTTTCCGCATTTCATACTTCACGAGTTGCCGGCCGGCCTGCGCGGTCTTCTTGTCGCGGCATTACTCGCCGCGGCGATGTCATCACTCGATTCAGCATTGAGCGGCCTGTCTTCATCGGCGTATTTCGACTTGGGAGTTACGCGTACGGCTGAACCGCGGGACGTGTCCAAGGGCCCCCGCCTTCTGGTTGTCGCATTCGCGATCGTGCTTGCCGGCATGGCGATCGGTTTTGGTTCGCAACCATCGATACTCTGGTTTGGCCTGCAGATCATGGGCTACACCTACGGTGGGCTGCTCGGTCTGTTTATTGCTGCGCGCTGTTTCCCGGCTGCTTCCAACGATACGGTCAGTGCTCTCGCCGCCGCTAGCAGCGTAGCCGTCGTCGTGATCCTGACACAGTGGGGGATCGGATTTGGTTTCTCGCCTGTGCCTTGGCCGTGGGGCGTTATCATCGGCGCGTCTTGGACTTGCGCTATAGTTCTTATAGCCAACGAGCTTCACCGTTACGGCTTACTCGGTGGGCCGGACTGAGCCCGGCGCCGCGTCGTCTATGACGGGCCGCGTGCGCATCAAGGTGCTGGACCGGCGATAGGATTAGGGGCTAGCTTTGAAGCCCAAGAGTTTTTGAATTTTGCGTTGTTTGTAGAAGAGGTGGGAGCATGAGCGGCTGGTTGCGACTTGGGTCGGCGCCGCTGCGTCCGAGCTTTGTCGGCCGGGTGATCGTACTTTTAGGCGTTTCGGTGTCCCTGTCATCCTGCTCACTGGCCGAGGCACCGCTTCTGCACCCCAGTGGGCCGATTGCCGAGGCACAGCGAAACCTGCTGTTCGAAGCCTTCGGGCTGATGATGATCGTCGTGGTACCCGTGTTCGTCATGGCGGTCTGGTTTGGCTGGCGGTATCGCGCATCTGCAACTCAAAGCGCATATGATCCCGATTGGGAGCGCGCTCCCTTCCTCGATGGATTAATCTGGACGCTGCCGGCCCTCATCATCATCGTTCTCGCCATCATGGTCTGGCGCAGCACACACGAGCTCGATCCCTACCGCTCACTTGCTGCGGCGGGCGGTAGCACGCAGGTGCAGGTGGTTTCGCTCGAGTGGAAGTACCTATTTCTCTACCCCGATCAGGGTATCGCCTCGGCAAATGAGCTGGTCTTTCCCGCTGACAAACCGGTGCAGTTGGTGATGACCTCGGACTCGGCAATGACGTCGTTGCTGATTCCGGCCTTGGGGGGGCAGGTCTACGCGATGGCCGGCATGGCAACACGGCTCAACCTATTGGCGGATGGACCAGGAGACTTCCAGGGCCGCAATGCACTCTATAACGGTGATGGTTTCGCCGATCAGACCTTTCGCGTCCGCGCTGTGAGCCAGGAGGAATTCGCGAAATGGGTGGCTTCAGCAAAACAAGCCCCAGCCCTTGACGCGGCGTCCTACGCCGATTTGTCCAAGCCGGGCGTTCTAAGCGAGCCGCGCTTTTACTCGCAGGCCGCTCCAGAGTTCTTTCAGTCAATACTCGACAAGTACGCAAGTCCGTTAAAGATGCAGCAAACTCCGCGCTACCCTTGAGATTGGCGGTTGGAATAGGAGACCTAACATGTTCGGCCGCCTGACCGAGGAAGCGCTGCCCTTCTATAGCGAGATCGCCATGGCCGGCGCAGCCGTGACCGTACTTGGCGGGTTGTTCGTTGTGGCAATCGTGCTGTGGACTGGTTCACTGGGCTACTTGTGGCGCAACTGGCTGACGTCGGTCGACCATAAGCGCATCGGCATCATGTATGTTGTGGTTGCGCTGGTCATGCTTCTGCGCGGGTTCATCGACGCTTTGATGATGCGCGCGCAGCAGGCCATGGCGATGAACAGCCCCGGCTATCTGCCGCCCGAACATTTCGATCAGATTTTCTCCTCGCACGGCACGATCATGATCTTGTTCATGGCGATGCCATTCTTGACCGGACTGATCAACTTCGTAATGCCCATGCAGATTGGGGCCCGGGATGTCGCGTTTCCAAGGCTCAACCTGATCAGCCTATATTTGACCGCGGCAGGAGCAGGCCTCGTCCTCATCTCGCTGGTGATCGGCAAATTCTCGACCGCCGGCTGGACGGGCTATCCGCCGTTCTCGGAGAACGAGTTCAGTCCGGGTGTCGGCGTCGATTATTGGATCTGGGCGCTGGTTGTCAGCGGCGTTGGCACGACGATTACTGGCATCAATTTCATCACCACGGTCGTCAAGCGCCGCGCTCCCGGCATGACCTGGATGCGGCTTCCGTTGTTCACCTGGACGGCACTTTGCGCGAGCATCTTGATCGTGTTCGCGTTTCCCGCACTCACGGTGGCAGGTGGGATGCTGGCGCTCGATCGATCCGCCGGCTTCCACTTTTTCACGAATGATGGCGGCGGCAACCCGATGAACTTTGCCAATATCCTTTGGATGTGGGGGCATCCGGAGGTCTATATCCTGATCCTTCCGGCCTTCGGCGTGTTTTCCGAGATTGTCGCGACGTTCTCTTCGAAGCGCCTGTTCGCTTACAAGTCGCTGGTCTTCGCCACCGTCGTGATAGCCGTGCTGGCCTTCACCACATGGCTGCATCATTTCTTCACAATGGGTGCGGGGGCGAGTGTGAACACCGCATTCGGCATCACCACTATGATCATCGCCGTGCCGACTGGCGTGAAGATATTCGACTGGCTGATGACCATGTATCGGGGCCGGATCCGCTATCAAACACCAATGCTCTGGACCACCGCATTCTTGGTGACCTTCACCATTGGCGGGGTCTCGGGCGTGTTGCTTGCGGTGCCAGCGGTTGACTACACGTTGCACAATACGACCTTCTTGGTCGCCCATTTCCATAACATGGTGATTCCGGGTGCGTTGTTCGGCTTCTTCGCCGGCTACACCTACTGGTTCCCCAAGGCCTTCGGTTTTCGCCTTGATGAGCGTTGGGGAAAGCGCGCCTTCTGGCTTTGGCTCGTCGGCTTCTATCTTGCATTCATGCCGCTTTACGCACTCGGCACGATGGGCATGGTCCGTCGGCTGCAGCACTACGATAACCCGGACTGGCAACCCTATTTGATCGTTGCTGCCATTGGCGCGGTGTCGGTTCTCCTTGGAATTGCCAGTCTCGCGGTCCAGCTTTGGGTGAGCATCCGCGACCGTGAACGTCTGGCGGACAAAACGGGCGACCCGTGGAATGCACGAACGCTGGAATGGTACTCTTCATCACCTCCGCCCGCGTGGAACTTTGCGCGAGTTCCAAAGATCGAAGGCCTCGATCCTTTCTGGCGGCTCAAGGAACGCGGCGAAGCCTATCGCGAAGACGAGAGTTATGACTCCATCTCACTGCCGCGCAACTCACCAGACGGTGTGGTCTACGGCGCGCTAGCCTTCTTATTCGGCTTCTCCATGGTCTGGCACATCTATTGGTTGGCTCTGCTCTGCCTTCTGTCGATTGTCGCTCATTTGATCGCGAGCTCCTTCCGGCGGCCGGTCGAGCAAGTCATTTCTGCCGACGAGATTGCCCGCCATGACCATGAGTGGAAGACGGCCGCGCGTACCGCCTCGCGTTATGACGGTGACCCGCTTTGCGATTACCGGCCGGTACTGAGAAAGGTTCCCGCACAATGAGTCAGGTGGATATCCAGCAACACGAAGAGAATGAAGAACGGGCGTACGGCTTCTGGTTGTTTCTCATGAGCGACGCGATTCTGTTTTCACTGCTCTTCGCCACCTATGCCGTGATGGTGACGGCCACCGACGACGGTCCAACGCGGAGCGAGATCTTCGGCTACTGGCGGACTGTTGCCAACACAGCGCTCCTATTGTGCAGCAGCTTGACCATGGGCCTTGCATCGATCGCCATACGCGAGTTCGATAAAACCACTGGGCTGCGCTGGATCTTCGTCACCATGATACTGGCCTTCGGGTTTCTCGTTCTTGAAATCCAGGAGTTTGCCGGCCTCGTGGCGCAAGGCGCTGGGCCGGATCGCAGCGGCTTTCTATCGGGCTACTACACGCTTGTCGGCACGCACGGCGCTCACGTCACCATCGGCCTTATTTGGATGGCGGTCTTGTGCCTGCATCTGGCATTGCGGCCGATTGATCCAATCATTCAGTCCATCACGGAACGGCTGACGATGTTTTGGCATCTCGTCGGGATCGTCTGGATTGGCATCTATTCCATGGTTTATCTGCCCGGGCTTTATCAATGACCGACCTCAGACAGCACCAGCGCGACGTCCGCACCTACCTCATCGGCTTTGGCCTGGCCGTCGTGCTCACCGTCATACCCTTCGTCATAACGGCGACGGGCGGGCTGTCGCGCACTTGGTTCGACCTGGCCATTCTATTCGCGGCGATTGTTCAGGTTCTCGTCCACCTGCGTTATTTCCTGCATATCGATCTGCGCCATACACCGCGCGAGAATCTTCTGGCACTCGGCTTTACCGGTCTCCTGATGGTGATCATGATCGGCGGCACACTTTGGATCATGGGCAATCTCGCCGCGCGTATGATGGGGACCTAGAGGGGCGACGGGCCGTCTTTGCCCTAGAACTTCACACCCAGGCGGAAGCTCCCGGCGTGTGTTTCCGTATCCTTACCGAACCGGCCGTCGTAGCGCAGGCGCAGATCGAAACCGCTCGCCGGATCGACAACATCGAGACCTGCCGTCAGGTTCGCGACCGTGTCATCAAATTCGCTTTGTGACTGGAATGTTGCTGCGCTGCCCGTCGAGGCGAGCCGAGGGTTTGCCCCCTCCTGGTTTTCTGTTGCAAGGCCTGAACGCCTGAGCAGGATCCCGACGTCCTGCTGCGGCGTCTAACAAGCTAATCAGTCGCCCAGGTGGTGGGATCTCAGCGTGCGGCTCCAGTGGTGCAAAGGACCGCCGGCGACTTGCACCGGCTGTCCAGAGTCGATCTCCGCGGGTTCGATGGCAAGCGGACTTGAGTCGACAAGGCGATCTTCAACGCACGAGCCAACCTGAAGCATGGTCTCCACAGCCGGCTTCATGACGGTAGGCCAGAGGGCGCTGAGCATCGCAACGGTCAAGACGCTGACGACGATCATGGGCTCCCACCATCGCGGCCGGCGTCGCCAAGTAAAACTGCCAGGATCTTGCAGGGCCATATGGTGGAGCGATCTCAACCCGGAACTCCGCCTCACTATCAACCCGTTCAGTGGTAGCTCAAGGCATCGCCGTCACGAAGGCCGTCAAATCGTTAACGCTAATGGTTGCGGCAGGCGAAGCCCGGGCCAAAACCGTTGTGACCGGAGCCAGGTAGGCCCTTTGCGGGCCTCGCCGACGCCTTCTCATCTGAGTGTCGGTCCATGCGGGACACAACGTTGCAAATCACCCAGTCTCTTCGCCAGGGGACGCATCAACACACCTGACCCCGTGGTGCTGCAACTCTCTCTCAAGAATCTCTTTACTTAAAAAAGTTACCCTAGAAACCCAATCGCCTCGCCCTCCAACTCCATTCAGGCCTTGCTGTAGGCCCTGCGGATTTGGAGCCGGTTTGCGCGATCGTGTCTGTTTGTTCTCGCGGGTGCGGATCGGACGCCGCCTATCCGTTTGGTGACCAAGTATAGAGTTGTGAGTGTACAGTATGAAACGCGTTGTAGGACTTGCGTCGGTTCTTTTTGGCATGATGTTGATGTACACGCCGGTATCGGCAGGCGACATCAATCGTGATCATGTTCACCTCACCGGTGCGAAAGGTCACTCGTATCGAAAACCGAGACGGTATCGCCGGGGACGGGTTGCTAAGCGCCGCGGCTTCTACTCCTACACATATAGGGACACCCTCCCGACGTATTACGATCCGCCGACACAGGGTGCTCCATTCGACAGCGGTTTCTTCTTCGATTCCGCAATCAGGCCCAATGGCGGCAACTCGCCATACATGAACTGAGCAAGATTGACTGGGGTCATGGTGTGAGGCGGCTGCGTGTCGCCACCGCCTATTGCTTCTTAGTCGTGCCGTTCAGCCACGTCAGTGCATAGAAACCATCTTCAAACCGCACCCGTGCGTGGGCGCGGTTTGATGCATGTGTTGTGGCTGCTCTTGAGTGTTTAGCCGGCACGCGGCGCCAACCGAGCGATCAGCATCCTTTTAGGAGAGCGCTAGGCTCCGAACGGAGCGTTGGCACAATCTCTAATGCAATGTCCGGCCGATGACGCGGAGGCCGCACAAGGTTGGATGCCAGTGCTGCCCTTCTTGCTTCATCAAGCCTTGGCTCAGAAGCTGTTCGGCAACCGATAAATGGTATGGTGGTAGATAGCTGATTGGCTTCATGGCCGACAGCTCCAGCAACGCATATGCGTTTTCACCCAATCCACGCATGATGAAATTACCTCCGCTACGACGCTACCCGTCGTCACGCCTGAACCTAGACCTCCCATAGGTCTGCCCTCTCGGATCAAGCGAGCAGCAACATTGGCAGTTCTAGATTTCAATGGCTAGTCGCCGTGTGTGCTTATCAGCACCACTGTTGCATTGACACATCTCTGGTTGCCTGAGGACCAGCGGCTGCCTCGAACGCAGGCCCTGCAAGGCCGCGGCTTCACAATCGGAAACGCACACCTGCCGGCTCGAGAGGTTTGAAATTGGTTATTGTCTGAAAGAGTGGCTTTCCAGCCATTGAGATAAAGGGCCGCTCATCGAGGTCAAGCGGCCCTTTTGCGTCCGGCAAACGGAGTAGGGAACTCTTGCCGACGCAGGCGCAAGTTGCCATCACATTGTGCTCCGCATGCGGCGCGCTTGTGGTCTTGTTTCGGCTTTGTTGATGCGATGGCCTGGAAGCTTCTAGTTCGTGCATCAAACGCGATTTGCGCTGTGGATGAAAAGCGTCGCGCCCACCAATGGTCACAAATGAACTCGAAAACGGTTCAGTAGCTGTCAGTGCTTACCGTGTGTGTGAGCATAGGCATGCGGGGTCGATAATAATCGTCCTTAAACAGGTGCGGGCACCACCCGAAGGTGCTGCCCGCCGATCGCCACACAGGACAAGTCTCAGATTGTCCTAGTCCCGCTCCCCGCGCGGGCTCACGAGCATCTTAAGTTGCCGGGGATCCCCGCTCCCCGGTATCCTTAATCTAGCACCCGGGTAGGGATGACGGTAGGTCCCGTAAGGCCATTCCAGGAACGCCGTTGCGGTTACAACACCAGTGCGCGGCCGTTTTCCGAATTTTGTCGGAGCAGCAAGGGCAGAAAAACGCGTTGCAGGCGCCTATTGCGCCGGCCCGCGAAGGCCGCGTATCCGCCGGGCATTCACATGCCCGACCACCTGCCAAATGAAGCCTAAGCTCGTCGTTAAAGTGGAAACAGAACGCGCTCTTGCCAGGTTCTTTGCGTTGAGTAGGCGCGCAGCGGTTGCCGCCGCTTCAACACGCGAACGCGACGCTGTCTGGAACGGGCTGCGTTCTTGCTTTGCTTCTTTGCCCAGTTTTTAACGCGTGTGCTTCTAGCCGCGAGCGGCTTTTGCTGTGTGCGATTGGCCAAGCGTTCTGCCGAGCCAATTCTCTTGCCCCACGTCTCGCGACGGGCGAGGTATGCGCTGAGGTCTTCCGTATCATCGCCAGCACCTGCTGCTTGCGACTGGCCATCGGCACTCGGAATGGTCCGTGCCACCGAAAGTGGTCGCGCATCGGGCACCGATTTCGATGGCTCCGCACCCCAGGATTCGCGCTCGTCGAGAAGCGCTGCCAATGCTAATTCGATCTCGGTCTTGGAAGTGGGCAGTGCCCGGACCGCCGGTTGAGCATCACTGGCAATGACTTCGGAGACTTCGATGGCATCCTCGGCGGTACGAGAGTTCGTGACCGCAACCCCGGCGTCGGCCGTTGCCGAACCGCGAGGTTCGTTGCGCCAGCTCTCCCGGATTTCCAAGAGTTCTTCGAGGTTGCTGACCGACAATGCAATGATCGCGTTATTCTCGGATTGTTCAATGGCGACGGCCGCGGCGGGTACACTCTCGAGAACACCAGGGGCCTCGGAGGCCGTTTCGATGTCACTCCGTGCATCCGCTTTCGACTTCGAGGGGCCACGTGCCCAGGACTGGCGCTGCTTGAGGTGCGCGGCAAGAGACGCCTCGATTTTCGGATCAGTGGCGGCGTTTGTCTCGTCGGCAATCAGCGGTTCGCGAGCGTCCGAAGTGACACCCGCCTCGACAACAGCCACGGAAAGTCTTACGTCTGACGACAGCGTCGTGCTGCTAGGAGAAGGTGAATCTGCGGTTTGATTCGCACCGTTCCTGGCAAGCGTGTCGGAGATTGGTCCTTTGCTGCAGGAGCAACTTGCCCCTTGCGTGGAGACCTCACTTAACTGCGCCGCATCGCAATGGAGTGTATGCGCGGCGGACAGCAACGGAGTATGATGCGCGACTTGTGTCGGCACATGGTTTGCCGCAGCCACAATAGTGAGGGCGCAGCACCATACGATCATGACGCTTCTAAAAAGCATAACTCAGCACCTTTGCTAATGACACATGTCTTATAGCCTCAGTAATATTAAGTTTCTCTTTTTGAGATGTTTTGAAACAATTAATTCAAGAAAAAAGTGCGCTTTTATCCGGGCGCCTTGAACATCGAAAGAATTGAAGCATGGGCGGCTTGTTGCCGGCATTGGAACTCGGCCGGCAAAATAAAGGGGGGAGAGTGAGGCCAGTCATGCCGGAATCCGACAGTTTTTGGTTCTGGTCCGTTTTGAATTCAAAGTCCTGCGCTTCGCAGAAAAGATCCAAGGAGGAAATTATTGGGGCGCTTTCCAGTTAAGAGCCCCAGGACTGGCGCGTTTTAAGGCGAGGGTCTCGGCCTTGATCAATTCGGTTCGTGCTTCGATTGACTGGCGCGGACAGATGGCCTGGGCGCTTGAGGCGTCGTAACTTGCCGTTTGTCACGGCGCGATGCCACCGCTCCGCTCAAGCGTGCGGGTGCGCTTGGGAATAACCCTATTTCCGCGCGCTTCAATGATTGAAGAGTCTTTGCAGGTCGCGAACAGAATGGAACCCGGTCCGGCGCGGAATGGTATAATCACGCGGAGCGGCAACCCGGCCAATGCCATACAGCCACATTGTTGTGCCGAGCACAATGACGACAATTCCCACCCAAATATTGGCAAAGCCCGCAGCTTCAAGAACAACTGCGGCAGTCATATAAAGTGCATAAGCCAAGCCGGTGACCGCAGCGATGGGCAGTCCCACGAAAAAACCTCTGCTGAGTGTGTCGAGGTAGCGTTCCTGTTGTGGTGTTTCTATTGACATTTGTCCGGAGTCTCAAAATTTCTAAAACATTAGGGGAGTCATAATAGGGTTCGAGGGTTTATCAATGTTGAATCCAATTGAATTGACTTTTGCTCATTCGCGTTACAATTTCTGAGCTTTGCCAAAGCGCGCGGCTCGGCACGTTGCGAGCTCTCATCGTGGTGCCGGTCGACTTCCTTATCTCGCAGGGGCCCAGGCTCAAACAGCGTGGAAGTGCGCCAATGAAGCCAGCTGCGCGTCCCGTCGCGCCGGGGTAGAACAGTGCAACGCAGTTGGTAACGAGGGACAGGGCGAATGACGATGAGCAATCAAACGGGATTTGGTTGGTTTGCTGCTGTGTTGGCAGTGGCCCTGGCTCTGCAGGCCGTCGGCTCCGGGGCAAGCGCACACGTCAAGATGAACAAGACCGCACCAGCTGACGGAGCAACCGTCGCGCCCGGGCTTACGGAAATACGCCTTGCCTTTGACGACGCCATTCGCATGACTCTTGTGAAGGTCACGAAGCTGGAGAGCAAGACGGCCGTGCCGACGACGTCCCAACTTCCCCGCAAGTTCGTCACCAAGGCCAAGATCGCTGTGCAGCCCCTGTCGCCAGGTCAGTACAAGGTCGCATGGATCGGCGTTGGCAAAGACGGCCATGTGATGAAAGGCGCGTTCTCGTTTTCTGTCGTGCCTAAGGATGCGAGCCGGCCTGAAGATAATGCTCGGTGACATCGCCATTGAAGCTGCCATTTTGCGCACACTCGTTTACGCGGCTTCGATCGCCGCAGCCGGTGCCTGCCTCTTCGCTGCGACATTCCCGGCAGCGGCGCGCACTGTAACGGCGGCGCTGCGTGCGCAGATCCTTGTCGGGTTTCTATTGCTCGTATGCGTTGAGCCCATACGGTGGGTTGTCTTCCAACTCGCTATCTCGGGAGGAGACGCCGAACTGGCATTTGCCCCCGACATGCGTTGGATGTTTCTGCAAATGCCGAACGGCAAGGCCGCCATCGCAAGGCTGGCGGGTGTAGGGCTCATCGCGGCGGTCGGGCTGCGCATTCCATGGCTGGGCTTACTGGGATGCGGGCTTGCCATCGGCTCATTCGCACTTGAGGGTCATACCGCTGCAGCGGCACAGTCCTGGTGGGCGGGCATGATCCTTCTGGTGCACGTGGCCATAGCGCATTGGTGGCTAGGTGCCTTGTACCCTCTTGCGGCTTTCGTGCGGGCTCAGCCTAAGACCACCTTGGCAAGGACGGTAACGCGTTTCGGACAGCTGGCATCGAAGTTGGTGCCGCTCCTCCTTGCGGCGGGCGGTCTCCTGTTTGGTGTTCTGGTCGGCTGGCGCCTTGAACTCGGCGATCCCTACCAAACCCTTGTTGCCATCAAGGTCATGGGCGTCGTTGCGCTGCTCGCGCTAGCAGCACTCAACAAATTCTTTTTGACGCCGAGGCTTCGAAACAAGCCCGTTCGCACCGCCAAGACCCTTCGCGGTTCGATCTCGGCGGAGCTCCTGGTGGCGTTCTTCATCCTGGTCTTGACGGGCTTCATCACCGCGACCTCACCCGGGGGAGTCCACTGACCCATTAGACAGGATCGTATCATTGCCCATGAAGCATCATGGCCGATGGCCTCGTCGCGGGGCTTGACGCAGCAGCTAAGGGCGAACATCAGCCACTGCGCGCCAGAATCAGCCGCAGTACGGTGCGGCGGGACTGCCACTGTGCCAGCGGCACACTGACATCTTCTCCGGACCCACGCTTTAGATTGAGTATCTCGAGCTGGACGGCTGCGATTTCTTCTGCCGTGGCCAAGTCACCGCTTTGAATGCAGTTAAAGAAGGGGTGCTTGAGGGCAGCGGCATCCGTAATGTCAAACTCTCTTGAGCTCATTGTCGGGCAAGCCATACGATTATCCAGAGCGGTTCTGTAATCAAAATGATCGGCAAAAAGGCCGCAATACAATCTTGATCAGTGAGGGCCCAACAGGCCCCGGATGCAAGCGAGAGTCTAGCCCCGCAACGCATCCGCTTATTGAGGACGGGTCGTAACAACTCCGCATGACAAGCAAATAACACGACGCAACAAATTGGTTTGCGATGGATCAGTTCCGAGCATCGGTCTGCGGAATCCTCAAGCCTCTACACGCGATCAGATCGAAGGGTCAAAGGCCAAAGGCCGGAATTGTACGACACTGGCACACTTGGCGACATCGACAGCTCGCGGCGGACCGAACTTTGGTATGCCGCGCGCCCAGAATGACAAAGCTTGTGCTAGCCGAGTGACAACTACCGAAGTAGTCTACATGAAGTTTTTGATGGGCTGGCTGACCGCCATTGCACCGCAGCTGTTTCAACAGTGCGCCAGGATACGAGAGTTGTCTTGTTTGTTTCGGCGCGAACCGATTTTTGAAGTACAAGGGATTCCGAGATTATGCGCAGCAGTACAATGGCTTTGTTTCGAACTTCGGCACTCTTAGCCAGCGTCGTCTTAGTCATGCAACCTGGTTCTGCTGCTGACCGGCAACAAGCCATTGCCGTGGCTGCCGGGAATGAAAGCCAATTCGTACAGGGTTCCAGCTCCCGCCCCATCGCGACTTACTCGATCGTTGCGCGCGACCCAGCAACAGGTGACTACGGCATCGCGGTCCAATCCAAGTACTTTGCCGTTGGCGACGTGGTGCCCTTTGCAAAAGCAGACACCGGAGCGCTGGCAACCCAGGCCGTTGGAAATCCAAGGCACGGCCCTGCGGGACTGAAGCTCATGGGCGAAGGCGTTCCTGCGGCGGAGGTTATCGAACAGTTATTGGCTCAAGACCCGAAGGCTGGCTACCGGCAAATCGGTGTCGTCGATTCCAAAGGCGACGCAGCGACCTATACCGGCGATAAATGCCTGCCGTGGGCGGGTGGCGTGACGGGCGAGAACTTCGCAGCCCAGGGCAATCTGCTGGCCGGACCGCATGTGGTCGAGGCGATGGCCGCAACATTCAAGGCAGTCCCCGGTGACCTGGCCACGCGGCTGGTCTTCGCCCTGGCCGCTGGGCAGGCCGCAGGCGGCGACGCGCGCGGCCGTCAGTCCGCCGCCGTGCTTGTCGTAAGACAAGGCGCGGGCTACCAGGGTCTCAACGATCGCCTGATCGATTTGCACGTCGAGGACCACGTAACCCCGATCCGGGAGTTGAAGCGATTACTCGACATTCGCCACGCTCAGCTTGCTGCCACCGAGGCTCAGTCTTATCTCGATCACATCGACAAAGCCGCCGCCACCCAACAGGCTGGCCTGATAGCGAAGGCCCGTAAGGCTGCGGAGCGGGGCATTAGCGTATACCGAGGCGATGATCATCTTTGGTGGCTGACCGCCGAGGCGCGATGGCTGGATGGCGACTTGCCGGGTGCCGTTGAGGCCGGACGCGAAGCCTTGCTGCTCAGTCCCTCATGGCCGCGACTTCCCGCCAAGACCCGCGCTGAGCTTGGGCTGCCAAATCAACTAGTCAGCGCCTTGCGCAAAAACGACGGGTTCCGGGTCCTGTGGGATAGCCTGGCAAGCGAGGAGCCCGTTCAATGAGCGAAGCCAACGCTGGAACGCCACAGACACACTCCGAGCCCGACAGTGTAGACACCGCTCCGAAGCGTCGCGGGCCCGGGCTCGCCGCGCAGGTCTTGATAGGGCTTGTGCTGGGAGTCATCGCCGGGGTCGTCTTTGGTGAGTGGATGTCTCACTTGAAGATCATCGGCGACGTCTTTGTCGGCCTTCTGCAGATGACTGTGCTTCCCTACATCGTGGTCTCTCTGGTCTACAGTTTGGGGCGCTTGTCTTATGAAGAGATCGGTTTGCTGGCCAAGAAGAGCGGCGCCTTCATCTTGATTTTCTGGGGCATCGCGATCTTCATTATCGTGTCGATGGTGATCGCGTTTCCCAGCTGGCCCTCGGCCGCATTTTTCAGCACCAGCCTGATCGAGGAACGCGAGCCAGTCGATTTGGTCAAGCTCTACATTCCTTCAAATCCGTTCGCGTCGCTCGCCAATGGTGTCGTGCCGGCCATCGTCCTTGTTTCTCTCGCCGGTGGCCTCGCGTTGAGCGGCGTGTCCAACAAGCAGTATCTCCTCAAGAACCTCGAGATGGCCAGTGACGCCATCATGCGGATCGCTCAGTTCGTCGTGCAGCTTGCGCCGTTGGGCGTATTCGCCTTGGTGGGTGCAATGGCTGGTACGATTAGCGTCGAGGAACTCGGCCGGCTGCAGGTTTACATTCTGACCTACATCGGCGCCGCGCTCCTGTTGAGCTTCTTCATTCTGCCAGGCATCGTCTCCATCATGACCCCGATACCATTTAGCCGGGTCGTGTCGGGGACGCAGGATGCGCTGATCACCGCTTTTGCAACCTACAATCTCCTGATCGTACTTCCCCTGTTGTCCGAGCGTATCAAGCAGATGCTCGAAGAAGTCGACCAGTTGGATGCAGACAGCGAGAGTGCCGCCGATCTCATAGTCCCAATCAACTTCAATCTGCCAAATCTCGGTAAGTTGCTCGGACTGAGCTTCATTCCGTTTGCTGGCTGGTTCGCGGGCTCGCCGATCTCGATCATCGACTACCCGCAGTTTTTGACTGTTGGCCTTTTCAGCTTCTTTGGAGAGGTTGTGGTTGCCTTACCATTCCTTCTCGACTTGATGCGAATTCCCGCCGACACGTTCCAGGTCTTTCTGGCCATTGACCAGGTGAGCGGGCGTTTCGGGACACTTCTTGCCGGCATGCACACTGTCGTGCTCGGTCTTTTGACGGCCGTTGCCGTCAACGGCAAGCTCAGGGTCAACTGGGCCAAAATCGGCCGCCACGCGCTCATCAGTGTCTTGCTGGTCTTCGCGCTGTTTGGCGGCTTACGGCTGTTTTTCGAATATGTCGTTCCGCAGGAGTACCGCCTCTATCACGCCTTGACGGAAATGGATCTCGTTTCAAAACGCGTCGACAGCAAGATCGTGCCGCTCGAGGTGATCAAACCATTGGAAGAAACCGATGAGCGCAGGCGGATCGACGTGATCCGCAACCGGGGCAGGTTGAATGTCGGTTACGTCTCAGCTTCCCTTCCGTACGCTTATCGCCGTGAATCCGAAGACCTCATCGGCCTTGAGATCGACATTATCCACCTGCTCGCGGACGACCTGGGCGTGGCGCTGAACATGATCGAAATCGAACGCGACGATGTCGCCGATCATCTGAACAGTGGCGTTATCGATCTTGCGATTGGCGGGTTGTTTGCCACCCCCGAACGAGCGATGGCATTCAGGCTTTCCGAGCCTTACATGAACGCATCCTTGTCGCTCGTCGTTCGCGATCACCGCCGCAGTGAATTCGCGGAGTGGGATCAAGTTCGTGCCATGACCGACCTGAAGCTGGCGCTGGTCGATATCCCCTTCTATGTTCGCCGTGCCGAAAGGGCATTCCCGTTTGCCGATATCGTCGTCGTTGAGTCCCCCCGCGAGTTCCTCGAAGCGCCGGAGGGCAAATTCGATGCGCTTGTTTATTCGGCCGAGGCCGGATCGGCATGGACGCTGCTGTACCCGTCCTTTTCGGTAGTGTTGCCAAAACCAGGCGTCATTTCCGTGCCGGTGATTTTTGGGCTGCCCTCGGACGCGCCTTCGCTGAGCCGGTATGTCAACGCGTGGATAGCGTTGAACAAGTCGAGCCGGCAGATTGATAGGCTCTACAAGTATTGGATCCTCGGCCAAGGTGCCTCTCATAAAAAGAAGCGTTGGTCGGTCGTGCATAATATCCTTGGCTGGTAGTCGAGCTGATCCGGGCGACGCGTGACGGTCGTTGATCGCCGGCTGCAACGGTTCACGCCGGCGACCGGTCGGGCGCTATGCCCAGCTGATGAGATTGCCAATGAAGTCTGCAAGTTTCTCACTCATCTCAGCCAGAAACACGGGGCCGGCGACGAGAGAAGTCATCAAGCCGATGGCGATCACTGGATAGACAATGGTCTGAATGAAGGAGACCAGCCGGCGAACGAATGGCCTTTGGCCGACGAAGCTCCAGTCCTTCAAGACCGATAAGCCGATCATGAAGCTCACCATGGCATATGTAATCATGAAGACTTTGTCGGACAGCGTCGCCTGGTCGGAGTCGACTTTAGGAAGCGCCAGGTAGAGTGCGATCGCGGACAGGAGCGCGGTGACCTGTATCGCAACGGTTGAATCAAACCGTGCGTGGCCCAGGAAGATTGAGAAGTATGTAACAAGAAGGATAAAGCCGAGCGGGACGATGACCCTGAGATAATAGTCCGTCGCGTTCCTTGAGACGACCCAGGTCGAGTTGAACTTGTAGAAAGGTACGAGACGCTTCTCTCCGTGGTGCCGGTCGATCGTCGGGATGATGTCTTGATCCGACCCCACATAACGATCCTTTGCATTCCAGCCGTCGATCAAGAAGGGTGTCGTGATGCTTTGAGCGCTCGGCGGCTGTATGAGGAAGGGCTGCGAAGCGCTTGCCGGCTGAAACGAAATCGATAGCCTTTGCGTATCGAACGGGTAGCGGCCGAGCTCGGGCTCGAAGTTGAACTTACCCGAGACCCTGTAAAGCTTGACGTTACTGGGAAAGCTTGAGCTTTCCTGCCCGCCGTGAATCTGCCGCCAGCTGATGAGCTTGCCCTTGCCGGTCTGGGCTCGGTAGGCGTTCGTGAAGTGAATGTCGGTGATGTCGATATCGGATGCTTCGCTGCGAAACGACAAATAGAACTCCGCATCAAAGCTCCGGTCATTCGTATCGATCCGCGACATGGAGATAAGGTCGAGGCTGATATAGACGACGGGTCGCGGCCGGAGCTGCCCGGCGACCCGGACGTACTGTTGAGGCGCCAGCCTGATGTCGGTTGTTCCAGGCGCCCTCTCGACGATCAACGTGTCACCCGCCGAGGCACGCTTGGGTGTGAACGACCAGTCCTGCCACCAGCCGTGGTGCATGCGCCGGCCCTGCTTATGGGCGGTGATCTCATCGACAATGTAGCGGCGGGTGTCCATAAGGCTCGCGTCTTCGGGTGCTCGCTGAGCCGCCTCGACGATTATGCTCAACATATCTCGATACTGTGCGCCACGGCCGATGGCGCGGCGGTTCTTGTCATCCATGACCGATTGAACAGGGACACTGCGCAGCTGGCAGCCCCTGCGCGTCCATTCAGCAGGCGTTAGCTCCGCCGGGCGGTCATTGAAGATCCAGCTGCGTTCGCCAGTTTCCCAGATTCTGTGGCGCAGCCGTTCGTTGTAGGCATTGGGTACGCCGTCCCATCCGAACTGGTAGAATGGGCGATCCTGGTTGAGGTCTTTGGCACGGTTGAGAATCCGAGTGATGCGCCCGAGGACAACGAAGACCGGCGCATTGATGCCCGCCTTGTCGAGCGCCTGAGCGAAGGTGGCACCTGGCCCACTGCCAAGACCCATGAAGATGACGTCGGGAGACGTCTCCTTGAGGTCGGCGATCGCCGCATCGGCTGAACCAGGCGCAAGCTTGTAGTCCTCAATCCTTAACCGGTGATCTGCAACAAGCGATGCACCATCTCGCAGGGATGCAAGCCCGTCGCCGATCGCGCCGGTATAAAGGTCGCCTTCACGTCCGATAAAGACCGGCCGCCTGTAGCCACCCGCCCCGATGAACGCGCGCAACACCTCCAACTCGTTGTCAACGGCGCTGGCCATGGTGAAGACGTTTGGAAGTTGAGCAAACATCTGATTGAGCGAGACTTCGGTGATGAACGGTACACCCGAAGCGGCAATTCCCTCACCGTGCTGGTCGAAGACAGCCTTGCCGCGCGTCGAACTGGGGATGCCGATCATCGCCAACAGCTGCTTGTCCTGCAGCGCCGCTTCCATGCCCGCTACGGTTTTTGATGCGTCATCCTCATCATCGTGGAAGCTGAGGCGAATGGGTGCCCCCGCGATCCCGCCATTGCCGTTGATCTCATCGGCGGCGTCTTGTGTGAATTGCCGGATCGCTTGGATCACGCCTGGAACATAGCAACCGTCAAAATCGGAACTGATGAAGATTGCGATCGTCTTCGGCTCACGCGCTAGCAAGTTGGCTGCAGCCGTTGAGCCAGCACCCAGCATGAGCAACCAGGCGGTGCAGCTCAATGCCGCGACCAGCCAATGACGTAGCCGCAGGAGGCGACGAATGGCCCACAAAAGCATCAAATGCAAGTTCGTGCTCAAAACAACTCCGCGTCATCAAATCTCGAAGCGAAAGGGTAATACGTGCGCGGCGTTCTCTGTTTGAGACGCCAAGCCGCGACAGTGCCGGCACGTTAATCGATTCGGCTGGAACTACCGCTGGGGTCTGTCTATCGGGGCCCGACAAGTGGGGATATCGCGGACCGGCCCGCTCGCTACAAATCGGACGGAAGCGCGTTACAGCAAGGAAAGGACCGGCCGCAACCCTCTCAGGAATACGCCGGGTCTTTGACAAAGCCCCCGCATTGCGCAACACGCGGCGCAAAAACTTGAGAACAATACAAAATGCCGATCTCAACATTCGATATTGTCATTTCCACTGCAGCCGCGGTCATCCTGTTCATCTACGCACTAAAAGGATTTAGTCGAGACGTCCGTGAAACCGGCGGCGAGCAACTCTCCAACTGGATCGCAAAGGTCACTGCAAACCCCGTGAAGGGCTTCATCCGGGGAGCCCTGCTGACGGCATTGATACAGTCATCCAGCGCGGTTTCAGGGATCACCGTTGCTCTTGTCGAAGCCGGCACGATTTTGTTCCGCTCCAGCCTGCCGGTGTTTCTTGGAGCCAACCTCGGCACGACATCGACGGCTTGGCTGGTATCGCTCGATCTCACTACGCTGGGGCCATTTCTAATCGTTGCAAGCGTGCTGATTTCTTGGCTGCCGGGCCGAATCTCCCTCGCCGGACGGTCAGTGTTCTATCTCGGTGTCATTCTGCTCGCGCTGCAGCTTGTCAGCGACGCGATCGCACCGATCAAGGAGAACGCCACCCTTGCGTCGTGGCTGGCCTATGAAATGTACCCAATTCTTGGCTTGCTGATTGGCATTGTCGGCACGGCCCTGTTGCAGTCGAGCAGTGTCATGGTCGGCCTGGCCATCATTGCCGTCCAACAAGGCCTGCTGGATACCACCGATGTCGTTCCCATCGTTGTTGGCTCGAACCTTGGCACCACGTCGACCGCTCTCATCGCCTCCGCCAGCGTGGGGCTTGTGGCGAGGCGCGCGGCGATCGCCAACTTCGTTTTCAACGCGCTGGGCGTATTGGCCTTTCTTCCGTTCATGACGGTGTTCGCACGGTTTGTCGTGGATTGGGTGGGAGATGGTGATACGACCGTCGCGACCGTCCACGTTTTGTTCAACATCGGAGTAGCAATCATCGGAGCGGCGCTTCTGAACCGCGTCGCGGATTGGCTGGCACCCGAGAATACGGCTACCGCTTGAACACCTCAGGGCGCGTCTGACGCAGCATTCAAGTGCCGGACGGTGCTCTGTCAGCTGACGGGTGCAGTGGGGATAACCGGGGATAACAGTGTCTCGAGCTTCGCCACAAGCCCGCATTTTCAAGTCTCGGGCCAAGACTGTATGCCAAACAACAACAGCGCGCCTACAAATCGGCTGCAGCGGTGGGTTTGGACTTGGATGGGCCAGGGCGATCCTCTAGCAATCGACGCATAGCCATACGGCTCCGCCAGCAAATGGCGTGTGAGACGATTTTCTGTACACCGTCTTGCAGCCATGGATCGGATTTAGTTGTCGATGTTTTTTACCGCCATGCGATCTTTTGCTGTGCTGGCTTTTCTGACCGCGTTGGCACTCGTCTGGACGGATCGCAGCCGCGCCGCCGACTTGGGTGCACCGCTGCAAGCCGAAGACACGATGGTTCCCGCGGATCCGCACGGCCAATGGGAAGCGACTATCGCTCCCATCTATGGTTGGATCCCCGGAATGGTGGGTGAAGTTGGTGTGCTGGGCCTCCAGACTTCGATCAATGTGACCCCCATCCAGATTCTGAGAAACTTGGACCAAGTCTTCGAAGTGCTTGACGGCTATTACATGGGGTCCGGCCTCATCCGTTATCGCCGTGTGGGCTTCTTTTACGACGCCATTCACTTCAGGGTTGCCAGCGTCCAGGAATTTGCCGGCGAGCGCACGGGGACGATCGAAGTCCAAGGGCCCGGCTTTGGACCGGTCCAGGGACCCGATCTAACTTTGACCGGCGGAGCGAAAGTCGACGGCGTTGTCGACGTCGCTTTTTCGCACTGGCTCGCGACGTTCGCGGCGACCTACCGGGCATACCAATCAAGACGGTCTCACTTGGATGTTTTTGCCGGCGTTCGGGTCACCGATGTCAAGCTGAAGATAGGTGTGGTCGCTGACGCATCAGTCGCTCTTGAAGGGGACCTGCGGTTCGGTCCGATCAACAAGACGTTTGGGTTTGCCGCCGGTACAAAGGTGAATGCGATCGCCAAGGATGAAGATACCTGGGTTGATCCGTTGGTCGGTGTGCGCGGCCGGACCATGATCGACGACCACTGGTTTGCGACCGGCTGGGCAATGATCGGTGGCTTCGGCATAGAGTCGAGCTTCCTCTATGACGTTATGGGGGGCGTCGGCTACGAATGGGAAAAAGGTGTATCCGCCTTCGTAGGCTACCGTGCCTCCCACGCGGACTACGATGCTGGCGACTTCAATTGGAGTCTGACGATGCACGGCCCCTTGGTGGGCGTTTCCGCCAGGTTCTGATGAGAACCGAAAGTCGACGTCACAGGTCGCCGGTGCGGCGCTTGCCAGGATAGATAATCGTCAGCCCTTGCCCGCTCCACATGATCCGCAACCTATGATCTACGGTTTCGAAATCGAAAGCCACCTTGCCTGCGACATCGAACAGGCCCTCATACGTCTTGGCAATAGATGCGGGCAGACGCAACTCCACGCTGGCGGTCTTGAAATCGAGTTTGGCGTAAGTGCCCGCATAAACGGTAACGGAGCAGGAATAGTCGGTGCTCACCGCCATGCAGGAGATGCGAAAAGAACCGTCGTTTGGGGCAAGAACCTTGGTTTGCGACAGCCCGCGAGTTTGCGTTCGTACATTGAGGCTTTCAAACAGGCGGGAGGCGGCGAGCGACTTCCTGCTGTCGATCAGGATGATTCTTTGCTTAGACCCAAAGGTGACGACGCTCGTTGTTCGGGCAGCCGCCGCCCCGAAAGTTCCAGCAACGAAGACCGCTGCAAGAAATAGCCTCAGACAAATGGGTAGCTTCATCGCCTATCGACTCCCAAGGACGACTATTCGCTTCAGCTCGGTGTGCGTTGCTGCAGGCCAGCGACCCCGAGCGCGCGTGCGGCTGCCACGGCAGCTTGACCCAGCGCAAGCCCACAGCTATCCGGAATTCATACCCTCGACAGAGGTTGGAGAGTGCGTCGGAGACAATAATGGGAAACAAGGACCTTTATGCAGATCACACACCTGCAGCAATTCGCAGGCGCCTCGCGGACAAGCCCAACGCATCCTACATCCGCGACTGGGTCTACGGGGGCATCGACGGAGCGGTCACCACCTTCGCTATCGTCGCAGGCATCGTCGGGGCGAACCTTGAGGCCCGTATCATTCTCATACTCGGCCTTGCCAACCTGCTCGCCGACGGCTTCTCGATGGCCGCTGCCAACTTCAGCGCCACGAAGACAGAGATCGACGATTACACCCGCCTGCGAGAGATTGAGCACGATCACATCCAAAGAGTGCCCGATGGTGAGCGTGAAGAAGTCAGACAATTGTTCGAGCAGAAGGGATTGCGCGGTGAAGCTCTTAACAGCGCGACCGAGGCAATTACCTCCGATCGTGAGCGCTGGGTCGACATGATGCTGAAGGAGGAGTACGGCCTGTCGAGCACACCCAGGTCACCGTTCAAAGCCGCCGCGAGCACTTTCGCATCTTTCCTCTTGTGTGGCGCCGTACCCCTAGTGCCCTTTGCCCTGGGGCTTCCGAGCGCCTTCATGGTTTCAACTATCGCAACTGGATTGGTGTTTGCCGCCATTGGGGGCTTGAAAAGCCGCTGGGCACTGGCGCCGGCCTGGTGGTCCGCTTTGGAGACGGTCCTGATCGGGGCGGCTGCCGCCGCTGTTGCCTATTTCGTCGGCGATCTTCTCAAATCGATTGGCTGACACGCCAATAAGCAGCGCCAAAGGTGCCAAATGGGGCAAGAAACGTGGATTTCCGCCAGTTTCCATGATTGGTGTCAAAGCGCCCGGTGACCTTCATCAGCATTTTATACCTGTCGTGTTGCGGACGCGGGTCCTCGCGGCCGGCGGGAGCAGGCGGGCGCGCCAATCCGTCGGCTTTAGAGGATGAGTGCACCGTGTATCATGAGTGATGATTTTGAGCGAAGACGCACTGGATTAGGAGACAGGCTATGAAGGTCCTGATCATCTATGGGACAACCGAGGGACAAACAAAGAAGATCGCGGAGACAGCCTCGAAGCATATTTCTGCGGCCGAGCATCAAGTCGAACTGATCGACAGCGCCAGTCTCACCACGATTCCCGACCCTACGAATTTCGACGCGGTCATACTTGCCGCGTCGGTCCACCAGGAGCGCCACCAGGACAGCATCATCAATCTCGTCCTGGCACAGCGCGACAAACTTGCCAGTGTCCCGACAGCATTCATCTCAGTGAGCTTGTCAGCGGCCACAAAAGAAGGACTGGCCTCAGCCCAGCAGTATGTGGACCGGTTTACTTGGGTGACGAAGTTCGAGCCGGCCAAAGTTCTGTTGCTCGCCGGCGCCCTGCGCTACTCGGAGTATGATTACTTCAAGATCCAGATCATCAAGCACGTTGTGATGCAGAATAACGGCACCTTCGAGCCGACGGGCAACCACGAATTCACCGATTGGGAAGCCCTTGACAAATTCGTCGACGATTTCC
>JARFQY010000362.1 GCA_029287535.1 Filomicrobium sp.
CCGCCCGCGGCATCACTGCCCGAGCCCAGCATCCTGCAGTCGCAATCCATACCCGTGCCGGTGATGGGACGCATCGCTGCCGGTACACCGATCAGCGCAATCCAGGACCACACTCACGACATCGACTGTCCACCGGATCTGCTGTCGAGTGGCGAACACTTCGCCCTCGAGGTCCGCGGCGATTCCATGATTGAAGCCGGCATCCACGATGGCGACACGGTCATCGTCCGCCGTGCCGACACGGCGCAAAATGGCGACATTGTCGTTGCGCTTGTCGAAAAGGAAGAAGCAACCTTGAAGCGCCTGCGCAAGAAGGGATCGTCCATCGCCCTGGAGGCGGCCAATCCCGCCTATGAGACCCGTGTGTTCAGTCCTGATCAGGTCGATATCCAAGGCCGTCTGGTTGGCTTGATCCGACGCTATTAGGAGGCTTCGGCCTGCCTGGTAACGTGGCTGTCCGGGGTGACCACGGCCGCTGCCCCTGAGAATCGGTGACACTCGTGCTGCTCACGGTGCCATCACCAGCGATGTAGACCGCAATCGCCCCCCGCGCTGAGACCGTCGCTCGGTCCAATAACAGCGTCGGGTTTGGGCACGGAAGTCGTACGTCAATCTGGGAAATCAGGATGTCGGCTCTCAGGCAATCCTCACGCAACGCCGCCGGATGACGCGCCACAGCAATGAGTGCTCCCTGGCGCCGTCCAACGCATCCGACACCATCGCATCTCAAAACCCCATCGATCCCGACTTCCGCGGCTTCACGGGGATCCCCATCACGCGCCAACCACTGCGAGAGCTCGTATCTGGAAAATCGGGACGTCAGTCCGGAGTACCGACCCTCTCCGTCCCGCAAAACAATCAGCCGGCCCTTACCACCAATCAACAGATCCGGGCGCACGCCCAGCGGTGCGACAGCAACCCCCAGAGCAATCAATATAAGCCCCAGCAGCCGCCAACGGTGCCGTAAGAGACAAAGCCACAACCCACCGGCAGCCATTAGCCCAAGCGCGACCGCAGGCATCGCCGGCACACGGCTGACCGCCCCCTCGAAACCCGTCACCCACCTCGCGAATAAAGCCATTGTCTCGAGCCCCCACCCGAGCGCGGCGAGAGCCAGACCCTCAACCCCGAAAGGCATCAATACCAGCGCCGCCAACGCCGCCGGCATCACTAAAAAGTTGCAGATAGGAACCGCCAGAAAATTCGCTACGACGGCAAAGTGCTGCGCTTGGTGAAAATGATAGATCCCAAGCGGTGCCACCGCCGCACTCGCCACCGCCGTCGAACCGACAATGGCTGCGAAGAATCCCCCAACCCGCCATAGCCAGCTGTCGCGACGCGGCAACAAGGAGGCCGTCCGGCGCGCCAATGCCTCATAGGAGGCTACCAACGCCACCACGGCGGCAAACGACATCTGGAATCCAGGATCAACGACGCTCTCCGGAAACAGCAACAGGATGATCAGTGCCGCCAATGCGACGTTGCGCAATGCAATCATCGGTTGGTCGGCCAGGATCGACAAAAAGAAGATCGCGATCATCACAAAGGATCGCAGTGTTGCAAACGACCCGCCGGAAATCAGCAGGTACCCAAAGGCACCACCAATCGCGCCGGCTGCCGCCCACTTGCGGATCGGAAAGTTAAGCGCCATCAGCGGCGACAACGCCAGCAGGAACCGTAAGACCACATAAATGGAGCCGCCCATGATTGCCATGTGCAGACCGGAGATCGACAGAATGTGGTAGAGCCCAGAGGCTCTATAAATCTCGTTCGTCTCCTCCGAAATGCCGCTGCGATCACCCGTCAATAGCGCTTTCGCCACCGCACCGGTTTGTCCGGGCAAGTGCTCCGCCACGCGGTTTCCGATCTCCAAACGCACCCGCGCAATGGCGTTAAGGACCGCCAGCATTCCTGACTGCCCGACTGGCGCAGCGCTTGGAACCGGGTCCGTCGTTGCAAACCCCACCGCCCCGATACCGCGAAAATAGGCGTATCTGGAAAAGTCAAAGCCACCAGGAACCGAAGCGCGCGGCGGCGGTGAGAGTTTGGCCGTGAACGAAACGTAGTCACCAGGAACAACTCCCTTCACGACTTGCCGGAACGACACACGAATCCGCTTGGGCAGAGAGGGCTCGAGTATTGTCTCAATGCGTACAGGCCGCAGCGTCAGCCTGCTTCCCCCCTTCGCCCGCGCCTCGCTGACCTCAACGAAACCGGAGACCCCAACCGCGCCCGTTTTCTTAATCAATACGGGTGCGCCCACCAGCTCCGTTCTGATTTTTGCCACCGCCAAACCGATTGCACAGCAAACCAGAACACCCGTAACCACACTGGCGTATGTCATCCCTCCACCGACCAGCCGCAATGAGAAAGCGGCCACGACGATGGCCGCCACGATCAGCGGGCTTGGCTCGAACGGAACGGCAAAATAGACGAGCGCCCCCACCCCCACGAATACTGGAACCCAATGGAACCAGCCCGGACGCTCGGCCTCGATCAGCTCGCGCAACCGCAGATGCCACCGCCTTGATGGCAAATCCACCTGCACTGACCTTCCCCCCTGCGTCTCTGAGTCGCTAAGGTCTCCAAGCATCATGCGGCCTTGCTTCTAAACAGCACCCCCCGCCCATGCTACATCGCCTGGATCGTAAAGCCAGTGGCCGCATGCGTGCAGCGGCTCAACCCGACGCAAACGGAAACCGCCGCCATGACGCACACCAAAGATTCCAACGACGCAGTCATTGTCCGCTTTGCCCCGTCACCGACGGGATTCTTGCACATCGGCGGTGCCCGCACGGCGCTCTTCAACTGGCTCTACGCCAAGGCCAAGGGTGGTAAGTTCGTGCTCCGCATAGAGGACACAGATCGCGAGCGAAACTCCGAAGAGGCCGTCAGCGCCATACTTGATGGCCTTCGCTGGTTGGAACTGGATTGGGACGGAGAACCGGTCTCACAATATGCGCGCGCCGATCGCCACCGTGAGATTGCCGAAGAGCTGCTTGCAAGTGGCAACGCCTACCGCTGTTACCTGACACAGCAGGAACTCGCCGCCATGCGTGAGGCCGCGGAAAATGAGAAACGCTCCTTCAGGCTCGTCTCTCCCTGGCGCGATCGTGACCCGAGCGAAGCCCCGCCCGATACACCCTTCGTTATTCGCCTGCGCGCGCCCAACGAAGGGCAGACCGTTATTAACGATCATGTCCAAGGCGAAGTCACTTATGCCAACAAGGAGCTCGATGACCTTATCATCCTGCGCTCTGATGGCTCGCCCACCTACAATCTCGCCGTCGTCGTTGACGACCACGACATGGGCATCACCCATGTCATCCGAGGCGTCGACCATCTCACCAACGCCGCCCGGCAGACGCAAATCTATCAGCTGCTAGGCTGGCCGGTTCCGCAATGGGCGCATGTTCCGTTGATACATGGATCCGACGGCGCCAAACTTTCCAAGCGCCACGGGGCGCTGGGCGCGGAGGCCTACCGTGAAATGGGATACCTCCCCGTCGCAATGCGAAATTATCTCGTCCGGCTTGGCTGGAGCCATGGCGACGACGAGACCTTCACCACCAGTCAATTGATCGAGTGGTTTGATATCGATGCCATCAACAAAGCTCCAGCGCGCTTCGACATCCAGAAACTCGAGGCCGTCAACGCCCATTGGATTCGCAACACCGACGATGAGGAACTGTTCCGCCGCATCACTGATCTTCTGGCCTACATTCCCGAAGGACAGCAAATCACCAAGGCATTTGCAGCCGGTGCGGATGAAAAGCTGCGCGCACTTTTGCCCGCCATGAAAGACCGCTCGAAGACGCTGCTGGATTTTGTCGAGGGCGGACGATTTCTCTGGGCCGACCGCCCATTGGTCCCGGACGCCAAGGCGGCCAAGCTCCTCGATGGACCCGCGCGCGAAATGCTGGCTCGACTAGCGCTTCATCTCAAGGAACTGACGGATTGGACTGCGGAACCCATCGAAGCCACGATTCGGGAATTCGCGGAAAGTGATGGCCTGAAACTGGGCAAAGTCGCCCAGCCGCTGCGTGCCGCCCTCACTGGCACGACGGTGTCGCCCTCAATATTCGATGTCATGGCTGCCCTAGGCAAAGATGAAACCTTGGCGCGGCTGCAGGAAACTGCACATTCAGCATAACGCCAGGCACCAATATGCCCGCACACGTCCTCTGCAATTCAAAGCGCTTAAGACTAAGGCACTAGTGATCCCGCGGTGACGGCGCAAAGCCATGCTCACAAGAGCCCGCCGGTATCCGGAAATCTACACGGTTCCTTGCGAATTTCCCCACTGAATGCAATAAACACGCAGCAAGCCCTTTCGCACTGCACAATTTCACGTAAACACGCAGTCTCACATCCGCGCGAGACCTACACCACCCTGCCAACGGTTATCTTGTCGCAGGTGCGAATGTCGGCTACCACGCCCCATTATCTGCGTCGGTCCGCATAGATGGCCGCCAAGACCTTGGCCTCCGCGACGCTTTCTAGCCACGTATCGAAAGGGAACCGCCCGATGAATTCAGATGACACCGGCTCCGGCACTTCCCCCATGGCCACGCTCGCGGTCAAGGACGCCACCATCAACATGCCCGTGCGCTCCGGCACACTCGGGCCCGACGTGATTGATGTCGGCAAACTCTACAAGGAATCCGGCTGTTTCAACTATGACCCGGGCTTCACTTCAACGGCGAACTGCTCATCAAAAATAACCTACATCGATGGTGACAACGGCATCCTGCTTCACCGCGGCTACCCCATCGACGAACTGGCCGAGCAGTCCAGCTTCATCGAGGTCTGTTATCTCCTTTTGAACGGAGACCTGCCAACCGAGCGCGAGTACGAAGAATTCGAACACGCCATCACCAATCACACGATGCTCCACGAGCAGATGACGCGCTTCTACACCGGCTTCCGGCGCGACGCGCACCCAATGGCGGTGATGTGTGGCGTGGTGGGTGCCCTGTCTGCTTTCTATCACGACTCAACGGACATCAATGACCCCTGGCAGCGTACCGTCGCAGCCCGCCGGCTGATCGCAAAGATGCCGACCATCGCAGCCATGGCCTACAAGTATTCCGTCGGCCAGCCATTCATCTATCCGCGCAATGACCTGGACTACTCCAGCAACTTCCTGCAGATGTGTTTTGCTGTTCCGTGTGAACCCTACACGGTTAATCCGGTCATCGCGCGCGCCTTGGATCGCATCTTTATTCTGCACGCCGACCATGAGCAGAACGCTTCGACGTCAACGGTCCGCTTGGCCGGCTCTTCAGGCGCAAACCCATTCGCGTGCATTGCCGCCGGCATCGCTTGCCTTTGGGGTCCCGCCCACGGTGGTGCCAACGAAGCCGCTCTCAACATGCTGAAGGAAATCGGCAGCGTCGATCGCATCCCGGAGTACGTCAAGAAGGCAAAGGACAAGACTTCCGGCTTCCGTCTGATGGGCTTTGGCCACCGCGTCTACAAGAACTACGACCCACGCGCCAAGGTAATGCAGAAGACCTGCCATGAGGTCCTCGATGCCCTCGGCATACGCGACGAACCCTTGCTGAAGGTCGCCATGGAACTAGAGCGCATCGCGCTGGAAGACGAGTACTTCGTCGAAAAGAAGCTCTACCCGAACATTGACTTCTATTCCGGCATCACACTTCGCGCCATGAACTTCCCCGTCGAGATGTTCACTGTCCTCTTCGCGGTTGCACGCACGGTCGGCTGGGTCGCACAGTGGAAGGAAATGATCGAGGATCCAGAGCAACGCATTGGCCGCCCGCGTCAGCTCTATATCGGCGACGCTCAGCGCTCGTTTGTCCCTCGCTCCGAGCGCAGCTAAACCGCTGACCTGGACGCGATGCTCAGGCTAGGAATCCGCCGGACGCCCCGTTGCGGATTCCTCTAGCACGCCGACGACGACATCCGCGGCGGCTTCACTGGGGCTCGGCCCATCGATTTGCATCTTTCCTGCAATCCGCCCAAGTGCTTCCAGCTGCGCCTTGCGTTCGGCAGTGTCATTGAACAAGGCCTCGACCGCCCCGGCAAGTATCGTCGGCTCGCAAGCCTCCTGAATGAACTCGGGAAAAACGGTCTCATCCAAAACCAGATTCGCCAGCACCACCGACGGCACCTTGACGAGAAAACGCAAGTTCGCCGCCACCGCGTCCACCTTGTAGCCCACCACCATAGGCGTGCCGGCA
>JARFQY010000007.1 GCA_029287535.1 Filomicrobium sp.
AAAAGCTGAAATGCCGCAAACGAAAAAATACCGCATGCGGCTTCATCACCATGCGCTTTTTAGGCGTTGTGCATGACGTCATTGCGACAAATAACGATTCGCGCTTTTGCAAGACCCCGCCTGTGAATAAACCCAAAAAAAATAGAACAGGGGATGGGCATGAGCAAAGCATGATCCTGCTCCGAACAATCCGATTGAAGCCGCAAAACAACGGTTCCAGGCGTTGTCCTGTGGAGTTCACCTGGCTGATCGTGTGCTCCCGCCAGGGCCTCTGCAGTCGGCAACATTGCTGCTGAAGTGGAAGGCCATGGCACAATGTCGCAAACAGGCACTGTGACCAACACCGGCCATTGACGGCAACGTTCTGGCTCCGTCGATGTCATCAACTTCGACATCAAGGGGCAACCGCTCACGTATGTCGAATGCGAAGCGACTTATGGCGAACAGCTGCGAGCCGACGCTGGTTGTGTATTGGCGGTAACCTCGACAATTCAGATTGAAATCGCGCGGGCAGATTTGGCGAGTTCCATTATCCTCGGTGGTAACGCGCTTATTGCGCATCCGCGAGGACCCGGAAAAGTGTGCCTGCGACCACTTCCGTTTTCTCGCTTGGGCAGCCGAGGTCTGGCCAATGCCGGGCCGGCGGTTGGAACCGGTGAAGGGGCCACCCTGGCGCCGACGCATAAGATTCTTGACGGCGACAACCAACCAGGTCCCGAAAACAACAAAAGACCAAAGCGGCGCTTTGGTCTTAGGAGTGGGAAGTAGTCAGGAAAAGTAACTGCCGTTCGGAAACAGGCCGCTGGATGAACCGGCGGCCTGTTTTATGAGAACGTTTATGGAAGCGCGATGCTGGCCGAGAAGACGAACCGCTCGTCGCACAGTCCTTTGTCGGCGCAGAAGTCGGCACCGTTGGAATCCGTGTCCCAATAGCGGAAGTCGAAGGTGAACTTCTCAACCGCAAGTGCCAGACCAGCATTCCAGTAAACATAGTCGAGGCTGCTGTCGTCGAAGTAATAGGCCCCAACCGTACCGTCGATCGTCGGCGTGAAGATGCCGATGCTCTGGAATTCGTAGCCAACGCTCATCTCAGGCGTCCATGCCTGTCCGGATTCGGCGAACTGGTCCGGAGAATAGTAGACCGCACCGCTGAGGCTCAGGCCGCGGATGGAATAGCCCGCGCCGCCTTTGATTTCGACATAGTCGAGATCCGCTCCGGCGAGGTCCTGGGCACCAGGATAAAGGTAGCCGATCACACCGAGATCAAACTCGACGGGGCCGAGTTTCGGCTTGATGCCGCCGTAGACATCCACTTCGACGGATGCATCGCCACTGCCTGGAGGAGGGCTTCCTTCGACGAAGTCGACGCCCGATGCCCACACACCCGTGTAGAACATGCCATATGAGAAATCGACGCCACCCTGAACCGTTGGGTCTTCCAAGGTCTGCGAAATGCCGCGGAAAACGTAATCCGAAGTACCGCCGATGTTGAACGACCATTCGAATTTGCGTCCGCTGTCAACGACAGGGGCATCTTTCACACTGCCGGCAGCCTCGCGGTTGTAAAAGTCACCTGCAGCAGCCGGAGTTGCGACGACGGCGCCAGCGACGGCCATCGCGACAACAGAGCTCATGAGTCCAATTTTTGTATGCATAATCTGTAAACCCCCAGTTTCATTGCAGGTGTGAATGTCTCTATTCGCTGCCAGGAGCCCCCGTCAGGTTGAGCTATGAACAATCCCACCGTTAAACGTAAGAAACTGCATTCGCGTCTGATTCACAACGACAACGAGTACATCGCCCGCATTAGCAAAGTCGTTTGTAGTTAGAGCGCAACAAATCCGAGATTCTGACCAAGGACTGCGCACGGTGCTTCCAATCCACTCGTGTGGAATACTTGGAAAACGACTCAAAACTGGGCGATGTGCCTAAAAAGTAACCATCATCAGGTGTCGGAGGGTATTGCTCACATCTTAATTTGAACTGGTCCTGATTCATCAGCACCTCGTTATGGTTGTCCGAAAGCATGAATGACGGGTGACAGAACAATGGCTCAGCGGTCAATCAACACACTTCAAACGGCTCTGGTCACCGGGGCTGCGCGCCGCATTGGCCGCGCAATCGCGCTGGCGCTTGCCGCTGAAGGGTGGCAAGTGGCGATTCATCACAATTCGTCCGGCGAAGAGGCCCAGCGGCTAGCCGATGAGATTCAAGCTACGGGCGGCCGCGCGGGCGTACTCCAGGGTGATCTCTCCAAAATCGAAGACGTCACGGGACTTATCGGCAAGTGCGCGGAAAGGTTTGGGGCGCCGACGTGCCTGGTCAATAACGCCTCCACCTTTCTTGAAGACACACCCCAGAACCTGAAACCTGAAGTCTGGGACCGGCATATCAACACGAACCTGCGTGCGCCCATATTCCTCGCCACGTCATTTGCGAGCCATCTCCCAGAGAATGCTCAGGGCAATATCATCAACATTATCGACCAGCGCGTCTTGAGGCCCTCGCCCGAATTCTTCTCCTATACGGTCTCCAAGGCCGCCCTATGGAACGCCACCCGCACCCTCGCGCAGGCGCTGGCGCCACGCATTCGCGTGAACGCCGTTTCGCCTGGCCCCGTCCTTCAGAGCATCCACCAAAGCAAGGAGGATTTTGACAAAGAGGTCGCGAGCACATTGTTGAAGCGTGCCTGCCCGCCCGAAGAAATCGCCGATGCTGTGCTTTTCATCCTGTCTTCACCTTCAAAGACCGGGCAGATGATCACACTCGACAGCGGCCAGCACCTGGCGTAACCGCGTACACCGGCCGGACTGCCGGCTCGGCCGGACATCGGTCCGGATCCTGGCCGCGTTCACCGAACAGCAGGCCTTCCGCCACATTTCCTCCCAAGCCTGCCCAAACTCATGCCCCATTGATCAATCAAAGTTTTCAATGGACGGGGGCGAATCGTCCGGCACTTGTAAACCAACCGTTAAACTTAACGAATTATGACAACAGGGTGCGACGATTGCCCTTACGCCCGCGTTGTCAGTTTCCGCCTGAAGGTGCCACATGCTGAGCCGATCCGGAGTCTTCATTCTCGCTGCCGCAACCGCGGCATTGAGTTCACCAGTTTTCGCCGCTTCTCTGCCGGCAATCAAAACAACAGCCTCCAATCAGGTTCCCGCCTGCACGACACCGGGCCGCCTGGGCAGTTTTCTGAAGTCTCGCCACCCCTCGCTGGACCGCCGCTTCGAAGATATCGCCATGTACTACATGCGTCATGGTGAAGACCTTGGCATTCGCTGGGATATGGCCTTCTACCAGATGGTCGTTGAGACAAACACGCTGCGCTACACCGGCGATGTGGACGCCGACCAGAACAACTTCGCCGGCCTCGGTGCAACCGGTGGTGGCGTCAAGGGTGAGTACTTCAAGACAGTCTCCGATGGCGTTCGCGCGCACCTCGAACATGTTCTGATGTACACGGGAACCCACATCGAGAACCCGGTCGCCGAACGGACGCGCAAGGTTCAGGAATGGAAGATTCTTGTCCCCTATCGCCGCTCCATTCGTGGTCCCCTCACATACACTCACATCGGCCGCAAATGGGCTCCCAACGACCGCGGTTATTCCGCCGATATCAAAGCAATTTCGGACGTATTCATGCGGTCGTTCTGCAATATCCCGGATCCCCGTCCAGAGTGGGTTGCTCTTGCTCGCGGTGAACGCGGCAAAGCCGTTGCCAGCAAACAGAAGGCAACGTCTGCACCGACCATTGAAGTCGTCGACAAGCCGAAGTTGGACACCACCGAGCAACGCTCGGCACTTGGCGCAGGCTCTCTCATAGGATTGTCCCAGTCCGCCAAGACCGCTCAAGAGATGGCCGCAAGCGAGACACCGACGGTCATCAACGCCGTTGATGACAAAAAGCAGAATGCCGAACCGGTCAAAACCGCAATGGCCGGCAACCAGGCCAAGCAGCTGAAGCCCGTGGAGGGCAAGTGCCGGGTCTGGACCGCAAGCTATGGCGGCTCCAAGGCCATCATCATCAAGGCGCCAGGCAATGGCATGACCAATTTCACCGTTCTCGACGTTCATGCCGGCAAAGAGAAGCGAGAAGCGGACGCCTACATCGCGGCTTATGCTAAGGGCGGTAAGACGATCGGCGAGTTTCCAAGCCCGACGGCTGCTCTCGATAAGGCATTCGAGCTCTGCCCCGAGAAATAGCCCATTCACCGGGCAGCTAAGGATTTAAGAAGCGCGCGGCCACGAGTTATCGGCCGCGCGTTTTTCTGTGGCCTCTCAAGGAGCTAGCAGCCAGATCCGCGGCAGATCATTTTTCAATTGCGCCGCTATCTGATTTGGACAATATCTGGTCGTGTGCTGCTCCGCACAATCACTTTCAAAAACTGGAGCCTACCGACTCTCGTACAATAATTGCCGCAACGGGAACGAAAACTCGCGTCGGCGAGGCCGAAAAAACAACCCGGGCGGCCTGCTCGAAGAGAGTTCCTAACCAGATGCACGGTGAAGGACCAGAAGAAGAACCGCTGCCATGGACTTTCGCTCCCACATCATCGGACGCATACCCAAACTGACACGCATAACGCGCCCGGAAGACGTCGATGAAGTCGACTTTGTCGATGGATTGGCCGAAGTCGAAGTGCCAGTCCGATTGCTTGATTTGGTCCCTCTAAAACATTCCGAACGACTGAATAGTCCAAGATTACAGCGGCTTATTCGGTCAATCCGAAGCGAGGGGTATTCGAGCCTTGAACCAATCGTCTGTCGCGTCGGTGCCTTGGGAAACTGGGTCGTTATCGACGGTGGGCACCGAATTACCGCCGCAAAGCTCGTGTCGCAGGAGTTCTTCACCAATCTGTTCGGCGGCAAAGTCGGCGACCTGACATTCATTCTCTTTCAGACACCGATGAGCTACTCCAAACTACGTCCTAAACTCGACAGCGACAGCGAAGGTCCCGACCGTCGCTACCGCGCGAAGCCGGCTTCCCGCAAGAAGCGCAAATCCCGCAAGGGCAAGAAGAAACACTAAGGCTTCACCGCCCGCGACGCGCATCCGAATGTTTGACGGTCATGTCCAGCGACGCCTGAAGGGTTGGGTCGTCGACCTCATTGCATCGAGTTTGGCTCTGCAGGAGTTCCTGGCTCGAACGGAATGCCTTGAACAAGCCGCTGGCGGATTTCTTGGCAGCGCGCCGTTTCTCAGAGGTCAAGGATGCATCGCCGTTGTGACTAGCGAGCCGCCCCGCCTCCGGCTTCAGGACCAAGATACTTGACCGCCGCGGTCGAAAGCGCACCACCGACAACACACGGGATGCCAAGCGCCACCTGGCCCAAGGCACTGGCGACGACGCACCCCACAGCCAGGGCGGTCGTGCCGTAGCTGCCATACTTCGACCAGTCACGCGCGCTCCTCGGGCCCTTCGCACGCAACTCATCAATCCGTTTCAGCGCGTCCTCGCGAAGCCTTCCGATCTCGTATAGCTCGGCCGCCTGGATCACTTCACGCAATTGCCGGCGCACGTCTTGCTCTTGATGGTTCATCTGCACCTTTGCCAAGTCGAGCAGATTCTTGTCGCGCGCCGCGTTGCTGGCGAACGTCCACTTGGCCATCGAGCCAATGGTCAGCTTCTCAACGTCGTCTTCGTCATCCGCCCAAGCCAGAGCCGAGATGATGCGGATCCCTGGCTCCCAGGCTCCCGTCGCGAAGTAGTAGCCCCAGTGCACGTCGATGACGAACGGGTCATCCATGGTCAGATCGCCAAGAACCTTGCCGTTACCGAATAGGTACTTGCGAATAAGCACCTTGCGCGCCGGCATACGCTCAACGAACTGGCCAAGAAGCTCCTTCCAGTCAGGAAGGCCCGAAAACACGATCGCCTTGATCAGGACGACCTGTTCCACCGGCGGCATGGGAAACATCTCAGAGATGAGTTCAGGCGCCTTCACCTGGTTTTCGCCGATCACGCCGGCAATGAACCCGGTGTAGACCCCGGCCTTTTCCGGATCCTTGATGACGCCGGTTCGCACCATCGCCTTGACCAGGGTGGGGACCCGCTCGGGCTGCTTGTTTTCCCGATAACCGTTGATGAACCGTAGGATGTCCTCCTGTTTCGCGAAGCCATCGCCTGCCGGTGCGGGTTTGTCTTGCAGCGGAGTGGCCGGACTCTGAAAGGTGTATGGCTGCGCGAAAGCCGCGCCCGCCCACAGGCAGACCAGCCATGTCAGGGTCAACTGAAGAACTAAGGCGCTACGGCGCGTGGCGCGAACCATGGTCAGTTACCAATCAAAAGTCATTTGGGCCGATTGAAATACCCGTAATCCGGCCCTTTTGCGGCTCGTCCGGCAGCTCCTGGTCACGATCACTTGACGGCCCGTCCGCCACGGCCAATCTTCGCCCCATGCCCAAGCCGCCCCCAGAACAAACCCGGACCGAACCGGAGACCGTGCCCCTTGGCGTTCCAGCGCCTGAAGCTGAGCAGCGTCGCACCGGCCCCCAGGTTATCGCCGAGTACGTCAAAACGCTTCCCTCGGGGCCTGGTGTCTACCGCATGCTGAATTCCGACGGCGACGTAATTTACGTCGGTAAGGCGCGTTCGCTCAAGGCGCGTGTTTCGAACTATGCACGTCTTGGCGGGCATACCAACCGTATAGCCCGGATGATCGCCGCCACGGCCTCCATGGAGTTCGTCACTGTCCGCACCGAAGCCGAGGCGCTGCTGCTGGAAGCCAATCTGATCAAGCGCTTCAGGCCCCGATTCAACGTGCTGATGCGCGACGACAAGTCATTCCCTTATATCCTTATGGCACGAGACCACGCCGCACCACGCATCCTGAAGCACCGTGGCGCGCGCAACCGCAAGGGTGATTACTTTGGTCCGTTCGCGTCCGCCGGTGCCGTCAACCGCACTATCGGCATGCTCCAACGCGTGTTCCTACTGCGCACCTGCTCCGACAGCGAATACGAAAATCGAACGCGACCCTGCATGCTTTGGCAGATCAAGCGGTGTTCAGCGCCGTGCACCGGCGAAGTCAGCATGGAGGAGTATGCCAAGCAGGTCGATGAGGCGGTTCGCTTCCTCCGAGGCGAAAGCCAAAACGTCCGTGAGAAATACCAGCAGCTCATGACCGAGGCCGCCGACAACCTCGAATTCGAACGCGCCGCCAAGTACCGAAACCGTTTATGGGCATTGGCTCACGTCACGTCGGACCAAACGATCAGCGCGGCGGGCATCGAGGAAGCCGATGTCTTTGCTGCTCACCAAGAGGGCGGACAGACGTGCATCCAGGTCTTCTTCTTCCGCACCGGTCAGAACTGGGGCAACCGCGCCTACTTCCCGAGAGCCGATCGTTCTTTGGAGCCAAGTGAAGTGCTCGCGTCGTTTATCGCCCAGTTTTATGATGACAAGCCGGTCCCGCGTCTCATCCTGACATCGCATGAACTTCCCGAACGCGATCTGATGGCCGAAGCACTGACGACAAAGGCCGCCCGCAAGGTTGAGATCTCAAACCCAAAGCGCGGCGGCAAGACCGACCTGGTCGCACACGCCACCGACAACGCACGCGAGGCCTTACAAAGAAAACTCTCCGAGACGGCCTCGCAAACCGCGCTCATGAAGGGATTGGCCGAACGCTTCGGTCTGCCGCAGGCACCGCGACGCATTGAGGTCTACGATAACTCCCATATCTCCGGAACCGATGCCATCGGGGCGATGATCGTCGCCGGCCCGGAAGGCTTCGCCAAGAACCAGTACCGCAAGTTCAACATCAAGTCGCAGACTGTCACGCCAGGCGACGATTACGCGATGATGCGCGAAGTCCTAACGCGCCGCTTCAAACGCCTCGCCTCGGATACCGCAGACTCCGTTTCCTCGACGGTGCAAGCTCCGAAAAACGAAACCGGAACTGGCCAGGACGGTGACGAAGATATCCTGCAGTCGGTGCCAACGAGACCCGATCTCATTCTCATCGATGGCGGTGCCGGCCAGCTTGCTGTGGCCCGCCAGGCGATGGACGAAGCCGGCATCTCGGATATCGCCGTCATAGGTGTCGCCAAAGGTCCCGAGCGCGACGCCGGCCGGGAGCACTTCCATATCCCAGGCGAGATGCGCCCACGCATGCTCGAACCCCGCGACCCGGTACTCTACTTCGTGCAGCGCCTGCGCGACGAAGCCCACCGGTTCGCCATTGGCTCTCACCGCAGCAAGCGCGCCAAAGGTCTCAGCAGCAATCCGCTCGATGAAATCCCTGGCATCGGCCCAACGCGCAGGCGTGCACTATTACGCCATTTCGGATCCGCCAAGGCGGTCTCACGGGCCGCCATGGAAGACCTTAAGGCGGTAAGCGGCATCTCCGCTGAAATGGCCCAGAAGATCTACGACTTTTTCCATGAGAAGCGCGGCTGATACCGGCGCCGCGCTCAAGACAAAATTAACTGGAAAAGCCGATCGCGTTGGAACTTGTGTCACACCCGCGTGTAAGCGTTCATCCAACGTTCAACTTCGGCAGAAATACTGTCGGACACTGCCAGGTCACAAACCACGGGGACTGCCGGCCTTGGCAACGGGGTAGGGAATAAAGCTCTACAGCTAGGAGACCAATTGATGAAGACACTTGGCTTGCTGCTCGCGGCAATGATCATTTCGCTTGCCTTCGCAGCCCACCAACCCGCTGAAGCCGGTGCCATAGCGGCCACCGGACTGATGACATCCAATATCGCCCCAGGAACCGCCAGCGGCCTCGTGCATAAAACGCATGGTTGGCACTGCCGGGCGCGTCGCGGCTATGTACCCCGGCTCGGCTACCGGGCCTGGCATCGCCATGAGCGTGCTTGCCGTCGCCGGAGCCGCTGCTACCGTCGCAACGCTGTCTGTCGTAATCGCTGGGGGTATGGTGGGCGCTACCGGCGCTGCATGGCGCGCGGCCGCTGCTACTGATCGACGCGCATCTCAAGAAAACCCGCCGGGTGGCACTCTGTGCCGCCCGGCTCTTCTTTTGCACTCGCGAACGCCTCTTGCGCACAGTGGACATGCGATTTGATGAGTGAGCATACCCTTTGGGCGACGGTCATCGGCCACAGCGAGGTGGCTGATTAGAAGTGCATTTGCCTATCCAGCGGCGGTTTGTCATTTCGATCGATGGCAATGCCTGCCTGACAGTCTTCTGCGAAACTTGCATTGACCCATCCCGGTCCAATGCCTAGAGCCTGTTGCATCGATCTCAGATAGCGGCAACTGGTTTCACACCCCATGCTTCAGACGTCACCGCATTCGCGGCCACTCATAAACCTACCGAATGCACTGACCATCGGCCGCATCATTGCCGTACCGGTCTTTGTTGCCGTGATGTACTTTCTGGAGGGCGACTTCGGCCGCTGGATTGCTCTGGCACTGTTCGCGGCGGCCTCGATTACTGATTGGCTTGATGGTCACCTGGCGAGAGCCTGGCAGCAACAGTCGCGTTTCGGGGCCATGCTCGACCCGATCGCCGACAAATTGCTCGTTGCCGCGGCTTTGATGATGCTCGTCGCCAACGGCACCGTCACCGGCCTTCACGTATTCGCGGCCCTAATCATTCTGTCCCGCGAAATCCTGGTGTCCGGCCTGCGGGAGTTCCTGGCCTCGTTGAACGCAATAGTGCACGTCACTCGGCTTGCAAAATGGAAGACGGCAATCCAGATGCTGGCTATCGGTCTATTAATCGCGGGACCGGCGGCTGAGCGGATCGTGCCCGGCACTGAGGCCGTAGGGTTGGCCTTGCTCTGGTTGGCCGCAGTGCTTACGCTCTGGACAGGCAGTGATTATCTCGTCGCCGCCATTAAACACGCATCCGGCGACGAAGGGAGCTGACGGCAAGACATGACCTCGGGCCAGAATACGAACACCATAACGCTGCGTTACTTTGCCTGGGTCCGCGAGAAGGTCGGGCTCGCCGAGGAGGAGGTTAGCTTGCCCGCGGATGTCGCGACCGTTGGCGAGCTTATGAAGTGGCTTCAGGCCCGCGGCGAGACCTATCAGGCGGCCTTCGCAAAACCCGAGATCATTCGCGCCGCCCTCGACCAGACTCATGCACGCGCCGACGCACCCATCGGCAGCGCCCGCGAAATCGCCTTCTTTCCGCCCGTGACAGGGGGTTGAGCCATGAGCGTACGCGTCCAGTCCGAGGACTTCGATATTGGCACCGAGATTTCCGCCTTGACGGATCATCGCTCTGATATCGGCGCGGTTGTTACTTTCACGGGGACCGTGCGCGGAAGCGCGGGCGGGGCTCCGATAACCTCGATGACGCTCGAGCACTATCCAGGCATGACAGAAGCAGAACTTGCTCGTGTTGAGGCGGAAGCCAACGCCCGCTGGCCGCTCTCGGCAAGTCTGATCGTTCATCGTATCGGCGAACTTCATCCCGGCGACAACATCGTTCTGGTGGTGACCGCTTCGGCGCATCGCCATGCTGCATTCGAGGCCGCAGAGTTCTTGATGGACTACCTGAAGTCGCACGCGCCCTTCTGGAAAAAGGAAGCCAGACCCGACGGGACCTGCAGTTGGGTGGATGCGCGAGAGACTGACGCCGCCGCGCTACAGCGCTGGCAGAAGTCCCCGTCGAAAGCCGCTGAATAAGAAAATATTTACGATTTTTTCTGCGCGATTCGGTTAGTGGAGCATTAATCTTAACCCTTCGTTTACCCCCGCCCGTCAAAATCACAACAGTGCCCGATGGCGTCCTGGAAATAGCCATCTTCTGCGACGAGTGTGATCCTCACACAACAGCCTATTCGCGTAGACGGGGGTCAAACCGAGATGGGTAATATGACGGAGCGCGTGCATCTGCGCGCGCTCGCTACTCTTACTTTTGCCGTTTTCTTGGCGGCAGCAGGCCTGATCGACATCGGACCTGCCGATGCGGCCGGACCGGCTGCCTCAAAGAAGACCCGGTTCATTGTGGGTCTCGATCGCCAAGCCGACTTTCATATCATCTCCCTGTCGAACCCCGACCGCGTGGTTGTTGAACTGGGCAGCGTCAAGTTGCAGTTACCGCCTCAGCCGAAGTCGGGCCCTATTGGGCTGGTGAAAGGATTCCATGGCGGTCGGGCAGGCGGTGGCCGGTCACGCATCGTCATCAATGTGACTGAACCCGTGGTCGTTGAAAGCTCCGACATCAAGCGCGTCGGCAAGGGCTATCACCTCAATCTTGAGATCGCCGCAGTTGCCGGTCCCAAGCCGGCCCGCTCCCTGGAAGATGCGCCTTTCGATAAGCCGAGTGGTCTCGGTGCTGCTGGTGTCCAGCCACCCATGCCGCGCCAGGCGCTTTCTCGCAAGGCCGTCGAAAAGCGGCACGCCAAGCCCATCATCGTACTCGATCCTGGTCATGGCGGACACGACAGTGGGGCCAAGAAGAATGGCGCCATCGAAAAGGATGTCGTCCTGGCCTTTGCCAAGACGCTGCGTGACAAGCTTGAAGCATCGGGCCGTTACAAGGTGCTCATGACACGCGACACTGATGAGTTCATTCCCCTCGCTGAGCGGCGCAAGTTTGCTGAACGGAACAAAGCAAATCTCTTCATGTCGATTCATGCCGATTACGCGCGCTCGTCGGCAAGTGGTGCGACCATCTTCTCGTTGCGTTCGAAGGTGGCCAAGCGTCTGAAGAAAAGCGCCATGAAGCGTGCCGGAAAGGTGGAATTCTCCGACGGCAGCGTTGCGCCGATGGGGCGCAAGGATCGCAACGTCGTTGAACGGTGGTTGTCCGATCTCGCCCGCCAGGACGTTCAAGCAACCCAGGCACGAACCGACTTGTTCTCGCGGTCGGTCATTCGCCACATGGGAAGCAAGACGAATTTCCGTTCCAAACCACACCGCACCGCCGCTTTCAAAGTCCTTAAGACGCAGGTGGTGCCGTCCGTCCTGATCGAGCTTGCGTTCGTGACCAACAAAGCCGACGCCAAGCGCCTGAAATCGGAAAGCTGGCGCCGGGAAGTGAGTTCCGGCATCTCCGCGGCCGTCGACAACTACTTCAGCCACAAGGCCGCCCGGCTGCCGATCCTTGCCGGCATCAACTAAACTCCAAAAAGAAGAAAAGCCCCCGATAACTCAAAGCAAAGGCCGATCCCTAAAAGGGACCGGCCTCTTTTGTTACTTGTAGCCGGCTTGGCCGTCGCACACAGCCGCCGGCAAAAGCTGAATTAGGTGGGACTTGGGGGGTGGTGAAGTCTGAGGCGCCAGAGCAGTAAGAACAGCCGGTCGGTATCTTGAGAGGCAACTCGGGAGGCAAACCTACGTCTCAACAACTGGACCTGTACCGTTCGTGGAAGGAGGCGCTTCAGCATGGGCCGCTCCATCGTCGTGAAGGGTGCTCGCCACCGTCTTTGACGCGACTTCGCTCTCGATAACGAATAGCATTAAGGCCCGACCACGCTTTGTGGTCCGGCCGAAAAACCAAATGATATCGAGAAACGAGCGATGACGAGATTGTCCAGGATGGCTCGTGTGAGAAAGGAGCGTCTTTGCTGCTGGCGAAATCGCTATTGAATGGCTCCATCCAAGACCATTCGGACTTCGACCAGCTGATGCCGGTATGTTTTAGACCAGGCTCAAAAGACGATAAGGGCATTCTGCCGCTTTGGGTCCTACGCGCACCCGCGAGACCTCGATATCCGATAGTTGCGGACCAAGGAGATCTCTTGAGAGGACCAACCCTCTCACGCCTTGTACTCTAATTGATTCTTGCGACTCTTCTGTTACGTCGCGCCCAATTTAGAAAGTCAAACACAACAGCAAGTTGCTAAATTGCAATACTGTCATAAACCTGACTCAATATTAATCAGGGCGCACGCTTTTCTGGCACGGGCAAGCTGGACGGGGCTGCCCCCGTCCAGAAATGTCACCCTATACTTGGCGTCTCACCGCGACGAGCTTCAGACTGCACGGCCTTTTGGACCTTCTCAAAAGCACGCACCTCGATCTGCCGGATGCGTTCGCGGCTGACGCCGAACTCACCGGACAAATCTTCGAGCGTCAGCGGATCTTCCGCTAGCCGGCGGGCTTCAAAAATCCGGCGCTCACGCTCATTCAGGGTCTCAAGCGCGGACGCCAGATACTCGCGCCGGCGAACCAGCTCTTCATTGTCGGCCAGCAGCTGTTCCTGGTCCGGGCTGTCATCGACGAGCCAGTCCTGCCACTCTCCACCTGAATCCGCATCCGCCCGCAGCGGCGCATTGAGCGAGCTGTCTCCTCCAAGCCGCCGGTTCATCGAGATGACGTCATCTTCGCTGACACCTAGCTTGGTGGCGATCGCCTTCACCTGTTCGGGCTTAAGGTCGCCGTCTTCCAAGGCCTGCAGCTGGGACTTGGCCCGCCGCAAATTGAAGAACAGCTTCTTTTGCGCGGCCGTCGTACCCATTTTTACCAGCGACCACGAGCGCAGGATGTATTCCTGAATCGAAGCGCGGATCCACCACATGGCGTACGTCGCCAGCCGGAAACCCTTTTCCGGGTCGAACCGCTTGACCGCCTGCATCAGCCCGACATTGCCCTCGGAGATCACTTCACCGATAGGCAGCCCATATCCGCGATAGCCCATGGCAATACGTGCGACGAGGCGCAAATGCGACGTCACGAGTTTGTGCGCGGCTTCGCTGTCGCCGTGCTCCTGCCAGCTCTTCGCCAGCATGTACTCCTCATTGGGCTCCAGCATCGGAAACTTGCGGATCTCATCAAGATACCGCGACAGTCCGACAGACCCAGTGCCAACCGTAGGTACCGTTTTTGTTGCCATCGTTCACCTCGCGCTTGGTCCCGAACCTAATCAGCTCCGACACACCGCAGTCGGTCGCCCGCAAATGATATGCTCTGATCAGACTCGAACCGTTTGAGCCGAAAGCAGCCGGACACTCAGCCATGCGATTATGGCGGCACCATCACGCTTCGGGGATAAAGCCAGTCCGGACGGCCCTCTTATGCGCTAACTTTTACGCTCCCGGAGTGAGTCAACGCAAAGCACGTTCGCTCTCATTTTCGCGATCTGGGCGTTACCACTTATAATTCATAACGGTTTTCGCCCGAGATCGGTTCTGTATCGTTGGCTGAATAATCTTCATGCGTCAAATAGCTGTCGCGCTTAGGCAGGACCGCCATTGAGGACGGGCTCGCTTTGATCCCGCTGACCAGCGCTCCGCCAGAATGGCGTATCGCTTGACACCGGCAAAGATTATCCTCCAAAGATCAATACGTTAAGCTGAAAGTCCATTCCCCCTACTGAGAGTTTTTCAATATGAGTGATTTGGTTGTTTTGGGTTTCGATGGTGTCAACGCGGCCGATGAGGTGCTGACAAAACTGCGTGCACTGCAAAAAGAGCATTTGATCGACCTGGAGGATGCCTGCGTCGTAATCCGCGATGCGGACGGCAAGGTCCAGATCAAGCAAGCCCTCAACCTGACGGCCTTGGGCGCCGCAAGCGGAATGAGCACGGGCGTTCTCGTCGGCGCGATTGCCGGCCTTCTCATCATGAACCCGCTTGCGGGTATGGCTGTGGGCGGTCTGGCTGGCGCCGGTTTCGGAGCCCTGTCAGGCTCGCTTTCCGACTACGGCATAAACGACGAATTCATCAAGGAGCTGGGCGGGTCGATTTCCAACAGCTCTTCTGCACTCTTCGTCCTCGTAAAGCGCTCCACCGCCGATAAGGTCATTCCTGAGATCGAGAGCTTCAATCCCAAGGTGTTGAAGACATCGCTCTCGAATGAGCAGGAAGAGAAGCTCAAAGCCGCACTTGCCGCGCACTCAACAGCCTGAACACCCAACCTCAGTGCAAAGCGCCAGGTTCGGCCACCCGAAACCGCATCCACTTGGGAAGCCGACCTGGCAGTGTGCCTGCCAGGGCCTGCGACATGGCACCTTGGTGCGCCACCATCACGATCCGCAACTGCGCGCAAAACCGCACCGTTAAACCAACGGCGACGCTCTGATTTCTCCGCCGGACAGGATCGGCTAGAACAAGGCAGACGCTCTGTTGCGTCGGTCGCCCATGCAGCGGGAAAGGCAAGTGCAGATGCCCGCCAGCCAGATTCAGCCCAGGCTCTCGAGGAACCTCTCCATCCTCGCCATCACGGCCGTGATCGCAGCCGTGTTCTTCAACATGATCCAGAGCTTCATAATCGCGTTGTTTCTGGCGGCTGTTTTCAGTGCGATGGCGTATCCGCTGTGTCATTGGTTCGCGCAAAAACTTGGCGGACGCAGTGGGCTTGGCGCCGCGATAACCTTGCTGATTTTGATTTCTGCTATTTTGCTCCCCGGCATCGGCTTGTTGGTCCTTGTCGCCGAGCAGGCGCAAGAAGTCGGCCAACAGGCAATCCCCTGGGTCCAGCAGCAGTTGCAGGCTTCGGCCGGACACAAACTCCAGCTTCCCTCATGGCTACCATTTCACAAGCAGCTGGAGGCCTACGCGCCGACTATTGCGACCAAGATTGGAGAGCTCTCAACCACGATAGGAGAATTTGCTGTATCGGCGATCACCGAGCTGACTTCCGATGCCGCGCAGTTCCTCCTGAATCTCTTCGTGATGCTCTACGCCATGTTCTACTTTCTGAAGGAGGGTCCCGCTCTCCTTGATGCCTTGGAACATTACGCCTTGTCGCTCGCTGGCGTCCAAAAGCGCGTCTTCCAACGCGCCGTCGTGGTCACCCGCGCGACCGTCAAGGGCACACTCGTTATCGGCATTGTTCAAGGCATCCTTGGCGGCCTCGGCTTCTGGATGTTTGGGGTCGGTGGCGCGGCATTTTGGGGCGCGGTGATGGTGATCGCATCGATGCTCCCGGTTGTTGGAACATCCCTGATCTGGATCCCTGGCATCATTTTCTTGCTGGCGACTGGCGAGACGAACGCAGCCATTGGACTTGCGATCTGGTCATCGGTGATCGTTGCCAACGTCGACAATGTGCTCCGGCCGATTCTCGTGGGTAATGACACCGAGATGCCCGATCTGTTGGTCCTGATAAGTACGTTCGGTGGCCTCGGTATGTTTGGTGCCGCCGGCCTCATTGTTGGCCCAGTGCTGGCTGCGGTGACAATGACGCTGTTCGACATCTCCCACGAAACCCTAAGGGATCCCGCAATTGAAAAGCCGGAGATTCCTTCAAACGCAAACCAGAAGCCGGCCGAGGAACCATCGGAGCCACCGCCAACAGCAGATAACGAAGCGCCCGCGGGCAGTAGCACCAGCCTGCTGGAAGTCAGCCTTAGCGATGCTCAAAAACGGGAAGTCGAACTCCTCAAAAAGGAACTGGCCGACATGAAGGCTGCCAAGTCCTCTTCGCACTAGGCTCCCAACAAGACACCTTCGGTGAGCGGCGGCATCGCCAGGTCACTTTTTCTTCGACCGCACGACCGTGGTGAAGGCGTTGATTGCTGGAACGAGAAGGGCTGGAGATAAAGTACCGATCGGATCCGCTGCAACCTTGGAAACGGTAGCACCTATGATTTTCACATCATCCCGGATCTGAACGAGCTGGGTTTGGAAAGCCTCGGCTTCCGTCTCGATTTCCGCCAGCGCGCTGTCTCGGAACTCCCGAACCATGTCGGTCTCCGGTGCGGTCTTCAACGACTGCGCCGAGACGCCCAGGATTGCTGCGACAATGAGGTCCCCCACAGCCACGGCAAGAGCCGCCGGGGCGTTCCCGTAACTGGTCGACAACCAATAAAACGCGGCAACGTTAAGCATGATCAAAGCCAGCAGGCCAAACACGCCTGCAAGCACCAGGATCGTGATCTGACGCGAGGAACGCCGCCATTCAGCCTCGGCGATCAGTCGCTCCGAACGCCATAGGATGTTGAGATTTCGGGTTAGTGAATTCATCTCTCATGCTCTTGCTAACGTGACGACAGACGGCCGATCAGAATACCAAGCAGGAAGGCCGCGCCAACGGCGGCCACGGGATGCTCTGCGATATCAGTTTCAACTGCCTCGGCGAGGTCTCGGATCGCGGTCTCAAATTCTCGAAACTGCTCGGGAATATGCGCTGCAGTGTCCATGAAGCCCCCACCCACCGGCTTCGCGGGCTCACTATCAGCGCCCGGCGACAGGTCCGCACCGCGGACCTGCTGTGCCTTCAGGGCTTCGAATTCGGCCCGCAGCGCCGCAAGTTCGGCGGCAATCTTCTTGTCAGTGGCCATACCTGATGCAAACCCTTCTGCCTTCGATTGGAAAAGCAACACATGTGCTTAGATGAGTAAATTGATTTACCAAAACAGGGTCAATCGAGCCCGCGTGAGCACCGCCAGACGATTAGTAAACGGCAAAACTCCAGCAAATCTCAGGAGCCGAGCGCCTTAAGCAGCCGCTGCAAGTCCTCAGGCAACGGGCTTTCAAACGCCAGGGCCTCACCGGTCACCGGGTGCTCGAAGCCGAGCTCCGCGGCATGCAGTGCCTGCCTCTTAAGGCTCTGCAGCGCCCTGCGCGCTTCATCGCCAAGTCGCCGCGCGCTTGCCTTGAAACCCGTCCCATAGACGGGATCGCCGAGAACCGGGTGGCGAATGTGAGCGAGATGCACCCGGATCTGATGCGTTCGCCCCGTCTCGAGTTCCAGCCGCAGCAAGGACACGGCATCCTGCCCCTCGCTGTCGGGGAAGACGTGCTCTCGCGAATACCGCGTTCGTGCATGCCGGCCGGCAGCTTCAGGGACAACGGCCATTTTTTTGCGGTTCAGCTGACTGCGCCCCAGCGCTGCGTCGATAAGGCCGCTGGGGCGCTCCGGCACACCCCACACAAGCGCCCGGTACGCACGATGCAGCCGGCCATCACGCCCATGCTCGGCGAACTGCTCCGACAGGCCGGCATGCGCGCCATCCGTCTTGGCAACCACAAGCAGCCCTGATGTATCCTTGTCGAGCCGGTGCACGATACCGGGTCGTTTCACTCCACCGATCCCCGACAGGCTGTCTCCGCAGTGTGCAATCAGAGCGTTGACAAGGGTCCCCGAGCCATGCCCGGGCGCCGGGTGTACAACGAGCCCCGCCGGCTTGTCGATCACGATGAGGACCGGGTCTTCAAACACGACGTTGAGCGCGATGTCCTCTCCGCGTGGCACGGGATCTACAGCTTCGGGCACGTCGATACGGTAAACCGCGCCGGGTTTGACCCGCTCACCGACGTCGCCTATCGTCCCACTCTCCGTACTGACCGCCCCCGTCTTTATGAGCGCCTGAATGCGGGAACGGCTTAGTTCCGGGATCTTTGCCGCAAGCCAGCGGTCGATCCGATCACCGGCGTCATCTTCGGTGGCCGAAAGCTGGCGTGACGTTTCGCTCACCCGCGGGCTCCTCTTTTTGAACTTGAACGACGAACGGGCTTCAATTGATGACGTCGAGCGACGCCAAACCGGAATCGGTCCCACCCAACGCCGAAACTGACAGTAGCGAACACAAGTCGAATTCCTGGGTCGAACATCCCAGAACCGTCCAGCGACTGCAAATCATTGTCGTCATGCTGGGCATTATTCTGATCGCCGGCTTCGCCGCTGTCATAGGCCGCATTGTTTATCTCGCCCTGCAGCCCGAGCAGGAAACCACAGCCGCGAAACCAACGGCACTGGAGCCCGCCACCACATCAACCACCCTCTTTCGCAACGAAGCGGCAGTCTCGTTGCCAGCCGGTGCCAAGATCGAGCATATGGCGATTGGCCCAGGCATTCTGGCGGTTCACTACAGGAGCGCCGACGGGCAGGGCATCTTGATCATTGATCCAGAGAGCGGAGAAACCAAACAACATCTGCGTCTGGTCCCCTCTGGCCAGCCTTGAGATTGCCCTCCCCGGGTTCTCGCTTGATCAAAGCTCTTCGCGCGCCCATATCTGGTTAGCCGTTGAAGGAGTCCCGTTCGTCTAGTGGTTAGGACGCTAGCCTCTCACGCTGGTAACACGGGTTCGACCCCCGTACGGGACACCAACTCGGCAGTGCTTTCCAACGCGGCGATGCAATCATGCCAGGTTCCTCCATCATCGAGCGCACCATTGCCGCGGTGGCCCGCGTCGGTGTCGCACTCGTTATCCTCACGCACCTTGGGATTTTGCTTAGTCTGGCCGGCTCGAAAGCACCGGCTGAGTTGCTCACGAGCATGCTCCGAACTTTCGGCTTTGGCACCTAGCCTGCCGTCGCCATCCTGGAAATCCGATCCGCATCCAACGTGTTAGCTTTCGTGGGTGGCTCTGGTCATTTCAAAACCAACCGGCATTGGGTAGGCTCACGACGAGACGGCCATCAATAGGCCAGCGCACTGATTGGATGAGCCATGACTGCGACGCCGACAATTCCCCCCGAGAAACTGGATACAATCGCCAATTTTCCACCCACGGCCGGCGCGCTCGCCGACGTCAACCAGGCCTTCCACAAGGTCTACGAGCAATTGGCCGCCGAACTTCAGGCCGAGCTGGGCCACGACCGTCCGGTGATTATCGCGATCGAAGAAAACTTGAAACTGTTTGCTGACGGGACCGAGCGTAGCGAGACGTACATCCCCGACGACTATCATCGCTTGAAAGCCGTCTGCCACCATGCGTTTGGAGTCCAGTTGATGCTGTCGAGTAACGGCGAAGGGCCCTTGAACGACCTGACCGCTCGTCGCGGCGAGGAGGTCCGCACGCTCATTGATCGAGCCGTGGAACATTTGCAGGAACAACAACTGCCGAAGGAGGGTCGGGAATCCTCGAGAGCCATTCTGCAATTGTCCCGCGAAGTGATAACGCAGGCCCTACAGTCCACCACCGTCCAGCCGGCCGCGGTCGAAGAGTTTGCGCGGCAGGTGGGGCCTCATCTCGCCAACAACATTTACGTCGCCACGCAAAAGGACCTCGATCACATCCACGAAATTGTCAGCGCATGGCGCCAATCACTTGGCGAGACAAAGTGGGCCAAGGTCTATGTCGTGCTGTGTGAAGGCCACCAGATGCGGGCCGGACAGGCGACCAAGCAGTACTTTCAGCGATTGCTGCACGATAAGGATGGCACCGGCGGTTCAATGGAAGACCGCGTCATCTACGCCGAAGGCTGCAAGGAGATTTCAGCGGCATTCGATCTCTTGTCCCGGCACATTATTGACCAAGGGTCCGGTCGCATCTTTTTTGGAGACCGGCACCGGCTCCAAGTGGATGTTCTCGCAGATGCGGCCCGCGAGTATCTCTGCCAACTGCTGCCTGACGATTGACACCCCTCAAGCGGCCCCGGGGAGCATGCTGCAATCGCCAAGACCTATGACGAACCACCAGCGACCGCCTGTGGCCTCACTCTGAACCATATGACAAGCGCAATACCGGCGACGATCAGGCACCCGCCAACGTAATGATACCATTCGATCGCCTCGCCGAGAATCAGCCAGGCCAGAATGGTCGTGAAGATCATTTGTGAATAGACCAGCGTCCCCGCTCGCGACGCCCCGAGAATGTCGATGCTCGAGTTGTAGAGGAAGTACAGCACGGCGCCACCGGGAACCACGATGTACGCCAGCGCGAGATAACCTCGCATCGCCAAATGCGTGTGATACCCAAGCCAATACTCGACCGCGAAGAGGGGAAGCGTGGCGATCGCGCCGCTAAATAGCAAGACGACCAGCAACGGCAAACGCGGCAAATCAAATTTCGCGCGTTTAAGCATGACCGTGTACACGGCGAACATGCACGCCGCCGCCAAGGTGAGCAGATCACCTCCGTTGAAATCAAGCCCCAGCAATCGCTGCAAGCTGCCATGGACCGCGATGACAACAATTCCTGCAAATGCCGTCAGCGCGCCGGCGATCTGCCACGCGCTCATGGGCTCGCGGAGAACGATGCGGGCCAGCGCCATGGTGAGGATTGGTGCCATCCCAAAGATGATCCCGAAACTCACGACCGTCGTGTAAGACAGCGCCGTAAAGGCAGTGCCTTGCGTAAGGCCTAGACCAATGGCACCGATGAACGCGGCTTCCCATCCTCGAGTCCTCACGAGCCCCAGGATCTCACGATGGTAATTCATGACAAAGGGCAGGAGGACAAGCGCGGCCAGGAACGCGCGCATACAGCAAAATGTCCACGGCGGCATTTCATTGTCGCTAAGCTTGATTGCAACAAACACGCTTGCGGCTAGAAACCAGGTCGCGAAACCTGCGGCATAGCCGACCGCCTCTGATGCGTCTGAGAGTAATTTCCCGTCCCCGGACGCCTCAGCAACGGACCAAAAGTGAATCGCCAACGAATTTCTCCCCGTATCACTTCAATGAAATTGGTCCGAGCCCGTACAGTCTGTGGAGATGAGACCGCAGACAAACGGAAGCCGTCAATAGAAAACACGCGACCAAGTCGCTCCCAGCGCCCGTTATCAGCTTGCAATGCTGCGCGGAACGGATGTCTTCTAGGTTGAGTTTGACAGGATAAAGGGCGCGACGGTGACGGCGATATCAAAACTCTACGTGCTCTTGTGCGGCTATGAGATACTACCCCGCTCCGTCTGCTTTCGCGGTGGCGGCGATCGCTTCGTCATGAGCGTGCCGATTTCGGCGTATCTCCTCGAAACTCAAAACGGCTTCGTCCTGTTCGACACCGGCTTCAACGCGGACCTCGTCCGCGACCCGACGCTACGCCATCAGCACTTTGCTGCGCACGGTTGGGAGCCACCGGTGGTCTGGCCGCAACACGAACTCCTCACACAAATGCGCGAGATTGGCGTTGCTCCGGAAGATGTCTGCCACGTCGTGATGAGCCACGCCCACCTGGATCATACCGGCAACCTCAGGCACTTCCCGCATGCCAAGGTCTGGATGCAGAAAGCCGAGTACGATTTCGCCTTCAAAGGCCCTGAGCATCCGGCAGTGGTTCGCGCCGACATCGATGATCCTGGCCTCGACTGGTCGCTCATCAACGGCGACCACGAGATCATGCCGGGGATCACGCTGGTGTCGACGCCCGGTCACACGCCGGGCCACCAGTCGGCACTGGTCTCTTTGCCCAAGTCAGGGCGCGCCCTGCTCGTCGGTGACGTCGGCGAGTGGATGAAGAATTTTGAAAATGAGATTCTGCCGGGTGAAGCCGCTGATGATGTCGCGGCCCTCGACAGCATTCGCAAAATCAATCGCATTCGCCGCGATGAAAACGCGCTCATGTTTGTTTGCCACGACCCCGACCTCATCCAGAAGCAGAAGCTCGCGCCGGAATTCTACGATTGATCACGAACCGGCTGCATGGGGCTGATTGACGACTTAGATCATTCAATCGGCACTTTCCAGTTAGAAGTCCGGAAAACGAACCCCATTTCCCTGGGTGTGCTGCGGGGGTAGCACGGAGTAGTCAGCGTCGTTGGCGTTGTCTGCGTTATATCGGGTATGAGCGCGAGCCCGCACTCTTTCTGACAGCCCAGGCTGCGCTCCCCGATTAAGCGGCCCGGCGTAGGGATGAACCGTCACCTGCGCCGGGCCCGCTTGCTTTTGACGGGATGCCTATTCGCCTGCGAGTCTTGCGGGCCAGGAAGCGCGGCGATGGCAGCTGGCTTCGTTCCTGGTGAGCCTTCGTTGCTAGGACTCGCATCCTAGTTGCGACACCCCGCGTACCCAACGGGTAGCTGATCGGTCGATCGTTGACGCTATCCCGAGCGAACCCGTCGGGGGCTTTTTTCGCTGAGCTAAATGGCTTGAACTGCTTACGGAGCGAATGGATTCACGTACATATCAACCGCCATAAAAATCGCCATCGCTATCAGCGTGAGTGCGACCACATCCTTGGCTCTGATCTGCCGTAGCAATTGTCATCTCCTTGGTGAGGTGAGCAGATGACCTCATCCAACCTGATTCGCTAAGACAAGATTAAGGCACGCGCGCACTCCAGCGGGAAGCTTGCACGTTTATGTTGGGTCCGCGCCCGAGCTTATGTGCAGATTGTCCTGGCGTTGGCTGTCGAATTGAACTTGCAGGAGAGGCGCCGAGACCAAACCGCTCCCGTACCCCGTTTAAATCTTCATGCCCCAGAAAGCCCTCGAGCCAGGCATCGGCGAAGCGCATTGATAGGTAAAGCTTCGGCCGCCCCCCTCAAATGATCGCCAGAACGAGCAACACGACCACGATCACGCCCAGGCTCAACGCCATTGTTGTGAACGGACTGAACAACATGGCGCGGCCTTACATCAGCGACATGTACAGCGCCATGACGACGAAGCCATAGAGAATGATCGCAATCGCGTCGTCGGGAATGAACTGCTTCACGCAAGACTCCTATCTCGTCACAAACACTTCACGCATCGTGACTGGCGGAAAAACCAAATCACGCCAATCCTTATCCGCAAGGTCGTCGCGAAATGCAATCGACCGGAATTGGCCGGGAAAAGGCCAACACAACCGTCACGATAAACGGAGTTGATCATGAAGGTCTACACTAAGGCAATTGCCGTCGTCGCATTGGGCGCAACATTCGCTCTTGGAGCCCCCCTGCACACCCAGGCAGCGGGCCTGAATTCAGCGGCACTCGCGACTACCCAGGGAGGCCCAACTGTCACGCGGCAAGAGGTTCATTTCCGCGGCCGTCGCGGGTTTCGCCGCTATGGTGGCTGCCGCCGCTATGGTGGCTTCCGCCATCACCATTTCCGCCGCCATTACGGCTTCCGCGGTCATGCTTACGGAGTTCGCCGGTACGGAAGCTCCCGTCACCGCTTCGGTCATCTTCGCCGCTACAAGTTTCACTAGGCTGCGGTCACGACATCCAAAGTTCTGACCAAGACACGAAGAAATGGCGCCGCCCGTCGAAGCGCGCCATTTCGCAAAAGAGCGTTTGGAACAAGAAGTTCGCTGAGACGAAGAAACCGAGAGCCACAGCCGAAGCGCCGAGCTTACTCGCTGCCCTGTTTGCGGGTAATCCGCTCAAGAAGTCCACCACGGCGCGGTGACGCAGCTGACGGAGCCTTCTCGCCGGCAGCCTTGGCAACCGGTTCCTGCTCAACGCGGCTTGCGCTCGCTGAGCCACTACGACCTCGCACACCGCCGAGAGCCTTCAGAAACCCTGACGCGCGCTCCATGTCTCGCATGTCGGCGCTTCCTTCCGCGACGGCGGAAGCATGCTCGGCTGACTGGTCCTCAGAGGATCCGACATCATTGATCCGATCCGATAGGGACCGCCGCCCCGAAGACGCCGCGCGTCCGCGCTGCGGGGACGCCGTCGTCTGATACGTCCCGGCGCCAAGGCGGCGCAGTTCCTCGGTGAAGTGCGCCGCCTGCCGCGCCGTCCGCTCGTTGGCCGAGGCGATTTCCGCCCGCAGCCGCTGAATGATCCCCGTCTGCTCGGCAGTCTGTGATTCCAGTGACGCGATTTTCGCCCGCATGGCCGTTTTGCCCTCACGCAGCGCCTTGTCACCAGCCTCGACTTCCTTGTAAGCGGCCAACTCGGCCCGCACGGTCTGAACTTCGGCCTGCAAGTCCTCATTACGGGACCGCAGCTTGGCAATTTCCTTGTCGAGTCGGGCGGCGTTCTCGAGACCGGCATCCGCCGAGGTCTGCACCGAGCGCAGCATGGCCTCTGCTTCGGTGAGCTCGTTTCTCAGGCGGGCGATCTCTTCATCGGAATTGTAAACGGCAAGAGGCGATCCATCCTCTCCCCCCTGTTTCTTCGCCGAGCCTTCATCGCCCCGTTTGTCACTGCCGGCGCCGACGCGGCTCCCGGTACGGCCCAACAGTCCTTGCAAACGCGCGATCATCGAGGACTGCTCGCGCGATTTTGCACGCAACGCTTCAAGCTCCGTGCGCAGGGCGACCTCGCCGTCCTGGCGTTCATCGCCATAGCTATCACGCCCGCGGGCCGCCCGCGCCGCGAGCGTCGCGTTGAGGCGCAACAGCTCATCGCGCCCCTTGGTGTTCATTTGAGCGGCTTCCTGCAAGGCCCGAGACTGGATGTCGGCGGTCTCCGATAACTGAGCGATTTCGCGGTCGCGCTGCAGCACGAGACGCCGTGCCTCTGCCAACCGGCTTTCCACGCGCGGCAGGCGGTCCATGATTGTCTGCTCTAGAACGCGATGTGCGTTTTCATGCTCTTCCAGCGACCCGCGCAATCGCTCGAGCTCTCCCTCCAGGGCGCTGATGGCGGCGTCGCGGCGATTGATATCGACCCTTTGGCGAGCGTGGGCGAGCGTTGCCTTTTCCAGCTTGCTTTCCAGCTCGTGAATCGCCAGGACATAGTCCGCACGCAGCCGGTCTTTGTCAGCGCGGATTTCCGCCTCCGTCAGCGGCATCGAGCGCTTGATGGCTTCGGTGTTGAGCCGAATTGTCCGGCGCTTATACGCCGGTAAGATCAGCAGTCCACAGAACACGGCGATAAGAAAGCCGAGCGCCGTGAGCATGACCGCTTCGATGCTCAGCACGCCTTCGCCCCCAGCTTGTCTTCACCTCGATCGACCAATCGGCTGTCTCCACACATCGCGCGGGCACAGGGTTCTCACACACATTCACCCACACAAACCGGAAAGTTGTCAGCTGAGCTGCCCCCCGGCGAACCTTCATCCCATCCCTCAGAAGGGATTCCAAGTGGGAGTGCTGGTATACTTTAAATAACCCACATTCGCACCCAGGCGAAGCCCAACTCCGGAACGAATCAGTGCGAGCGTGACATCATCGCGCTGCATCAGCTGCAGTCCGACGCCCCCGACCAGGTAAGCTGAGCCCTGAACTCCCCCAAAACGTTGGTAAATCTGGCTCGGATCCCGCAAGTTGTAGATGAGCACCATCGTCTTGGAACCTTCGGCACCAAAATCGTAGCCCAATGTTGGTCCCTGCCAATAGACCTTGGACGTCCCGGCATCACGCGTGTAGAGCCTGCCTTCGCCGTATCTCAGACCGGCGAAAAAGGCGCCTCCGGCATCCTCGCCCAGGATGTACCCATTCGGTCGGCCCTGCTCCTGGAAGGCCTTCTCGATGACTTGCGCCAGCCCGGTACTGACCGAACCAAAAAATCCGTGTCCCGCCCGCATGATCTCGCTTTGCGAGAAGGTATCGGGGTCTTCGTAAGGTTCACCCGGCGGCGGCGCCCCATCTTCGTAGCGTTCATAGGGCTCTTCTGGTGGCCGGCCCTGGTCATAATCGGCGCGATCGTAGTCGCGGCCGGCCGGCGCAGGGTCGCGCGGCGCAGGCGCATCATAATCCGAGTAGCCGCCGCTGGTGCCGCCGCGATTGTAAGTGCTGCCCGAGCCATAGCTGTCGTCGCGATACCGCGACTCCGGCGCCACAAAATTGGGCAGCCGGTCCTGGCCAGTCTCGGGTGCTCGAGCGTCCTGCTGCGGCACCTCGCGATAGACGTCATAGTTGCCGCGGCTTTGCTGATCCTTCCACGGCAGTTGTTCTTGTGCGCTGACCTGATTGCAAAAAACGATGATCGCGCAAGCAGCAATGACAGACAGCCGACCCACTAGGCTCAGGCCCCAAGGGTAAGATATTTCGGTTTTCAACATAAAGAGCTCACGTTCTCGTGGAGCGAACCAGTGATGGCCCACTTGCATCAAGTCCACACAACTTTCCAGCAGGGGTGTACCCATCAAAACCCTGCAGCCCGACGCGAATCCCTTCCAATCTTACCATTGCTCTGAAGATGTTACGAAAGTGTGGCCAAGTGGGCCGCTTTGAGCGATCAGGCTGTCGCAAGGCCGCCCGGCTCTGCTACGCTTTGACCGCTGTATTCGTACAAGTTTGGCCTGTGCCAGCGATGATTCTCAGGAGCTCTTGCCGTCGATGTATCGGTCCGCGAGCGCGCCGGGCGTTCAACAGAACCGAGAATCAGGCTCTAAGTGGAGCTGGCGGCCGCAGGCTCGGCTAATGCTTGGGAGCGGAAGGTGCCGAGCCCCGCAAACGTTGAACAAAAACCGTCCAGCACGGGCGACCAAGGGCGCGAAATCCATGAAAATTGAACATCCGACCGACCTCGAACTCGCTGCACTCATTTCAAGCAAGATTTGCCATGATGTCATTGGCCCGGTCGGAGCGATCTACAATGGCCTCGAAATCCTAGACGAGGACGACGACCCAGAAGCCAAGAGCTATGCCCTCGACGTTATCCGCAACGTCACCGAGCAAGCTTCGGCCCGCCTTCAGTTCGCCCGCTTCGCATTTGGAGCGGCAGGATCGGCCGGGGCTCAGATTGACCTGACAATGGCCGAACAAATTTCGCGCGGCTACCTGGGCAAGGGCAAGCACACGTTGGTCTGGAACGGTCCTCCCGGCCACATGGCCAAGGACCTTGTGAAACTGCTTTTGAATCTTCTTTCAGCGTCCGTGACGGCGCTGCCGCGTGGTGGGGAGATCACCGTCTCGATCCTCGGGACGCTCGAACAGCCCGCCTTTGAAGTCCGCTGCAAGGGCACTAGCGCGCGGCCGCCTCAGTATCTGACGGACATCGTTGCTGGAACCTCCGACGGCGAACTAAACGCCATGAACATCCAAGCCTACTACACGTGGCGTTTGGCCGGGACGACCGGCATGCGCATAGAGATCCTGCAGGACGGCGAGGATATTGTTATTGGGGCGCGTGCCTGAAGCTTGATCGAAAGCCAAATTCCGTCGTTTTGAGGCGAAAGTTGGCATCTTCGTACAATCCTCAACTCACTTTTAACGATTATAACGACAATGTATAATAAATGACGCCCACATCATATCCAGCGCACGGAAATTGCGACCAATGAAGTTCTGCCTCATCGTCGACGACACGGACGTCGTACGCAAAGTCGCGTCCAAGATCATCGAAGGGATGGGCCACATCCCCATCGAGACGACAACAGCCGAAGACGCTCTCGAGCGCTGCAAGTCCTCAATGCCCGACATCGTCTTGCTCGACTGGCATCTCCCGACCATGAGCGCCCTGGAATTCGTCGCCTCTCTGAAGAACATCAGAGCCGAGGTCAGCCCTCAAATCCTGTATTGCGTGACCGAAGCCGACCCCAGCGAACTGCGAGCCGCCTTCGATGCGGGCATCAATGATTTTGTCCTCAAGCCATTTGATAGCAACACGTTGGCGCCGAAGCTCGCTGGATTGCTAACCGTCGAAGACGCTTACGCCTGATAAGCCCGACCGGTGTGCTACTGGCTGTTTGGTGCCATGACTGCTACTGCTGGAAAGAACCAGCATTGCCAATAAAGAGCAGTCATCTTTGCTTCGCGTCGAAAAACTAAGGATCGCAGGCCTGCCTTTGCTGAACTTCGAAGTCGGCGACGGCGAGTGCATGGCGATAGAAGGCCCATCGGGCATCGGCAAATCCCGCCTGGCGCGCGCCCTCGCTGACCTTGAGCCAGCAAGCGGGCATATCTTCGTCGACGGTGCTGAACGTATGGAAATCGCTGCGCCCGAATGGCGCCGCCTGGTGCGTTATCTTTCCGCGGAACCGGGATGGTGGACGGACACCGCGCGCGAAGCATTGCCAAAGGACAAGAAATCCAAGTCTGCCGCTCACAGGCTGATGGCAAGTCTCAATCTCGCGCCTCAGCTGCTCGACAAACCCATTTCGGTCCTGTCGACCGGCGAGCGCCAACGTCTTGCGATTGTCCGCGCGCTCATCGACGCCCCTCCGGTTCTCGTCCTCGACGAACCGACCTCTGCCCTTGATCCGAGAAACACCGCACTCGTGGAAGAGGTCCTGAGATATCAGCTCCTCAACGGCCGCAGCATTTTGCTAATTAGCCATGATCGCGACCAGGTCGCGCGACTGGCGGACCTGCGTCTGCAGTTGGCCCCGGTTGAAGAAGTCACCAGCTCCCAACCCAATTCCTCAGAGCCGGTCATGCCTGATATCAAGACCCGCTAGAGCCTGTTTCATGACCTATGTACCCCTCGACTTCACCGACCTCTTACTTGCCGCCTCGTTGATGCTGATCAATGGCGCGATCTCGTGGGCCTTTGCCCTTGGGCTTGAGCGCACGCTGTTGATCAATTCTGTTCGCATGACCTTGCAGTTGGCGATGATCGGCTTCGTGCTGAAGTGGATCTTTGCGCAGACCTCACCGGTTTGGACCGCGGGTCTGGCCACCATTATGATCCTCGTGGCCGGCTACGAAATCGTTTCGCGCCTGTCGCGTCGGCCGAAGGGGTTTTCCACTTACCTTCTCGGTTCCGGAACACTTCTTCTGGTGGGAACGCTCGCAACCGGTTTCGCGGTCATAGGCATCATTGGACCCGACCCCTGGTACCAGCCGCGCTACGTTCTCCCAATCCTCGGCATGGTTCTAGGAAACGCAATGACCGGTATTGCCCTGACCACAAGCACACTGCTTGAAGCCGCCAACCGAGATAGAGCCGCGATCGAAGCGCGCCTGTCGCTGGGAGCCGATCGCTTTTCTGCGGTCGCGGAAACGTTGAGGCTGGCGCTGCGCACCGGTCTGATGCCGATACTGAACGCGATGGCCGCTTCGGGAGTTGTTGCTCTTCCCGGCATGATGACGGGCCAGATATTGGCCGGCCTCGATCCTATCGAAGCGACCAAATATCAAATCATGATCATGTTCTTGATTGCAGGCTCCACGGCACTCGGCGTTGTCATCGCCGGCTACGGCAGCGTCTTGCTGATTACCGACAACCGCCACAGGCTGAGGCTGGACCGTCTGCAATCGGGCTCCGCTTGAACCTGGCGCGGGTCGCCCCCAAGCGACCCGCTATGCTCGGCCCACGCAATCCCCGAATCGAGGTGCGCCTCACCAGCAGACGCTGGCTTCCGCTCGGCACGTGTATTCGTCAAAGACGATGAAGTCGAGGAACAGCTCGCACGTCACGTCTTTTTTGCCCGTGCGGTAGTTTGAAATGCCGTTCTCCGCTGTCCACTTGGCGATGTACTTGTCGAGCAAGTCTTTGGCATCCTTTGTGGGTCCCACTTTCCCATAGTCGTTCACCGAGAAAGCCAAGCGCGTACATTTGGCTTCGGCCGGTGAGGTGACCATGACGAAGGTTGAGGACACGAAAACGGCGGCAAGAAGTGTGATGACAAGGCGCATTGGATCACTCAAGCGATGTTGTTGGATGAAGAACCAGGCCAGACACTAATCGGAGCATATCGGCGTGCCTAGTGGCCCCGAACAGATTCCCCGCGACCCTTGCGGGAAGATCACACTTGTCTTTCTCTTGTGGAAAGAAAATGGGCCGCCCATTGGGGACGGCCCATTGTAATAAAACACAAATTCCTAATGCGTCAGTTCATGTAGGGCGCACTTCCGCCTGCCAAACCGGTCGCACTGTCAAAGAAAAAGCCGGAATCAAAGGGCCCCATGATCGACTGGCGATCCACATCGGGATCGCGGAATTCATCCACATTGCCATAGGTGTTGATTGTGTCGAGATAGTCGTACGAATAACCGCCGCGACGCTTCGTATAGCCTTTGTCCTTCTGCCCGCCGCGGGATTTCTTGTACCCGCTGTCACCGCGATAACCTCGTTCTCCCGCATTGGCCTGGACCGCAACAGCTGACATCCCAACCAGCAACGCAACGCTCAGCAACAGACACTTCATGACTTTACTCCTGTCCCCGGCAAAGAAACCCTCTGGGGATTTGATGCGACCAAACTATCCCATCCAGACGACATCACAGCAGCGAAATCGCGCCTGGCAGAACACTAATTCTAGGGACTGAAGCAAATCTGTCGCTTGAGCAACCGATGACCGACAGACCATGGCTGGTGACTTCGGAGGAACCTCGAGACACCTGAGGCTCCCCCGTTCAATGGACCGCAATGAGCGGTGTGTCACCTATTTGCAGGCGCGCTGATTCGCAACGCAATGCGTGCCAAGCGGAGCTGGCTTGCATGTCAACAACAGTTTGCCCGAAGGCTTGAACCCATTGTTCTTGATCGAGTTGTTGAGCGCGGCCTTGGCCATGAACTTCGCCATGTCTTCGGTGAGCATGGTTGATTCACCGCCCGCCTTTACACAGCCTGCCTGCGCTGCGGACGTTGCGAAAGCTGCCGCGATCAAAGCGGCGGCAAGAACGAGAGACTTCATTTCTACAAACCCCCAACTTCCCGGACGAGACCGGGAACTTTACTGAATTGAGCACTCCCGCGCGGTGCCCGGTGTTCGACTCCAACTGGGTCTTCTACAAACAGAAGCCAGCAAGAGGCTACTTCTTGCAGATCGTGGCCGTGCCGTAGCACTCGTATCCAAGACCACCCTTTTTGCAGCGATACTTGCGCTTGCCAAAATCGTAACCGCTGGTCTGACCAGTCGCCATCCACTCGGCCCAGGCGCCCCAGTCGGTTGCCTGCAGCAGCACTTCATCAACCTGGAACTTTGCTCCAGACAGCGAGCCCGCCGTACCCTGTCCTGCTTTCTTGAAGCATGTCTTCGCTTCGGCCGTACCAGCACCAAAGCCGACGCCCAGAGCAAGCCCGGCAACAAGCGCAAACTTCGACGCATTCATCATGATTTTCTGCATGATCGTATCTCCTAAGAACGCCCTTTAAAGGAGCCCCTTTCAATGGGCGGCACGATGCAGCATCAGAATCGCGTTGCCTATTAGGCAATCACGGTAATCCACGTCGTTTAGTTGTTTTCACGAGAAGCCGTGGCATGGGCGCTACGCTTTCGCACCTTATGCTCATATCTTGGCAAAGGCCTCACTGAGACAGCCAGTCGATCCCGAAACGAGCCCCATCCCTTTGTTCTAGAACGCGAACCAAGAAAGGCAGCACAAGCCTTGAATCATCAGCCAACTTGTACGGGGGGTTGAGAACCACCAGACCATGCCCGTTAAGGCGGTCCAAATCATCGGTGGCTCGCATGTAAAACTCCACAACCAGCAGTTTCGCCAGCCCAAGCTCCAAGAGATCTCGCTTGAAGGCCGTAACCGCTCGCGGATCCTTAGATTGGAAACCACAACATAAGCGTGCGGTTTAAAAAATCTCCGGACGCCTTCACGCAGTCCGTCGACCAACCTTCCAAGTTCCCCTTCTTGCTCAAAGAGGGGATCAATCAGCACGACACCCCGTCGCTCTTTCGGCGGCAACATGGACTTCGGCGTCTCATAACCATCAAGCCCCGTCACCTTGCTGTTGCGATAGGCAAACAGAGGCGCAAAGAAAAAAGCTAGCTCATCGGGGATATCGGCCTCCAGCAAACGCCCGATACCCTCTCGCCATTCACCTGTCTTCGCCGCCCTGTCGGAATCAAGCTCGTACAAGCCCGCCCCGCGTGCGCGTCGATAACGCGAAATGGCGCCGGCTTGCGTCTCAAGTTCGTGATCACTTGCGAGAACAGGAGAGGCTTCAAAACATCCGCGAAATTACCGGCGTGGAATGCGTGCCGATAGGTCATTGACCGATCCGCGTGTCGCCACGAATGAGATCGCAGAACGCGGTCGCTTTCGCACTCACGCCTTCTTCTCCCAACGGCCCTGCGAGTTCTGTTGCCAGTACGTTACGGAGCAACCAGCTGCCTTGGCCGCCTTCCATTGCTGCCGCGCCAGGGCCAGGGCCTCGCTGTCATGGCCATCGAGCAAGTGCACAATTCGAACGAAGCCATCGAGTTTCGAAGCTTCAGCCCCGTCGACCAGGAATAAGACACCGGCATCATTGGGCACGTCTTCACCGGTCGTCAAATAAACCGGCTGCAACTCAGAGTTTCCATCCGTCTGTTTGCCATGGGGAAGAAAGCTGTCGTCCCGGTAGGTCCAAAGAGCAAGGTCCAGCGCTTCCAACCGTTGTTCGCTGCCGCAGCGAACAACCGCCTTCCATCCGCGCTCCAGCGTCTTTTCGAGCAAGCTGGGTAGCACGCGATCAAGCGGTTGACGTTCCAGGTGGTAGAAGAGGACCTCAGTCACGACTTCCGATCAACATCGAACAGAGTGGGCGAGCGCCAGACAGTTTGACTTCGCCCAGACGCTCGAAGGGTTCAACGACGCTGGCGCGCTTTTTTGAGAAGGCTGCGCGGCACCATCCCATGATCGATCAGCGCGCGAACACAGACCCGGGACAAGCGTTTGCCATTTGAGCGCATGCACCGGTTGAGCTTGCTTGTACCAACCTTGTAGCGCGGGCAGAAACGATTGTAGTCACTGCTGCATGCGACCTTGACGGAATCCGGCACGGAGCGCCGGGCACTTACTTCTGAGGTGTAACCAACAAGTGTAGAGGCGCCAACGATCAGGCCAATGGCCACTGCGGCGCGTCCCTTTTTGATCCTTTTTACAACCTTCATGCTTGCAAGCCCTCTCCAAGGAAGCTGTGTCAACACGTGCACTTAATATGACTAATTAATACAAATTCTGACGTTCTGGGCCGTTTTATGCGGACCCTTGCTCATTTACCGCGACGTTTCGATGTCGCATACGGGTTTTCACCCTTTCGTAGGTTGAGACGAATCGGCACACCCGGCAAGTCGAATACGTCTCGAAGGCTGTTAGTCAGGTACCGCAAGTAGCTTTGCGGCACCTGCTCGGGACGCGAACAAAAGGCCACAAACGTTGGCGGTCGCGCCGATGGCTGCGTGATGTACCGAATTTTGATACGGCGCCCGGCAACCGCCGGCGGCGCGTGTCGGATGAGTGCTTCCTGGAGCCACCGGTTGAGCTCAGGCGTCGGCACGCGCCGGTTCCAGATTTCATAGGTTTCAAAGACGGCCCGCGTCAATCCCTCCAGACCCTTCTCGGCGAGCGCGGAGATCGTCACCAACTTGATGCCTGGCACCTGTGCCAGCCGCTCCTTCAGTGCCTGCCGCAGCACTTTGAGTTGTGACTGCTTTTCGGTGACGACATCCCATTTGTTGACAGCGATGACCAAAGCGCGGCCCTCTTTCGCCACCATATCCGCAATGGTTAGGTCCTGATGTTCGATGCCGCGCTCAGCATCAATGAGCAAGACGACGACCTCGGAAAACCGGATCGCGCGGATCGTATCACTGGCCGAGAGCTTCTCCGCCTTGTCTTGGACCTTGGCCTTGCGGCGCAAGCCGGCGGTATCGAACAGCCGCAGTTGCCGCCCGTCGATCGTTACGTCGGTTGAAACGGAATCCCGGGTCAGCCCCGGCTCAGGCCCGGTGATCATTCTTTCGTCGCCGATCAGCGCGTTCACTAACGTCGACTTGCCCGCATTCGGCCGACCGACAACGGTGACACGCACCGGCCGATCGAGCACCCGCTGGCGCCGGGCCTCGCGTTCGTCGCGTTTCGCTTGCTGATCACCTCCGCGGCGGCGACCCCGCTCCGAGGTCGAATTTTCGTCGCTCAGCCCGAGCGCCGACATCATGTCCGAAACGAGTTCGCCAATGCCTTCACCGTGCTCTGCGGAAATGGGAATGGGCGCTCCCAGACCAAGTTCGAAGGCCTCGTAGAATCCGTCCTGCCCAGCCCGCCCTTCACACTTGTTGGCGACCAGAATGCTCGGCCTGCCGGCGCTGCGAACCACCCTTGCAAAAACGGCATCCGCCGGCGTCACGCCATCGCGTGCATCGATCACGAACAAGATGAGATCGGCTTCCGCGATAGCCTGTTCGCTTTGCTCGCGCATCCGCGCCTGGATCGAACCGGCCGCGGCCTCCTCCAGTCCCGCAGTGTCGATCAAAACGACTTGATGGGAGCCTAGTTCCGCATCCCCCTGGCGCCTGTCACGCGTCAAACCTGGCAAATCGGACACAAGCGCCGTCGAGCGGCCGGTCAAGCGATTGAACAAGGTTGACTTGCCAACATTCGGACGCCCGATGATGGCGATCGTCGGGGGTTGGTTTCCTTCTGAGATTTCATCGTTGAAAGTAGCCATGCGTGTCTATCGCACGGCTCGAGTGGTCCGCACAATTACAACCAAGAAAGCTTGGTTTCTGCTTCCCGCCTAAGAATGTCTGGTAGCTCGACGTGATTTTCGCGACGGCAATCGGTCAGTTCAGCGAAATCAGCGTTGCGTCATCGCGCATGACGTACATGCGCCCTTGCGCGACCACCGGAGCGATGAAGGCACCGCCGCCCACATCCTTTTGCGACACCACCCGTCCGGTGACGGGGTCCACCCCAACCAGCGCACCCTTGCCTGAGACCAGCCAGAGCTGCCCACCAGCCAAGGTCGGACCTGACCATGTCTTGCCGCCCGACAGATTCATGCTCCAAACCGTATTGCCCGTCATGCGGTCGACCGCCATCAGCTGCCCGCCAGTGTCGACAACGAACACGGTCTCTCCGGCGACCCACGGCCGCTGAGTTCCAGGAACGTTCAGCGTCCACAAGCGTTCGCCGGTTTGTGCTTTGGTCGCCACCATCCGTCCGGAGTGGCCAACGGCAAACACAACGCCGTCTTTAATGACAGGGGTCGCGGCATCGCGCAGTGATGCGAGCTGCGACATGGCACGCGTCCGGGTGAGATTTTCCGACCACCGCGCCGATCCGTCCGCCACGTTCAAAGCCAAGAGGTCTCCGGAAGGATAGGGAACCGCGACGATATCGCCATCGACAGCCGGGCTGACATTCATCACCAGACTGGCCTTTTGCGGCAATCCTCGAACCACCCAAATCTCACTGCCATCAAGCCCATTGAGGCAGTAGAAGCGTCCTTCCATGCTGATAATGAACAGACGCCCGCCAGACGCCGTAGGCGCCGCTCTCACCGGCGTGCCGAGGTTCTTTTCCCACAACAACTTGCCCGTCGCCGGATCGAAAGCCGCAACGCGGCCAAATCCGCTGACCGCATAAAGCTGGCCGTTCTCGGCGGCAAGACCGCCGCCAAAACCTCCGACGGCACTCGAAGAGAATGTCATCTGCGACATGAACCCGCTGCCGGCATTCTGCTCGCTTTCTGGAACAAGCGACGCCCGCCAGATGGCCGAACCGCCTGAAGCGGAAAAAGCGCTAACCTGACCGGCTGCATCAAGAGTGAACACGCGTCCCCCGAAGACCAGAGGCGTGGCGGTGATGCGGCCAGCCTTGCTTGATCCGGTGCCGGCATCGGCACTCCAGGACTTGTTCAACGTTGCATTGACGAGCAGATGGCCGGGAGCATTGTTGGCAACACCACCAGGCTGCGACCAGTCATCATTCACTTCTGGCGGCGGCAACACAATTGGCGCCGTGGCGGCCGCCAGTTCTTGCGGCTTCTTGTCATTGAGCTGGAGCACCGGGACACGACGACCCGGCAATGGCGTCTGCTTTTCAGCAAATGGGTTGAGCTGGCTCACCTTCGGCAAGCTCGGAAGGCTGTCGGAACACCCCGATACGACGAGTGACAAACCGGCAACGCACACGGCAAGAACTGCCATGCGGTTTGATCTCAAGGTGTCCCTCGTCGACATATGTTATCCCCTCTTGTGCCGTCTCCCCCGGCAAGTATTCAGCCGATCCGCAAAACTACTCCGTCGCTTTGGCAGGCTCCTTGGAGGTAGCCGCCTCTGGCTGCGCTGCTGCCGGCTTTGCCGCCTCGGACTGAGCTTCCTCAGGCTTCGCCGGCTCCGATGTCTTCGGCTCGCTCTCGGCCTCTTCAACTTTCGCCGGCTGAGGAGTCTTATCCTCAGAAACGACCGACTTTACGGCATCATCCTTTGCTGCGGCCTCGTCCTTTGCTTTGTCGGCTGCAGCCTCACCTTCACGCGCCGCGACCTGCGCCATTCTTAGCTCAGCGCGCTGGCGCATCGCCGGCGGCGCACCATTGTCACTCAGTATCTTTGCGAACAGTCCACGGGCCTCATTGAGCTGACCATCCCTCAGTGCGGCCAAACCCAGGAGCTCTTGCGCATTGAAGCGCCACGGACTCTCCGCTTTCACTAGATCGTTGAGCCGATTCTGCATCTCGGTAAAGTCGGCTTCCCCAAGTCTTAGCGAAGCTGCCTGAAGAGCCGCAAAACCGCTCAGTAGACTGTCGACGCCGCTGCGTTTTGACAGCCCGTCGAACTTCTTGAGGGCTTCAGCCTTCTTGCCCTGCTCAACGAGCGTGGCCGCCATTTGCAGCTCCGCAAGTGTTGCATATCCCGTTGGAGCATCCTTACTCAGCTCGGCAAAAACGCCATCGGCTTCATCGAGTTTGTCGTCAAAAACCGATTGCAGCGCCTTTTGGTAGTCGGCACCGGCCTTTTCCGCGGCATCCTGCGCAGACCAGCTCCATATCTGAAATCCGCCTACTGCTGCGATGACAAGGGCTCCCGCCACCACAATCACAGTACCATAGCGCTTCCAGAGGTTTTCCAGCCGCTCCCGGTCGATTTCTTCTTTAACTTCTCTAAGAAAACTGTCGTTGCTATCGACCATGACGTTTCTTTGTCTTTGCCTTTTCTCTAGAATTCTAGGCTGGCGGTCACGCTATACTCTGCAGGGCAGAATACCTTCAATAACAGCCAGCACACCGGCAACACCGGCTCAGCCGCGCGATTGATAACGTCTTTTGCTCCGAAATCAACGCCGCTGGCCGCGCGAGCGCCCAAGCAGTGGTACTGTTTTGTGTTTTCCTAGAAGACAAGCCCAATCAGTTGCCGGCGGTTTTCGACTTTTTCGTGGCCCGGGCAGTGGCTTCGAAGGACCTGCCACCAGCTTCCTTGGGCGCTCCCTTCATGGCGTAGGTATGGTGTGGCTCCGGAAACGACCGTTTTCGCACCTCCTTGGCATACCAGCCAATCGCCTTGTCAATTGACTCTCCGATCCGGCCAAACTCCTTCACGAACTTAGGCACCCTGGGCGACAGCCCCAACATGTCCTCCATCACAAGGATTTGTCCGTCACAGGCCGCCGAAGCGCCGATTCCAATCGTCGGAATAGGGATTGACCGGGTGATCTGGTCGGCCAGCGGCTCGGCCATGGCCTCCAGAACAACGGCAAAAGCGCCGGCTTGCGCCACCACTCTGGCATCCTCCTCGATTGCCGCCCACTGTGCCTCTTCCCGGCCCTGTGCCTTGAAACCACCAATGACATTGATTGATTGCGGTGTAAGCCCGATGTGCGCCATCACTGGAATGCCGCGCTCGACCAGATAATGGATAGTCGCCTCCATGCGCCGCCCGCCCTCAAGCTTGACCGCGCCACAATCGGTTTCCTTCATCACCCGTGCGGCGTTGCGAAACGCGACCTCGGGGCTTTCCTCGTAGGAACCGAAGGGCATGTCGACAACGACCAGCGCGCGTTTGGCGCCCCGCACAACCGCCTTGCCATGCATAATCATCAATTCGAGTGAAACCGGCACGGTCGTCTCAAAACCATGCATGACCATGCCCAGGCTGTCTCCGACCAGGAGAAAATCGCAGTACTTGTCCGCAATCGCAGCAGTATGTGCATGATAGGAAGTCAACGAGACAATGGGCTCGACGCCCTTCTTGGCGGCAATATCTGGCGCCATCAGACGTTTGGTCGGTGCGGACTGCGAGGACATGGACGATTTTAGACTCCGGCTTTGGTCAGAAGTGGTCGAAGGGCGCCTGCGACACCCGAATTCACTGAGACCGCCGGAGCCTACACAGACAACGGCTTAAACGCCATTGGCCACAAGATTTCCGCGATCCAATGGTGAGATCCCTGATAAACTCGGTCTCATCGCCGTTGACGCCCGGCAACACTGGCTCCCTAACTCGCCGAGACAAGGCGAGAAAAGATGGCTGCCAAAGCCGAGTTCTGCTAACCAAAAATGAACCAACAAATGATCTAACTAAAGACGTTAACAAAATCGCTCGCCATGCTGACCGCTGGCGTGCCGGAGGCCAGGTGCGTCCGGGGCAGGGAAATTAGATTTATACGGATCGGAAGATGCACACTGGTCAGAAGTCTCGTTTCTTAAGAGCCCTTTCAGTTTTTGGGTTGGCCGTTAGCCTGACGGCAACTTTAGCTTTGCTAGCGCCCCCTGCGGACGCTGCCAAGCGCAGCCGTAAGAAACCCAGACCCGCGGTTGAGGCGCAAGGCCCGCTGACACTTATGGTGTCGCTTAAGCGCCAGCGCGTTACCGTCTACGATAAGAACGGCAAGATCACATCAGCTCCGATCTCCTCGGGCCGGCGCGGAAATCGCACGCCAACTGGCGTGTTTTCGATCCTGCAAAAGCGTCGCCGCCACTATTCAAATCTTTACGGTTCGGCCATGCCGAACATGCAGCGCATAACCTGGTCGGGCATTGCTTTGCACGCGGGCCCATTGCCGGGCTACCCCGCCTCCCACGGCTGCATCCGCCTGCCATACAGCTTCTCCAAGCGACTGTTCTCAATGACGGAATTGGGAACCCGAGTGATCGTTACCCATCATGACGATAGCCCGCGGTCGTTCGCTCATACAAAACTCTTGAAGCCGCTGCCGCCTGGCAACCCCAAGAAATTCGCCTCGATCGCGAATTCTGGCCTCGAAGGCAAATCGACAGGCGCTGATGCCGCTAACCTGCTGCTCGGTGTGACGCCGGCCCATGCCAGCGAGAATTTCGGCGTGCCGGAAGGGGTAGAGCGCACCCGTGCTGCGGTCGAAGCCTATCGGCTCCGCGAAATCTCATCCCTCGAAAATCGGATTGAGAGCATCAAGGCGTGGCACAAAAAGGCATCGGGAAAGCTGAAATCCGCCAACGCCGAATTGCGGAGTGCCACCAAGGCCGAACGCGAACTGCAGCCGGAAGCACGCAACATCGCACAGCGCCTGCGGGCCGCCGAAGCTGCCCAGTCGGCAACCAAGCGCTCATTCCGCGACTTCATGCTCCGCGCTGCCGCCAGCCAGGACGCTGAAGCCCGCAACAAAGCCGCGCTGGAAGAGGAAGCACTGGAGGCGACGGCGCTGCGTCATTTGAAAGAAATTGAACTCGCACTTTCGGACCGCGATGCGCTTGATGATCTTATGGAAGAGCGCCGCGCCGCGATCGAAAAAGCGAAAACGCGCCGTGATATCCTCCAAGACCGGTTCGCGGCCGCCCGCAAGGCCCTTGCGCAAACGCGCTCCCGGTTGAAGGACGCCAAGGAAGCCTACAAGCGCCGTGAACGGCCGGTGACGATCCTGCTGTCGAAGAAGACCAGCAAGCTTTACGTCCGCCAAGGCTACGATCCGGTCCTGCAGGCCGACGTCACGTTCGACGATCCGGACGCGCCGATCGGTACCCATGTCTTCCATGCGCTGGAATACAACGCGGACGGGACGGAACTGAGGTGGCAAGCGGTCACCGCTGCCCGCAAGTACAAGAAGACCGTCTTCTACCGCAACAAACGCGGTCGCAAGCGTCGCAAGAAGGTCGTATTGCCGCCTGGTCCGGCACAGACACCCGAAAACGCGTTGAAGCGCGTGACCATTCCGAGCGAAGTGTCCGACGTTCTGGCGGAACTCATTAAGCCGGGCTCAGCCATCATCGTCACCGATGAACGCAAGAGCAACGAGACCGGCAAGTACACCGACCTCATTGTCACCACGCGCTGATCGGCTGCGCTCTGCGGTTGCCCATGAATTGACGATCTGGACGCCGCGGGATGGTCTTCATCCTGGCAGACGGCTCGTCTTTTCTGGTGGTCGCACCAAGACCTCTACCTCATCACCAATGCGGATTTCGCCTGGTTCCAGCACGCGTGAGGTAATGCCTCCGCGCCAATCTGGATGCAAAGCCCTAAGAAGCCCCGGATAGACATCGTCCATTCGCTTGCAGGGTTGCGTCGGATAGGTGACTTCCAACGTCACAGGTCCAATCCGAACCACCCCGCCGCGAGCCTTCGGCAACGCCACGCCCTGCACGAGCAGGTTGGCGCGCCGCACTGTCCATGGCAGCACAACCTCACCGTCTTCAGGCGATTGCGCCGCCAGGTCCCGCAGCGCGGCTTGCCATTGCTCGAGCGCCAGGACGGTTATCTGGCGCAGCTTGAACTTGGCGCCCTTGTGGTCACCTTCGAGACCCGCCTCGCACGTGATCCGCCCCCGCGTCAGTACCTGCATCGGTTCAAGACGCTTCGAACGGCGAGCAATTCCGATGAGGCGACCGGTTTCAGCCATCACAGCATCAAGCCGCTATCCAACAACCGGAACACCAATAAGGAAGGGGTGTCCATAAAACGCCATCAGAATATACAGCGTCAGACCGAGACCGACGACGATGGCGTCATTGACAAACGTGGCGCCCTCCGAACTGCGGCCAGGATCGCCGCGTCTTTTCAGCGAAATCCGGTCGTAGACGGCATACGAGAGAAATGAGCTAAACAGCACCAACGAAGCAACGTCGCCGTTGACCAGCAGATGCGCAAGGGCCCAAATCTTCACGGCGATCAGCATCGGGTGCTTGAGAGTGGCACCGATGTTAGAGGGGATAAAAGCCGCCACCAGCGCGATGAATGCCGGGATCATCAATAAGAGCACGAGGTGGCTCATCCAGGTTGGTGCAATCCACAACACTGGGTTCTTGGAACCCAGATAGTCCTGCATCTTCCCATATCCGTAGACGATGAGAATAAAGCCGATGAGCGAGGCGATCGAGAAAAAGGCTTTGTAGCCGCCCTCGCCGAAGCGCTCGACCAACCCGTTTCGCAGCTCGCGGTTGGTTGGAATGAGATGGATGGTGAAGAACGCCACCAACCCAACGATCAACAGCATCATGCGCGCAGACTCCAGTTCAGCATCATTGTCCCATTCAGGGCTTACCCCAGCTTAATTGCACGCCCGAAACTGCTAGCCAACGGTTTAGAGCTGCAAGCAGACCGAACAGGCAACAGCGTGCACAGAGCAGTTGCGCCCGCAGTGCTTGCAATATAATGTGAAAAACGGGTCGGTATGGAACCGGCCGGTGCGCGTGTGGGGCGCGAGCGAGTTATGGGGGAATCTGAGCCGCGGCGGGCTTCGGGTCCTAGGAGGGTGTATGTCTACTCCGATGGCCACGTGTTCGCGGCGAGTTCCGCGAAGACGCTCTCACGTCCGCATCGTGGGCGGGGAGCGGCGTCGATGACTCCCGAAGCATTGACAAAGAAACAGTCTCACCGTGCCGACGCTGTCGAGACTTCCAGTTGCGCTGATATCTCAAGCACTTCAAACGCGGACGAAACACGCCGTCGGCTGGAGTTCGAGCTTGCGGTCGTGCTCGCGCGTCAGCCCAAGCATCAGGGTTCTCCCGACCCCATTGACGGTAACGGCAATGGCCCCTTGGAGGTGCCGGAGTCGGCTCGTGTCACACGCGGTGCACGTGGCGGAGCCTTAGACACCGCGATTGGTGATGAGCCCATGGTGCCGGAAGCCGGGACTGATGTGACCGCTGGCGACCAGGTCGGGGCCCCGTCACTATCGGGCGAGGCACGTCGCAAACGCTGGTTGAGATCGACAAGGCGAACCACCGACGCGTGGTCGATGGGAACGGTCGCCTCTTTCGCTATCACTCTGCTTGTAACAGCCTTCATCTTGTCGCTTGTCGCGGTGTCGTTGTTTGGGGTTCCAACAAGCATCAGCGGTCAGGATGGCGCTCCCGGCGATACCTTCGCCAAGCAGGCGTCGCAGTCCGCTAAAGGAACCAAGCCAAGCCGGTAACCGCGCGGTCAAACTGGCACTTTCAGGGCAGGTAGCCCTTGTCGAGGTCCATCTCCTGGCGCGTAATGACGTCACCGTCGGCCGTGACGAGTTCCGCGGTCCAGGCCAAATGCGTCCCGTCTTCAGGCGAGCTTGACGAGACGAATTGCGCGCCGAGCTGATGACCGGGCTTGATCTCTATCGGCTCTTCGAGTGGGAAATACAGTTGCTCCCAATGCGTCGCCACAGACTCCGGTCCCGTTGATAGACTAAGACCAACACCAAGATCGGCCCGCCACCAGACGGCAAACCCATAAATCGTCGCCGGAGACTCAAAGCCCCAGTTAACCTGCCCGGAGCGATGCGTTTCAGCCTCCTGGCTGAGGTCGACGCGATCCCATTCGCGTTCACCGCACGCAAGAAGCTCACCCGCCTCAAGCCGCCGCACATACACGTTATTGAGGCTCATCATCTGCGGCAGGCTGAGGTCCAGATCGTACGCTTCACCGGCCTCTTCCCAAAGCCTCAGCTCGGCATCGAGCCGTGGTGCGATGACCGGGCACACGCATTGAATAACCTCGCGTGGCAGGACGATGCCGCCAGGGACCAAAAAGCGCCGGCGCGCATCATTCAAGGTTGTGATGATGTCCTCTTCAAACGCGTAATTGCCGAGCGTCTCCGAAATGATGACATCGACTTGCGGCGGGTCCTGCATCTCTGTCGAGTGGCACGGCATCAGCACGCAGTTCCGCAGTCCGCTGGCTGCAATGACGGCTTCCGCGACACCTGCGACTTCCGCAGTCTCGTACAAGAAAACCTCGCGAGCTCCGAGTCGGGAGGCCATGGCTCCAAGCAGGCCGGTGCCCGCACCGATGTCGGCAACGCGGGTCTTTCCAGGCTCTATGACAGCCTTCAAAGCCTTGTACAGGACGTCGTTGCGCGCCTGGTCTGCGATTAACGTACGGTGATACTCAATGCGCATCGAAGCGGAACTTTCAAAGGCTCAGGTGAGGCCGACGGATTTCGTACAGCGTCAGTGCCGTCGCGACGGCGAGATTAAGGGAATCAAGATCGCCGGCCATCGGGATTTTGACCGTTCGCGAACAAGCCGCGGCGAGATCATCCGACAGGCCCGGCCCTTCGCTTCCCATCACAACCAGCACCGGCCCCCGGTACTTGGCATCCCGAAAATCTTGCGTCGCGGAGAGATGCAGGCCGACGACATCACCGGCCCAATCGGCGCGCCACATCAAAAACGCCTCCCGCGTCATCCGCACAAGCGGCACGGCGAAGACCGAACCCATGGTGGCCCGGATACACTCGCGCCCGTAAGGGTCACAACAGTTGCCAACCAGGATGACACCGCTGGCTCCCACCGCATCGACCGTGCGAATGATCGTCCCAAGATTCCCTGGATCACGCACGTCTTCCAAGACCAGCCACAGCCCGTCTTCCGCGATCCGTTCTGCCTGTGGGGCAACGGACCACCGCTGTTTGAAAACACCGAGAATCGCTTGCGGATTGTCCTTTGAGGCAACCTTCCCCAACACCGCCGGGGTGACCTCGAGCACCTCGCTATCGGCCTTCAACGCTAATTCAATGAGACCGCGAACAGCCGGGCTTTGGCCCCCGCTCGGTTCGTAGAGCAGCGTCTCGGGCTTCCAGCCGGCCTCTTGCGCGCTGATCAACACGGAGGCGCCTTCGGCGACAAACAGGCCCGTTTCCCGGCGCACCTTTCGCATGTCGAGCGCCCGGATCGCTTTGATCCGCTCGTTTTGCAGACTGGAAATCGGCTTGGGCCCGGAGCCCGCCTTTGGTCCTCGCAAATCACGCATGTGACGCCCACCGCACGAACAAGGACGTTGGCACAACGGCGCGACCGTCCTTCGAGCGGATCGCCAGCTCACCGAAATCAATCACGCCACCGGATTTGGTGAATGTCTCCGAAGTGAGCTCTGCAAACGCAACGGATGAAGCGCGTATGGCGTAGACCGTCAGCACCATCGCCGCGGACTTGGCGCTGGCAAGCCTGGCGCAGTCACTCAATAGCTCCGGCAGATCAGTGAACAGGTCCCACGTTTCATTCTTGGGCCCACGTCCGAACTTCGGCGGGTCGACAAGAAGGATGTGATAGTCCCGCTCGCGCCGCACCTCCCGAGCGGTGAACTTTCGGGCATCATCCAGGATCCATCGGATGGGGGCCTCGTCGAGCTTCGAGGCAGCCTGGTTGTCGCGCCCCCACTGGATCGCCTTCTTCGACGCGTCCACGTGCACGACCTCGGCACCTGCCGCCGCCGCCAGCAACGACGCTGCTCCTGTGTAGCCGAACAGATTCAGGACCCGCGGCCGTTCGATGCCCGCCGCCTTGACCGCCTCGATCTGTTTCAGCATCCAATGCCAGTGTGGCTGCTGCTCTGGAAACAACCCCAAATGCCACAGGCCCTGCAACCGGCACAGGATCCTCACGCCATCAACATCAACGGGCCAGCTGTCGGGCACCGCGCGATCGAGCCGCCATTTGCCCTTTTCCTCATCTTCACCGGAAGCAGAGAACACCGCGTCAGCCCTTTCCCAGGTCGATCGCGGCAGCCGCGGCTGCCAAAGCGCCTGCGGCTCCGGCCGGTCCACGGTGATTGCTCCGAAGCGCTCAAGCTTCCGCCCGCCGCCGCTGTCGACAAGCTCATAGCCTGCAAAGCCGCGCGTCTCGATCAAATTGAGATTGTTCCGAACAAGAGGCGTCATGCCGAAGAGCCACCACCAACAACAAAGCGTGCCTGTTAGCACGGCCCTCGCCAGCAGGTCGAGATTTCACACTGCCTCGCCAAAAACCGCGGTTAAAGGCTTTCGGTCGTTCGCCTGATGCGCTTCGCCATGAGTTGCATGACCGTCAGCGCAAACTGCGGGCTTTGCTGCACCAGGCTGAGAAACCCGCTGCGGCCCACCACGGCGATTTCTCCCGGTTCAAGCGCAATCGCGGTCGCGCTGCGCGGGCTGCCATCTATCAATGACATTTCGCCAAAAAGCCCGCCGGGTCCAACATTCTCCAACACCATGCCGCCCGCCTTGATGGAAACCCTGCCCGAGCGGACAATAAACATCTCCGTACCGGTCTCACCAGCCAGGAAAATACGTTCATCCGCCGCGACAGACCTTAGCGGAATGTTGCCTTGCGATAGCAAACTGAAGTCGAAGGGAGCGTTTTCATCCATGGGGACACCTAGCATCGCAGTTTCTTATCAAGGCCTGTTGGAAGTGTAGGCCTCGACGGTCCCTTCGCTCAAGCAGCTGTTCTCGGGTTGCTAAACTTGTGCCACCCGCGGCGCGCCGGCCTACTCCACGTCTTCGACCTCCAAGGCCGCCCCACCCGAAACGCGCTGCGCCAGGGCTGCTTCCATGAATTGGTCGAGATCGCCGTCCAGAACACCTTGCGGATCCGTGCTCTGGACCGCAGTCCGCAGGTCCTTCACCAACTGATAAGGCTGCAAGACATAAGACCGGATCTGGTGCCCCCAGCCAATCTCCGTCTTGGCGGCAGCTTCCGCGCTGGCTTTCTCCTCGCGTTTTTTCAGCTCCAGCTCATAGAGCCGGGACTTCAGCATCGCCCAGGCGATAGCGCGGTTCTTGATCTGCGAACGCTCCTGTTGGCTGGCCACCGCGATCCCGGTTGGAATGTGCGTGATACGCACCGCGGAATCCGTGGTGTTGACGTGCTGACCACCGGCACCCGAGGCGCGATACGTATCGATACGGCAGTCGCCATCGGCAATGTCGATCTCGATATCATCATCAATAACGGGGTAGACCCATACCGAGGCAAAGCTCGTGTGGCGTCGCGCATTGGAGTCATAGGGTGAAATTCGCACAAGCCGGTGCACGCCGGACTCGGTCTTGAGCCAGCCGTATGCATCCTGCCCCTTGATTTCCAGGGTCGCAGACTTGATGCCGGCCTCTTCGCCTGGGCTTTCTTCAATCAGGCTCACCCGATAGCCCGCGCGCTCAGCCCAGCGCGAATACATTCGCGTTAGCATCTGCGCCCAGTCTTGGCTTTCCGTTCCGCCAGCCCCGGCATGAATCTCGACAAAAGTGTCGTTGCCGTCGGCTTCTCCTGAAAGCAGGGCCTGGACAGAGCGACGCTGTGCTTCCTGCTGGAGTTTGGCGAGCTGGGCTTCGCCCTCGTCGACCGTCTCTTGATCGCCTTCGGCTTCACCCAGTTCGATCAGCGTGACGCAGTCTTCAAGATCCTGCTCGAGGCTCTCGTAGCTGGTAATGGCCCGCTCAAGGGACTGGCGCTCGCGCATGACCTTTTGCGCCAGCTTCTGATCATTCCAGAAGGACGGGTCTTCGGCTTGGGCATTCAGCTCTTCGAGGCGGGCTTTGGCGGTATCCCAGTCAAAGATGCCTCCTTAGGAGAGCCATCGCCTCCTTGATTGAATCGACGTGTTTTTGCGGCTCAGCGCGCATTCAAGTGCCCCGCTTATCTTCGTTTTGATGGGTATCGCAGGGATATAAGACCGCCCAACGCCTGTGTAAACCGAACGCTTCAAGCGGGTTGGTGAACACCGTTCTAGTCATTGCCCGGAAGCTGGCCACGATGGCTCCCGCCGACGAAGGCTCGCAAAGACCTGACCGGAGACTACCAGAGACCGCCGCCTGTGCCGACATTACGCCGCGGCGGGCGCCGCGCCTGGCTGCCGCCATAGGGTGCCTGATCGTTGTAGGGCGTCTCTTGCGCGCCGAACGCGCTTCCATCGCCGTCGCTGAAGCCGATGATCGAATACTCGTCATCAGGCCCCTCATAGGGCTTGAAGGCTTCCATGACAGCAGTCTTATCGCCCGGCTGGGCTCTGAGGCCTGTCTTCAGATTGATGCGCGCCAGCGTAATGCCGGGAGGCTGCCGGAAGGGCGTAATCGGCTTGCCTTCAAGCGCCATCTTGATGAAGTCGCCGAAAATCGGCGCAGCGACCTGCCCGCCCGTCATTCCCTTGCCCATGGCCTTGGGCGTGTCATAGCCAACGAAAACCCCGACAACCATGTCGGGCGAGTAACCGACGAACCAGGCATCTTTTTCCTCATTGGTGGTACCGGTCTTGCCGGCCAACGGGATGCCCAGTTTCTTGAGGCTACGCGCCGTGCCGCGCTGAACCACACCCTGCAAGATGGAGGTCATCTGGTAAGAGGTGTGCGGATCGACGATTTGCCTGCGGTCATCAGGAATCTCGGGCTCTTGCTGACCCTGCCAGGCGTCGGCCTTGCAGCCCTCGCAAGGGCGCTGATCGTGACGCCAGATCGAGCGTCCCCAGCGGTCCTGAATGCGGTCAATCAAGGTCGGATAAACGCGCTTGCCGCCATTCGCGAGGATGCAATAGGCGTTCGTCATGCGCAGAAGCGTGGTCTCACCGGCACCAAGCGACATCGAAAGGACTGGCAGCAGATCATCGTAAATGCCGAACCGTTTGGCGTATTCGGTGATGAGGGGCATGCCCATGTCCTGGGCCAGCCGAACCGTCATCTGGTTGCGCGACTTTTCAATGCCGATGCGTAGCGTTGTCGGACCGTAGGATCTGCTCTTGTTGTAGTTCTCCGGCCGCCACACGTCCTGGCCGGGCCCCTGTTCGATCTCGATAGGCGCATCCAGAACGATGCTGGTCGGTTTGTAGCCGTTGTCGAGAGCGGTCGCGTAAACGAAGGGCTTGAAGGATGAACCCGGCTGCCGTTTGGCCTGAATAGCGCGGTCGAATTGGCTGATATCAAACGATAAACCACCAACAACCGCCAACACACGGCCGGTATGAGGGTCCATCGCAACGATCCCCCCGCCGATCTCCGGGACCTGCATCAAGGACCACGTCCCGGTCGGATTTTGAGGGTCATCCGGCGCAACGAAGATCACATCGCCAAGCGATAGAACTTGGTTGACGGCTTTTGGTTTCGCACCTTTCGGTTTCTTCGCCCATTCGACTTGCTTCAGTGCGAGCTTTACCGCCTCACGCTTTTCTTCCAGCTTTCCGTCTTTAAGCTTGCGTGGCTTCAACCCCACAACGGCGTTCGAAGCATCAACGTTGAGCACGACACCCAGCCGCCACGGCTGGAGATCTTTTGGTGCCTCCACCTTGAATAGGGTCTCGCCCCAATCCCCGGCGATATCGATGGTCGAATGCGCGCCTCGCCAGCCCTTTCTCCTGTCGAATTTCACCAGGCCGTCGATGAGGGCTTTGCGCGCATAACGCTGCAGCTTGGGATCGAGCGTGGTGCGCACCGACATGCCGCCACCATAAAGATCGCCCTCACCATATTGAGCAAGCAGTGCCCGCCGAACCTCCTCGGCGAAGAAGTCGGCTGCGAAAATGTGTGCCCCGAACCTGCGGAGCTTGACTGAAAGTGGCTTGGCTCGTGCCTCTTCAGCTTCTTCCTTGGTGATGTACCCGTTTTCGTACATCTGACCGATGATCCAGTTGCGCCGAGCAACGGCCTTCTCGGTGTCCCGGATCGGATGATAGTTGTTGGGAGCTTTCGGCAATGCGGCAAGGTAAGCCGCCTCTTCGATCGAGAGGTCCTTGAGTTCCTTCTCGAAGTAATTGAGGCCGGCCGCCGCAACGCCATAGGAGCCGATTCCGAAGTAGATTTCATTGAGATACAGCTCAAGAATCTTGTCTTTCGAGAACGTCCGCTCAATGCGGATCGCAAGAATTGCTTCCTTGAGTTTGCGGTCGAGCGTCCGGTCGCTTGTCAGCAAGAAGTTCTTGGCCACCTGCTGGGTGATTGTCGACGCACCCTGCACCCGAGCCCTGCGGCCTTGAACCTTGTCCATGACCAGTTTGAAGACGGCCCGCGCAATGCCTTTAAAGTCGAGGCCGCCGTGTTCATAAAAACGGCTGTCCTCAGCTGAGAGGAATGCGGCGATGACGCGCTTGGGCACCGTATTGATGGGCACGAAGATTCGCCGCTCGCGCGCGTACTCTGCGATCAAAGAGCCATCGTTTGCGTGGATCCGCGTCATGACCGGCGGTTGATACTCGGCCAGTTTTTCGTAATTCGGCAGGTCCTCCGAGGCTTGCATCAGCATGTAGCCCGCAGCACCGGACCCAACAATGAACAAAACCACGAACGCCGCGAAGCCGAACCCCAGCAGGCCCAGCACAATACTGCGCTTACGCCGCTTCTTCTTCTTCTTTTTCGGCGCAGGTGGTGGAAGGATCGGCGCGTTCATCAGCCCTCGGCCCGTTCAAGGGATCTTACTGTTTGCGCTGCACAACTAACTCGCCGCAACGCACAAAAGTACGAATGTCACGCCATACTCTAGCTGGCAATGTGGCATCACATCGTCGAAATGGATCGCTTCTATTGAAAACAATCCTTACAGCACGACCCGATAACGCCAATGCCGCAGTGACCAATGTTGAGTTTTCCGGTACCGCGACGCAACAGTCAGTTTCAGCACACTTCAGCACATTCCCACAAAGGCAATAACAGACTGCCAACGCAGCGGAAAATTCACCGGGCCAAAGCCGTCCGGCGATCGAAGTACGCATCCACGGCTTTCGCGATGGATTGAGTCACATCAATTCGCCATTTCGACGACGTCAGGCGCTTTTCGTCCTCTGAGTTGCTGAGGTAACCCAGTTCCACAAGGACAGAAGGCGTCCCGGTCTGTTTGAGGACCTTGAACGCCGCCGAGCGTTGCGGCTTGTTGGATAGACGAACCCGCTTCCGCAACCGCCCCACCAGAGTATTTGAGAAATCGGCGGAAAAGTTCGCGGTTTCACGTTTTACCAGGTCGATCAGAATGTCTCTGACGTCGCCGTCACCCTTGTCATCCATCCGCGGCAGACCCGCGATGGCATCGGCATTGTTCTCCTTTTCGGCCATCCGCCTGGCGGTCTCGTCAGAGGCCTTGGCCGACAGCGTGTAAACCGTTGCGCCCCGCACCTGAGACGCGAAGCGGCTATCCCCAATCGAATCAGCGTGCAGGGAAATGAACAGATCAGCGTCGTTTTCTTCTGAAAATTCAAGCCGTTTGTCGAGCGACACAAACACATCATCGGTGCGCGTCATGAGAACCGTATAGGCTGCACGCTTCTCGAGTTCACTGCGCAGGAGCTTTGCAACCGCCAAGACAATGTCCTTTTCATAGACATTGCTCTTGCTCAGAGCTCCAGGATCAATGCCGCCGTGCCCAGGATCAATCACGACGACCGGGCGGCTCGCTCTCCTCTTCGCCTTGATCCGCGGCGCGCGCTTGGTGCGCCGGGCGGACGACTTGCTCGCCCCCGTACCCGCGCCGAACGTCGCCGCGTCAATCGGTTTGAGCGAAAGCTCAAGTCTTACAGCACCACGATCGACGGCAAGTAGCTCCGCATTCGTGATGCCAACCGGCAACACTGTGTCAATCACCATACGGGCCTTGCGGGCGGCAAACAGCCCATATCGGTAGGCCTTGATCAGCCCCTTGCCCTGGCGCCCGGCGTTCTTAGCCAGCTGGAACGAGACATCAGGCATATCGATGATGACACGGTAAGGGTTCGCGAGCGTGAACACCTCTAGTGTCACACCCTGCGACAACGTTATCGCGAACTCCGTACCCGACTTATCGCCTGTAATCGCCGCATCGGTGGCCACTACCGTAGCGCTCAATGGGCTTGCCCCCACCCAAGCGAGGCAGAAAATCATCACAAAACGGATCACGGAAACCAAATCTCTCATTGAGCCGGCCAATGGTGCCCCCAAAAATGCCACCGCCTCGTCCCCAGAGAATCCATACTATCTTTTGGTGGCCGAGTGCCACCCCCAGTGGCCGTTAACCAACTGTTAGGACAGACTCTCGATGATTACCTGGCCCGCTCCGGCCGATCCTGAGCTGGCGAGCGTGACACTTGCATGTCCGCCGCCAAGCACGTAAACAATCAATCGGCTGGATGTGTCTCTGCGTTCGGAGAACCGGGTTTTAGGCCCGCGTCTTCCCTGCAAAAGCACCCCGCTCGAACGCGTCATTGTTTCGACAGGGTCAGCCGCGAAGCTCATTACCATCGGCTCTGCCGATGTGAGTAACATAACTCGCGGTTGCAAGCAGTCCTGAGCGCGCTCTGTCTTCTTACCGTGTACGGCAATCATGCCTCAATCTGAGTAAAGCGGTAAGCCGGTCGATGTCGCCGCCGAGGTAGAAGCGAATCTCCTTCTCCTCCGCTGGCGCATGAACCGGAGGTACGCGAGAGACGCTGGATACAACCGCCCAGGCCTTCCGCTCGGAAGGCCGCACGGCTGGTCGGCGCATGTACTGCGCCAGGTCCGCCGCACCTGAAAGCTATGACCAATGCAGAATGCACGCTCGTCACGAAACTCTGATTGCCGATCCCATGAGATCGGATGCTGGCGCCACACATCGCGCCAACAGAGGCTGACGCGCGCCGCTACCGCCACAACCATCATTCACACCAAAATCGCTAAAGAGCGCGCCACCTCGAGACCTATGGCTGCCGAAGGCTTTCCGGCAGACCGTGCCTTGAGATTCACTCGGCGCGCTGAGGAACAGCATCGATGTCAGACAATAAAATGCTTATCGATGCCGCGCACCCGGAGGAAACCCGGGTCGTGGTACTTCGCGGAGGCCGGGTAGAGGAGTTCGACTACGAATCAGCTGCCCGTAAGCAGCTGCGCGGAAATATTTATCTTGCCAAGGTGACCCGGGTCGAGCCTGCCCTGCAGGCGGCCTTTGTCGACTATGGCGGGAACCGCCATGGCTTCCTGGCCTTCAACGAAATCCACCCGGACTATTACCAGATCCCGGTCGCCGATCGCCTTGCGCTTCTTGAAGAGGAAGCCGCCGAAGCCGTCGAAGACGATGAGATCGAACTGGAAGCCATTGAAAACTCCGACAATGGCGACGAGTCAGATGACGCGCCGGATGACGAGTCCGATGACGATGGTCTCATGGATGAGCCCGTCGATCTCAGCACGATCATCGAAGACGACGAAGAAGATGACGTGCTCAGCGCCGCTGATGACAGCACCAACCCCGAGGACAACACAGACCTCATCGAAGAAGACGAACAGCGCGATGCCGCTGCTGAAGACGCAACCGAAGACGGGCCCGGCGAGACGAATTCCGACCCAGCACCGGATGGCGAAGACGATGCCGATGACGATAACAACGGCGATGACGACGACGGGCGTTCAACAGTGCTGTCGCAGGCCATGCAGCGCGACGAGGCACTGAGCGAGGACCCGCGCGGACAAACCTCGAACGAGTTCGCAGACCATACCGATAGTCTCAACGAACCCAGCCCAGAGTCCGAAGAATCCGCCTCACAGCCTGCACTGTCGCAAGACGACGACGCACCGCAAACGTTCGCGGCCGAAGACCCTGAGCAGACGCCGGAGTCAATCAACACGCCAAAGCCCGACTCGGAGGCCGTGGAAACCGAGCAGGACGACGCCAGCTTCGACGATGCCGTATCCGCAACAGCCGACGGCGAAGAGGCCGCGACTGAGGCAGATGACGATTCCGAAGAGACCGAGGCACCCACCGGGCGCCGCGGCCGTCGCACGTCTGCTCGTGGCAGCCCCGGCCGTCGTCGCCGCGGTGGCCGCTCGCGCCGCCAGCGGTCTCGGGACACCGACGTGTCGGGCGACGATGATATCGATTCCGTCGACCAGGTCGGCAACGAGGATGCCCTTGAGGAGCTGCCTTCTCGTCCGCGCCGCTCACGCCGCAGCTACAAAATCCAGGAAGTCGTCAAACGCCGCCAGGTTCTACTGATCCAGGTTGTGAAAGAGGAACGCGGCAGCAAGGGCGCCGCATTGACGACGTATCTTTCGTTGGCAGGCCGGTACACGGTCCTTATGCCGAACACGGCGCGCGGCGGGGGCATTTCGCGCAAGATCACCAATCCACAAGATCGCAAGCGCCTCAAAGCCATCGCAGCCGAGCTTGATGTTCCCGACGGTATGGGCCTGATCATCCGCACTGCCGGCGCTGCGCGCACCAAGCAGGAAATCAAACGAGACTTCGAATATCTCCTGCGCTTGTGGGAGAGTGTCCGCGAGCTCACGCTGCAATCAACGGCACCAGCGTTGGTCTACGAGGAAGGCGACCTGATCAAGCGCTCGATCCGTGATCTCTATAACAAAGACGTTGATCAGGTCCTGGTGGCCGGCCATGAGGCCTACCGGAGCGCAAAGAGCTTCATGCGCATGCTCATGCCGAGCCATGCCAAGAACGTCGTGCACTACGAAGAGCCCGAACCGCTCTTCACGGGCCATGGTATCGAGCGGCAGCTCAATGCCATGTTCAGTCCTTACGTGCATCTGCCATCCGGCGGATACCTGGTGATCAACCAGACCGAGGCACTGGTCGCCGTTGACGTCAACTCGGGCCGTTCCACACGCGAGTTCTCCATCGAGGAAACCGCGCTCAACACGAACACTGAAGCGGCTGAGGAAATCGCGCGTCAGCTCAAGTTGCGCGATCTCGCGGGTCTTATCGTCATTGACTTCATCGACATGGAGGAACGGCGTAACAACCGTCATGTCGAACGGCGTATGCGCGACGCGCTTCGTTCGGATCGCGCCCGCATTCAGGTCGGGCGGATCAGTCCGTTCGGCCTTCTGGAAATGTCGCGCCAGCGCCTGCGCACCGGTGTGCTCGAAGGTTCGACATCGCCGTGTCCGCACTGCCAGGGTACCGGCATCATTCGGTCGGTTGAATCAGTGGCATTGGCTGTACTGCGCGGATTGGAAGATACCGTCATGGCCGGCTGCCGGACCTCATTGATTGCCAACACCACAGCCGAGGTGGCGCTCTACATACTGAACAACAAGCGTGAATTCGTGATCGACATGGAGAAACGTCTCGCCATGCCGATCGCGATCCAAGCCTCCGCCAAAATGGCTGGAGCGAACTTCAGTATCGACAAGGGAGAGGCGCCGGCCGTCACCGCTGCCAAAGACGGCAGCTCGGATGCGATCAGCGTCGATTGGGGCTTTGAAGGCGGTAAGACCGAAGCTTCCGAAGCCCGTGCAGAAGGTGACGAGGGCCGTTCACGCCGCCGGCGACGGCGCCGTGGTGGCCGCCGGTCAGACGAACGCCCCGCCGCCGAGAGCATCGAAAGCATCGACGTCGAGCTGGAGGTCGACTTTCAGGCCGTCGCCGATGACGACATGGCACAAGACCTGGAAGCAAATGGCGAAGATCAGGAGTCTGCGGAAGAGAGGTCGGGCCGCCGTCGTCGTCGTGGGCGCCGCGGGGGCCGCCGCAACCGCGGCCGCAATCGCGATACCGATACCGATACCTTGCTTGCAGATGATGTCGAAGCTGCCGCGGAATTCGATGAAGGCTTCGCGACCCCAAATCTGTCAGACGGCGATCAGGACGAAAGCGACAACGCAACGCCTTCGGCTCCCGAAACACCGCCGCTGGCGGCCGCAGGGGAATTGGTCACGCCGATCGAGATAAGATCGGAGATCGGCCAATCGGAGACGGTGGAACCCGGCCAATTTGACACCGAGGCCACCTCCCAGGCGGCGCCGGCTTTCGAAAACAATGGTCAGGCTGTCGACGAGAACGCGACACAATCAAGTCCGATGGAGCCCGAGGAAGAGGCCACGCAATACACCGCTGAAGCCGACGGCCGACGCTCGCGCTCTGGACGTGGCGACCCCGTCTCAAGCGAACCACGCATCGAGCGAATTACGGTTAGCCCCAATGGGCAGACGGCGAGTTCCGACACGGCACCGCCCGCCGAGGCAGATGATGCCGCTGAACAAAGCGCGCCATCAGAGCAGCCGACCCGGCGGGGCTGGTGGCAACGCAAACTACTTGGCGAAGCCTGACCGGCCGGCAGTCACCAGCGCGGTCGCGAACGCCTCACAAAAAAAGCCCCTCAGCGTCATTTGACGTTGAGGGGCTCCGAGGCGTCCGGGTGCGGTCGACAGGGAGGAACGACCGCCTTGGGGGAAGGACGGGGGGCAAACCCAGACCAGCCTCGTACTTGCCGCCGTGGCTTGATGCCTCTCTCTGTTGTTGGCATCGGGGGTCTAGCGCGGCGACAAGGACAACCTAGGCGTCACGCCAGGCCGTCGCTGTTCCGTTGGTTACAGTTTCAAAAAAGGATTGCAAACGTGCGCATGGCACCTGGCAGACCGTGCATTTCAGCGCACGCGCTTCCCGATCTGCGCTAGAATCTCGTCAGATGAAGCGCCATAGGGCAAGCGATGAAAATCCGTCGAAACCTTGAGTGCCTCTTCCAAACGCGACTGGAATTCCTCACGATCGACTTCGACGGTCCCGAACTGCCGCAGATGCTCGGTAACAAACTGCGTATCCAGCAGGACAAAGCCTCCAGCGATGAGGCGGCCGCACAAATGAACCAGTGCGATCTTCGAAACATCGCGTTCCACCGAAAACATGCTTTCGCCAAAGAACGCGCCGCCCAGGGCCACGCCATAAAGGCCACCAATCAGCCGTGTGCCATCCCAGACTTCCACCGTGTGGCAGTGTCCAAGGTCGAATAACTCGCGATAGAGCTGGCGAATACGGCTATTGATCCAAGTTGAACGCCGTCCAGGTCTCGACGCCGCACACCCTTCAATCACGCCATCGAATTCGGTATCCACGCGCACTTCGACGTCGGCGTTGCGAATAGTGCGCCGCAATCGCCGCGATACATGCACGTGATCGAGTGGCAGAATTCCGCGATGCTGCGGTTCGATCCAGTAGAGCGCCGGATCGTACGCGCTCTCAGCCATGGGGAAAATTCCGCAGCTATAGGCCTTGAGAAGGACCTGCGGCGTAATCTCGATCATGATGTCGTCGCGCGAAGCCACGAACGGTGTCACTCCAGAAAAAGAATGGGCCTGCCAACCTTATAAGCAGTGGAGCGGCCTACCTCAGCAGATTCAGTGCTGAAAATTATGGCTTGCTGAGGAATTTTTCGAGCCAATGAATGTCGTACATGCCATTTGCAATGTCCGGCTGCCGAATAAGCTCGTTGAACAGCGGGATCGTGGTCTCGATTCCGTCGATAACGAACTCCGACAAGGCCCGTTTCAAACGCATCAGGCACTCGTTGCGCGTCTTGCCGTGGACCACCAGCTTACCAATCAGGCTATCGTAGTAGGGCGGAATGCTGTAGCCCTGGTAAACGCCTGAATCAACACGAACTCCGAGCCCACCAGGGGGATGCCAATAAGTAATGCGCCCCGGCGATGGCCGGAACGTGCGTGGGTTCTCGGCATTGATCCGGCATTCGATCGCATGCCCGGAGAACGTCACATCCTCCTGGCTGATGGTGAGCTGCGATCCTGAGGCGACCCGAATTTGTTCAAGCACCAGGTCAATCCCGGTGATCATCTCTGTGACCGGATGCTCGACCTGGAGCCGGGTATTCATCTCAATAAAGTAAAACTCTCCGTCTTCGTACAAAAACTCGACGGTACCCGCGCCGCGATAGCCAAGCTCACCAATGGCCTTGGCCACGGTATCTCCAATCCTCTTGCGAGAATCAGCATTTAGGGCCGGAGACGGGGCCTCCTCGAAAACCTTCTGGTGGCGGCGCTGCAATGAACAATCGCGCTCACCGAGGTGAACCGCGTTGCCCTGGCCATCACCGAAAATCTGGATTTCGATATGGCGGGGTTTGGTCAGAAACTTCTCCATATAGACCGTGTCGTCGCCAAACGCCGCCTTTGCCTCCGCGCGAGCCGAGGCCATGGACGACAGGAGATCTTCGGAGCGGTGCACCACTTTCATGCCGCGTCCACCACCGCCTGATGCGGCCTTGACCAGCACCGGATAGCCGATGCTCTCGGCCACCTTTCGAGCTTCCAGCTCGCCGCTGATACCGCCTTCGGAACCAGGAACAACAGGGATGCCCAGTTGCTGCACCGTCTCTTTGGCGGCGATCTTGTCACCCATAATGCGGATATGTTCCGAGCTCGGCCCGATGAACGTGATGTTGTGATCCTCGAGAATCTCTGCAAAGCGAGCGTTCTCGGATAGGAAACCATACCCAGGGTGGACGGCATCCGCGCCCGTGATCTCACAGGCCGCCAACAGCCTGGGAATATTGAGATAACTATCAGACGCCGGCGGCGGCCCGATACAAACGCTTTCATCAGCCAGCCGAACGTGCATGGCCTCGGCGTCGGCGGTGGAGTGCACGGCCACCGTCGCAATCCCGAGTTCTTTGCAGGCGCGCTGAATTCGCAGCGCGATCTCTCCGCGGTTGGCAATGAGGACCTTGTCGAACATGGCGCCCGCCGTCATTCGATGATGATGAGCGGCTCGCCGAACTCGACGGGCTGGCCATTCTCAAACAGGATCGCCGCTACGGTCCCAGCCTTGGGCGCGGGAATGTTGTTCATCGTCTTCATCGCTTCGATGATAAGGAGCGTGTCGCCTTGGTTGACGCGGCTGCCAACCTCAACGAACGGTGGTGCACCGGGTTCCGGAGCACGATAAGCAGTACCGACCATCGGCGACTTCACCGCCCCAGGATGCCGTGCCGCATCGCCTCCGGCCGTATCGTTTGCAGCGGCCTGACCGCCAGAGCCCACCGCCGGAGCCTCAACAGCCATGGGTGGGCCCGCCGTCACATTGATTTGCCGGGCAACGCGCACGCGCAGCCCGCTCTTCTCGATCTCAATCTCACTGAGACCGGTCTCATTGAGCAACTCGGCCAATTCCCTAATCACCTGGCTTTCGGTGATGGCGCTCTGTTTGCCGTCCTTGGCGGTCATGGCCTTCTGCCCCCTGGTGTTCGGCCGCTTATCGGGCCGCCCTTTGTGTTTCGTCACGATCCTTGCTTCTTAATAATCTCTGCAACTGCTTCCACCGCAAGTTCATAACCCTTGGCACCCAGGCCACAGATCACACCATTCGCTCCAAGGGAGATATAGGAGTGTTGGCGAAATGGGTCGCGCCGGAAGATATTAGAAAGGTGAACTTCGACAACAGGCAATTCCGCTGCTTGTAGTGCATCGAGCAACGCCACCGATGTATGGGTCAGGCCGGCTGCGTTGACAATAATCGCCCCGGCAGTCTCCCTCGCCTCTTGGATCCAGTCGACAAGTTGCCCCTCATGGTTGGATTGGCGAAAGTCGATTTCCAAGCCAAACTCCCGTGCGCGTGCCTCGGTTCGCCCGCGAACGTCATCAAGCGTTTCGGTGCCGTAGATTTCGGGTTCCCGCTTGCCAAGGAGATTTAGGTTGGGTCCGTTCAGGACAAAGATGGTCTTGCGCATTTCCACGAGTTGTCTTGCAGGGCACTATCGCAAGTGCACGACCAAATGTTGGTCGACGGCCTAAGTTGCGGCGCGAATTGCAAAAAGTTCGCCGTTGAAGCCTCTATCAGCTTTCTTGATGGAGTCAAAGCACGGCGCCGCCGCAGTGCACGACAAAGATCCAAAGATTACCGCAATGCACACCGTTTATGAAAAGGGCAGCGGCTCGTTTTGAGCCCCTGCCCGTTCTTCAAATTGACCTGTAAAACCAGCCGCTAAGAGGCCAGAGGTACAACGTCAGCAGACTTCACAACCGTTCTCGCGCAGGTCTTTGACGTGACCGGCCAGCTGCTCGTAGAGGTTCTCCGGTGCACCCGGAATGGTCCGATCGCCGACGAGGAAGTGCGGCGTGCCGTTAATGCCCATTTTCTGGGCAATTTCTCGAACCTTCTCGATTTCGGCCGTTACTTCCTTAGAATCCTTGTCTCTATTCAGCTTTTCAACATCCAGCCCAAGCTTGCCGGCGACGCGCATCGCGCTGTTCCCGTCAAGCGCACCGCGGTGGTTGAGAAGCGCACTGTGGACCTCCCAGTACTTGCCCTGTTTCTTGGCCGCAAGCGCGATCCGCGAAGCCTCTTCGGAACCCTGTGAGAGAATTGGCAGCTCTTTTAAGACAACCCGCACCTTCTTATCGTTGTCGATGAGCTTGCTCAACTGAGACAGGCCACGCTTACAGAAACCGCAGTTGTAGTCGAAGAACTCAACGACTGTGACATCGCCATCGGGATCACCGGCCATCGGTGCATCCGTCCGCCGATAAAGTTCCTCCGCATTCGACTTGATGGCGGTCTTCATCCGTTCCGCCTGCATCTCTTCGGCCCGCTTCTCAAGCAAATTCTGGACCTCAAACAGAATCTCGGGGTTCGCCAGAAGATACTCGCGGACGATCGCTTCGATGCCGGCTTTTTGCTGTTTCGAAAACGCCTCGATCGCTTTTGCCGAAGCCGCCTTTTCAACCGGCGCCTGTGCGGTGGCTCTGTCAAACAACCCGCCGAAAGCTGCGGCTCCGCCTAGGAAGGCCACAGCGGCCACTAGCAACCCCCGGGTCGCGAATGAACCAGGTGTCAGTTTCGTCGGGTTCATAACAGGTCCTTTTTCCACTTCAATCCAATGTCCTCGCGGCGAAACCGGCGCCGGACCACGGTCTTATTCTAAATTAGAACGATAATTCGTAACGCAACCTGAATGGATCAACCCTTCGGCCGGTACCTCAAAATATCTTCATTCTTAATCCATTCCGGTGAGCCCGCCTTCAAAGCTCTGTGAGCGCGTTGCGCGAAGATCTTCGCCTGCGGCAGATTTCCTTCAAAGAAATGAGCTTGTGCCGTCATGGCGTCAGCCTTCGGACGGTCACCCTTCTTGTAGTATGCGTTGGCCAACAGCCTGTAGGCATGAGGGTTTTTGTCAGCATTAAGGGATGCCTTCAAGAGCCTCACGGATTCGGAAAGCGATGCGTTCTGACCGATATTTTGCAGCGCCCTGGCAAGCTGCACGCGGATAAGCGGAGTACGTCCGCCAGATAGTGAGAGTGCCTTACGCAAGTGAGGCACCGCCTGTTTGGACTTGCCCGAACGCATCAAGAGGTCGCCCTTGACCTCCCAGAAGTAGGGATATTTGGGCTTGTTCTTGATGAGATAATCGATTTCCGCCAGGGCAGCTTGTAATCCCCCCTGCCCCCCTTGGAAGAATTTGGCGATACCGCGCGCGTAGCGCGCAGGCAGCGACGTATCCGTCCGCGGATACCGGTTAAACACCGTGGCTGGAGATTCCAGATATCCCGACAGCTTCGCCCGCATCAGGTCATGGCGTAGCTGCAGTTCCGGTGAATCGACCGTGTTGTAGTATTTGCTGCGGTGAGCCTTTTGGCGCAGCTGATTAAGCCGGTTGGTAGCCACTGGGTGGCTACGCACGAATGGGTCCTTGTAGGTGTCCGAAATATACTCTTGCTGAGCGAACCGTTCGAACGTCTCTAGCATGCCGCGGCCGGATTGCCTCGTCGCATTCAAATAGGCTAGCCCGGCCTGGTCGGCAGCCGACTCCTGCGAGCGGCGTTCCGCCAAAATCCCACGCATAATAATATCGTTGCTGCCATACAGCACACCTGTGCCGGCTCCTGCTACGTCACTCGATCCTGCAACCGCCCCGGCCCCCATAAGGCCGACCGCAAGGATTTGCAGCAGCAAACCCCGCGTTTGGTCCTTCGCGATACGATGTCTTAGCGCAGCCATATGACCGCCGGCGATATGTCCGGCCTCGTGGGCGATGATGCCGATCACCTCATTGGGTGTCTTTGACTGCATCAACATGCCGGTGTGAACAAACACGTTGCGGCCGTCGACAACGAATGCGTTGAAGCTATCGCTGCGCACGATTCTCATGGCGATACGGCCAGAGCCAAGCCCAGCCGCCTTGAATATCGGCCGCGCGTAGTCGTTGAGAAGTGCTTCGATCTCACTGTCGCGGATCAATGACAACCCGCGTGCGTGCGCCGGGACCAAGCTGTTCGTTAGCCCGAGTAAAAAGAGGCTTAGCAACAAGCCGGCCCGAAATCTTGCGAAAATCATGATTTCCTTACCCCCGAGATACGGACCACACGGTGGCCTTCACCCGCGAATGCAAGCGCATCCCAATTTGCACGGCAATAGGTTCAAGTCTTGGTTTTCTTGGCACTGCCTATCGCCACAATCTCAGCAGTCTAAAAGTTTGCGCGAACCTAGTGTTGTGCCCAGCAAGCGTCAACGTACGGACCGCTATGCAATACTCGCGGTGCCTGCTCTGATGAGGCAACGCCCAATGGACAATCTGGATCGGGGCGAACGCATATGCTCAGATCATCTCCCCGATATCATCCCGATCAACGTGCCATATTGCGGCATCAACAAGGCGGTCCGTGATCTCAGCGCACTGCCGTTAGGGTAGCAGACCCAACGAAAGAGGCCGTATGACCGACACTGACACAAATGAGAATGCTGCGATCGAGCGCACAAGAGCGCACGCTGCCCGCAGCGCGATCGACAGCTTTATTGTCATGGACGTCATGCGCGCTGCTACCGCCAAGGAAAACGCCGGACAGCGGGTCATACACATGGAAGTCGGGCAACCAGGCACCGCCGCCCCTGAGGCCGCTCGCAATGCCCTCCGCTCGGCTCTCGACACGGATAGTCTTGGCTACACCCTTGCCCTAGGCATGGACCCGCTTCGCGAACGCATTGCCCGCTACTACAAGGAAACCTATGGGGTCGAGGTCGCTCCAGATCGCGTAATTGTGACCTCGGGATCCTCCGGTGCGTTCATTTTGACCTTCATCGGCCTATTTGACGGCGGGTCCACGGTGGCCCTGCCCTCACCGGGGTATCCCTGCTATCGCCACATATTGAAAACCCTGAACCTTGTTCCGCAGCTCATAGAGACGTCTGAAGCCGATCGCTGGATGCCGACGGCACAATCGGTAAGCTCCTGCCACGCGCAAGCCGGTTTGAGCGGCCTACTCGTCGCGTCGCCCGCGAATCCAACCGGGACCATGCTGAAACCTGCGCGGCTGCGGGAGCTGTGCGAGGTCTGCGACAAATTGGGCCTGTGGTTCATCTCCGATGAAATTTATCACGGCCTCACCTACGAAGCGCCAGCCGCAACGGCGCTGACGTACTCCGACGACGCCATAATCATCAACAGCTTCTCGAAATACTTCTCGATGACTGGTTGGCGCGTCGGCTGGATGATTGTTCCCGATCGGCTTGTGCGCGTCTTTGAGCGGCTTGCCCAGAACTTGTTCATATGCGCACCCGCCGCCTCTCAGATGGCGGCCTTGGGGGCCTTCGAGGCGCGCGACGAGTTGCAGGCAAACAAAGCCACTTACGCAAGAAACCGAGAGTTGCTGTTACGCGAATTGCCCAAGGCTGGCTTTGACAAGATCGTCCCCGCCGACGGAGCCTTCTACCTTTATTGCGACGTTTCCGCTCTCAGCACCGACAGCGCGCAGCTGGCAGGTCAGATCCTTGAACAGGCTGGTGTTGCGGTGACGCCGGGGATCGATTTTGATCCCGCGCGCGGGACCCGGTATTTGAGGTTTTCTTACGCCCGCTCTCACGAGGACATCGCCGAGGCAGCCCGGCGGCTCATCACATGGCGGCAGGGCGGAGTTGTGCAGTCATGACCGCAGGTGCATCAGGACGAAAAAAGCGGCAGTCCATGACCGCCGCCTTCTTGCGTACCCGGTAACCTGCACCCGAAATCGTCAATCGCATTCAAGATAGCCGGAATACGACAGCAGGTTGTTCCGCTCGTTTGTTTCATTGATGAGATTAAAGGGGTCAACGACGGCGAAAACAGTGATCTTCGTGCGTCCCTGATCGTCCTTGATGTTCTCCGCCCCACCGCTGTTCGAACCTGGGTTCAACGAAGCAATCTTTGCGGCGGTCTCTTTGTTCCAATCCCCGTTTCCGGGCAGTCCTGCACCCTTTTGGAAAGCCGCCAGCGCGCGCTTGGAGCCACGCCCCCAGTCACCGTCAACAACCACCGAATAGGCCCTGTCCTTGAGGAATTGCTGGACGTCGCGCGCCAGGTCATCGTCGTACTCCAGTGCATCCGGGTTCGTCGGCAAAGCGCCACCCGAAGCGCCGTTTTCATAACCATTATAGCTGCGGCCACGCTTGACTTTGTTCCGGCCAAGACTGAACGTCACCGGGCTCGATTTTGCTGCGCTTGGTGTCCTTGTCGATAAGATCGATGTTCTCTGGAACGTAAACAGCAACAAAGCTGCGGAAGAACTCGCCCGCGCCGCGCAGGTTCGCCGCTGAGTCTCCTTCATTTCGAATGACGATGCGGCCTTCTGCGAGCGGCTGTCCTTTTTCGCAACCGATGAAGTCGACCTTCGAGTCGGAAGCCTGGATGACAAGGTCCGGTTCTGCCCGTGCCGTATGCGCGAAAATGGCAATACTGACGACAGCACCCATCCACATGAGCGCCTTGTGTAACCATACTTGCATTGGATGTACCCCTAAACATCAATCAAACGGCTGAGACCGGGCCCAACAATGCAAAATGTCCTTGGTCGAATCAAGCAAGGGAAGAGATCGCACAATCAATCAACAAATCGCAGTGTGTCTCGTTTGCCTCAAAGCAGTAAATGCTATGCACTGCACAATGCGCACGGGCGACGAGGTCTCACCTCCCGCCGCGCGCACCATCATTCCCACTCGATGGTTCCAGGCGGTTTTGAAGTAATGTCGTAGACAACGCGGTTGATGCCGTTGACTTCATTTATGATGCGCGTGCTGGCACGGCCCAGGAAGTCATGGCTGAAGTCGAAGTAGTCGGCGGTCATTCCATCCATCGACGTCACTGCTCGCAGCGCACAAACATAGTCGTACGTGCGTGAATCTCCCATCACCCCGACACTTCTAACCGGTAGCAGCACTGCGAAAGCCTGCCAGATTTCATCGTAAAGGCCAGCCCTTCGGATTTCCTCCAGATAGATGTGATCGGCCTTCCGCAGGATTTCGAGCTTCTCCCGCGTTACCGCCCCCGGCATCCGTATGGCTAGGCCAGGACCTGGAAACGGGTGCCGCCCGACGAACACATCCGGCAAACCAAGCTCGCGGCCAAGCGTGCGCACCTCGTCCTTGAACAGCTCCCGCAAGGGTTCTACGAGCTTGAGGTTCATGCGCTCGGGCAACCCGCCGACATTGTGGTGAGACTTGATCGTTACCGAAGGTCCGCCGGTGAACGAGACGCTTTCAATAACATCTGGATAAAGCGTGCCTTGGGCCAGAAAATCCGCACCGCCCAGCTTCTCGGCCTCTTCTTCGAAGACTTCGATGAACAGCCCACCAATCGTCTTGCGCTTCTTTTCTGGGTCCGCGACACCATCGAGCGCCGCGAGAAACCGCTCGCGGGCATCGACATGCACGAGTGGAATATTATAGGCGCCCCGGAACATATCGACGACGCTCTCCGCCTCGCCTTCCCGTAAGAGCCCATGATCGACGAAGATGCAGGTCAGCTGATCGCCGATCGCCTCATGTATGAGGACCGATGCCACCGCGGAATCCACACCGCCGGACAAGCCCGAAATAACTTTCGCGCTGCCCACCTGCTGCCGGATTTTCTCGATCTCCGCGGTACGGAAGTGCGCCATGGTCCAGTCGCCAGGCAGTCCTGCGATTTTATGAACAAAGTTGCTGATGAGCTCCGCGCCCCGTGGCGTGTGCACGACCTCCGGATGAAACTGAACGCCATAGAGGCGACGCTCTTCGTTCGCGATCGCCGCGAACGGCGCACCCTCCGAGACAGCGATCGCCGCGAAGCCGTCAGGCAGACCGGTCACCCGGTCTCCGTGGCTCATCCAGACCTGATCACGTTCTCCCGGCGACCAGATTCCCTCGAACAGAGGCGAGGTGGCCTTGACCTCGATTTCCGCCCGCCCGAACTCGCGCGAATGGCCGCCTTCGACGCCGCCACCAAGTTGCTCCACCATGGCCTGTTCGCCATAGCAAATGCCAAGCACCGGCAAACCCGATGACCACACCCAATCTGGCGCACGGGGCGTTCCGGTCTCGGTAACGCTTGCCGGCCCGCCCGACAGGATCACGGCCTTCGGCGACAGCCGCTCACGCGCACCTTCGGCCTGGTTGAATGGAACGATTTCCGAATAAACGCCAGCTTCACGAACACGCCTTGCGATGAGTTGCGTCACCTGGCTTCCAAAGTCGATGATCAGAACAGTGTTGGTCATGAAGGGCCAATCTTTGAGCGGGAGCCGCGTTGGTTATCGGCGGGACACGCCGGAACCACCCGTCTAGATATTCAGCTGCAGGACAGCAAGATTAAGCGCCGCGGCAAAACTCACCCAAGCCAGATACGGCACGAACAACAGTGCGGCAAGTCTGCTGACGCGCCAGGATGTTAAAATGAAGCCGGCAATCGCCAGCCAAAGCAGCGATATGTCGATCATCGCCGAGTCGATCTGGTTCTGGCCGAACATGAAATACGACCACAGCCCGTTCAAGACGAGTTGCGCAAGCCAGAACAAAAGTGCCAATCCAAGCCCTTTTGAGCGCCACACCAACCACCCGGCGATCGCGATGAACAAATAAAGCAGCGACCAGACCGGGCCGAAGACCCAGTTGGGTGGCGTCCATTCCGGCTTGGAGAGCGCCTCATACCATTCGCCGGGTGGAAACGCCCCTGCGATAATCGCGACCAGCGTCGTCAGACCAAGAAAAACAAATAAAGAGATGTACCTGCGCATAACCGTTTCTGTCGTCCTGGACCGGCACTCGACGGCACCGCTCGGGGCCGTGCATTCAGCGTGAGAGCTGAGACAGACCTTTCAGCACTTCTCCGACGTGATCGTAAACCCAGAAATGCCCCGCCCCCTCAAGCTCTATGTAACGGCAATTCGGAAGAAGTTCCGCAAGCCATGCGGAAACCGGAACGGGCACAATGCGATCTGCTGTTCCCTGCCACATGACGGCGGGAGCCGTCACCCGCTGAAAGTCGACGGGCCATGGCTTTGAGAATATCGCCAGATCGGCCATCCCTCCGCGAACACCCTGTCGTAACGCCTCCACGGTCATAGCCACCAGACTCTTTTCGACATGCGGCTGTGACAAAACTCTGCCGTCGGACCGGCTCAGCAATCGCGCGAAGATCTTTGCGAAGGAATTCGGCGCTGCCTTAAAAGCCCGTGCCCCCAATCCCGCCTGCAACGCCAACAGTCGCCTGCGCTTGGGAAGCTCCAGGAAGAACAAGCGCTGCGCCCGCGGCACGTACCCGTGATGGGCCCCCAGCGTTCCTTCGCGTTTTGCAGCCATGAATTGAGCAATCGGTCCCATCGGGCTGACAAGCGCCAATCCCGCAACGCGCGATTGAAGCCGCTCGGCCAACGCCACCGCGTAAGGACCGCCACCGGAAACACCAAGGACGGAAAACCTCGTCAATCCGAGACGGTCCGCAATTGCCTCAAGATCGGCAGCGCGCGTTTCGAGCGTCGCTCCCTTGTCACCCGGCGTGACCCCGTAACCAGGCCGCTCCGGACATAAGAGCCGCAGCCCCAGATCCTTCGCCGGCCCGTCCGTGACATCAAACATGATGCGCGACGCGGGTGCTCCGTGCAGCGCCAGGACCGGCAGGCCGTCCGCTGCACCATAGCAGGCAAGTCCAAAGCGGCGCCCGTCGGCCAGTTCAACAAACTCAGTCACGCTCACCCCGTTCCAGCATGGCGATGAAGAAACCGTCTGTGCCGTGCAGCGCCGGCGTCAAAAGCAAGGTGTCCTGCTCGCCACCTGCCGAGACCGGCATCGCCCCGCCGATCGACTCCTCCCAACGAGGGGCAATCGGCGACAACGCGAATTGGGGATGCTGTTCGATGAACCACCCAACCTGGTCACTATTTTCCACCGGCAGAACCGAGCATGTAACATACGCCAGGCGGCCGCCCGGCTTCACCAGAGGCGCCGCCAATTGCAGCACGGCCCGTTGCTCCTCGACACGTTTCTCAACCGCCTCCGGCTTGAGCCGCCACTTCGCATCCGGCCGCCTCCGCCACGTCCCCGAGCCGGTGCAAGGCGCATCGACAAGCACCAGGTCAAACCGTCCGGCCAATTCGGAAAGCGCAGTTTCGTTGCCCGCTTCCAACACCTGAACGTTGCGCGCTCCGGCCCGCTTGAGCCGCTCGAAGATCGGACGCAACTGGCTGCGCGACGCATCATAAGCGTAGATCTGCCCCGTGTTGTGCATACCCGCCGCCATCGCCAGGGTTTTACCGCCTGCTCCTGCGCAGAGATCGAGCACCTGTTCGCGCGGCGAAGCGCCCGCGATGAGCGCCGCGATTTGGCTGCCCTCATCTTGAACTTCGAACCAGCCTTTACCGTGGGCTCCGTCCGCTTCCACGTTGGGCGCCTTACCGCCTGCCGTCGGCGCGGCGATCCGCACGCCGAGCGGTGACAATCGGGTCGCCTCGGGAGCAAATCTTGACAGCGCACGCAGGACCTTTTCGCGCGTTGCCTTCAGGCTATTGATCCGAAGATCTATTGGCGCTCGCTGACTGAGCGCCTGGCCTTCCTCGGCGGCACGGTCTCCGAAAACCTCTTTGAATGAAGCGGCAAGCCACTCAGGAATATCCGCCGCGATGTGGAGTGGCGCATCCACAGGCACGCCGCGCGAAAGCCCCGCGACCTCCTCCGGCGAAAGCGGTGCGATGCCGTATTCGCTCCCGTCCGCCAACCTCACGAGTTCTTCGCTGGTCAGCCCGAGCGCGGCTGGAGCAGCCGCAACGGCTAACGCCCTCGGCGCATCCGACCCCATACGCCAAGCAAATGAATTGCGGTGCCGCAATGCATCAAACACCAGCGTGCCGATGGCCGCCCGGTCGCCTGAACCGGCGAAGCGGTGCGAGCGGCCCCAATCTCCCAGCGCCGTAGAGGCTGGACGATGCTGCCCGGCGATAACCTCGAGAACCTCGATAGCGGCCCGAATTCGCGCGCCTGGTTTCATTGCTCTTCCTAAAATCCCGCAAAGGCAAAATGCGCCGCGATCTTCGCCCACATACCAAGCACCGCCAAGGCTGCCACCCAAGCCGCCGCACTGCGCGCGCTGCTGTTCTCAATGGCCAGCGCGCTTACGACTTCAACGATCTGGGAAAGCACGAACAGCAGCGCAAGAAACAAAATCCCCGCATCGACGAGCCGCATGGCATAGGCAAACAAGGCCGCTGCGTAGAAAAGCACCGGCAGTTCGAACTGCGCCCGATAGACATCGGCGAAGCGACCTTCCCCCTTGCCACTCAGCCGCTCTCGCCAATTCGGCGCGAACAACACCAGCGTCAGCAAGACCTGAACCAGCACCGGTACGATGATCAGAAACTGGGAAACGCGCATTAACGAACCGATCCTCGGACCGCAAGGATAAGTTAGCCGAGCCCCGGATAGTTTGGACTCTCACGAGTGATCGAAACGCCATGCGCATGGCTTTCGCGCATCGCTGCTGGAGAGATGCGAACGAACTTCGCGCGCGCCTTTAGCTCCTCGAGGGTCTGGGCACCGACATAGCCCATGCCGGCCCGCAGCCCGCCAACCAGCTGATGCAGAACGGTGTCGGTAGGCCCCTTATAGGGAACCTGTCCTTCGATGCCCTCTGGCACGAGCTTCAGCGTATCGCGGACCTCGGCCTGGAAATAACGATCCGCCGATCCGCGCGCCATGGCTCCGACCGAGCCCATGCCGCGGTACGACTTGTAGGTTCGCCCTTGATACAGGTAGGTCTCACCCGGCGCCTCATCCGTGCCTGCCAGCAAGGACCCGATCATCACGCACTGAGCACCAGCCGCCAGCGCTTTGACAATATCGCCTGAAAACTTGATGCCGCCATCGGCGATCACCGGAACACCGTGCTTTTGAGCCTCCTCCGCGCAATCCGAAATCGCCGTCAGCTGAGGCACGCCGACACCAGCAACAACCCTGGTCGTGCAAATCGATCCCGGCCCGATACCAACCTTGACCGCATCCGCGCCAACATCGATCAACGCAGCGGTTGCATCACCCGTGGCGACATTTCCAGCAATTACTTGCACGCTATTCGATTGTTTCTTGATGCGCGAAACCATCTCCAGAACGCGACTCGAATGGCCATGCGCGGTATCAACCACGATCAGATCGCAACCGGCATCGATAAGCAGTTCCGCCCGCCGAAATCCATCATCACCGACACTGGTCGCGGCGGCGACGCGGAGCCGGCCAGCCTCGTCCTTGCATGAATTCGGATGTTTCTGCGCCTTTTCGATATCCTTCACCGTGATCAGGCCGACGCAGTGATACGCGTCGTCGACGACAAGCAGCTTCTCGATCCTGTGTTGGTGCAAAAGACGGCGCGCTTCTTCCTGAGTGACGGATCGTTTGACTGTAACCAGCTTGTCCTTGGTCATCAGCTCACAGACCGGCTGGCCCGGGTTGGAGGCAAACCGGACATCACGGTTTGTGAGGATGCCGAGCAGACGGCCTTTAGGATCCTCACTGTTCTTCTTCTGGATGACGGGAACCCCCGAAATCTGGTGTGACTGCATCAGCTCAAGCGCTTCCGCGAGCGTTGCATCGGGCTCAATCGTCACCGGATCAAGCACGATCCCGGACTCATACTTCTTGACCGCGGCCACATGCCGAGCCTGTTCTTCCGGTTCCAGATTGCGGTGAAGCACGCCAATGCCACCGGCCTGCGCCACTGCGATCGCCAACCGCGCCTCGGTCACCGTATCCATGGCCGAGGACAGTATCGGGATTTTCAGCGAGATGGTCTTTGTGACCTTCGAGGCGACATCGGCCTCGCCCGGCATAATCTCCGAAGCGCCTGGTACGAGCAGCACATCATCGAAGGTAAGTGCAATTCCATGATCGCCTGAGACGAAGCTCAGAGCCATAGCGGACCTCCAGGTGTTGACAGATACACTCCGAGCGCGCTTGCCGCTAATTCGAGCAAGCAGTGGCGCGAAACAGGCCCAGCCCTATAACACTTCGTCGGTTTGCCGCAAAGGCGGGTGGTCGGGCTCGGTGAAATCAACCAAGGGATGCACGGACAACGATCCGTCCAAAAGGCCTGCAACGCACCGCGCCAGCACGGGTGCAAGCAAAAAGCCGTGCCGATACGCTCCATTGACATGAATACGTCGTTGCCGCGCACAAACGATCACCTTCGGGACATTATCGTCGAAGGCCGGCCGGACCCCGGCACCTGATTCGACGATCTCCGCCTCGGCGAAGGCCGGGTGCAAGGTATAAGCCGTACCGAGCAGTTCCAGCATCGAGCGTACGCTCACCGGGCTATCGTCCTCGCTTTCGATGACCGTGGCGCCGACCATGAACTCGCCCTGGCTCCAGGGTACGACATAAATGGGGTGACGCGGATGTAACAGCCGGACCGGTCGCTTCAGCGAGACTTCATGTGTGCGCACGATGACCCGTTCACCGCGCACCCCCCGCAACCTGGGAAGCAGTTGACGGGCCCCCACGCCGCGGCAATCAATCAGCAAGCCGCCTTCTTCAACGACCTTGGCTTCGAAGTCGGCCAATGCAACGCCAAACACGACCTCAGCTCCAGCAGCGCGCGCTTCGGAGAGCAGAAAAGCCAGAACGTCCGGCGTCACCATGTGCGCTTCTTCCGGAAAATACAGCCCGGCGGGAAAGCGCGTACCGAGGTCAGGCTCCAACACATTGATGCGCTTGGCATCGCAAGCCTCATAGCCTTCCGTCATTCGCGCAAAATGCTCCAGATCGCTGCGATCACGCGCCGAGGCGACAACAAGAGTGCCAGCTGTGACAAGCCCCGGATAAGCCTTCCGCCAAAGCGCCAGGGCTTGCAGACCGTGTTCAAGCACGACCGGTGCCGAGGCCTCGGCTTCGCAATAAGGTGACAACATAGTGCCGGCGTAATGACTGGCGGACGTCGAAAGCGGATCTGGAGAATTGTCGATGAGCCGTACGCGATAACCGAGACTAGCCAGATGCCACGCCTGCCAAAGACCGTAAGCGCCGGCTCCAACGACCGTGACGGGGCGTTGTTTGCCCCCTGAGAGGAATTCCTTAAGGCCTGCCACTGGTCCCTACACTTTCACCCGCCTCTTGCCACGCCTTCGCGGCGCGGATCGGCCGCCCCTTCAAGATTACCATCCCGCCTCCGCACAACGATATGCGTTCCTGAAGTCATCAGATCCGGAATGACGGTATGCCCATAGGGTTTGACCTTCAGCCCCTGCCATATTGCCGCCGGCCCGAGCTCGACCTCGAAGCCACGGCCACGGCTGCCAAAATTGGGGAGGTCCGCGGCTGCCTGCGCCCCCATTTCCCAATCCGTCAACGCGATGAGGGACTTTATGACATATAAAATGATGCGTGCCCCCCCTACTGATCCTAGCGCGGCCTCAAGCTGACCATTCCGGTCGAACACCAACGTTGGCGACATAGAACTGCGTGGCCGCTTGCCTCCTTGGACCCGGTTGGCGATCGGTCGGCCCTTTGCGTCAACCGCACGGAAGGAGAAATCGGTAAGCTCGTTGTTGAGCAGAAAACCGGACGCCCATAGTCCTGAACCAAAACCGCCCTCGATTGTCGTCGTCATCGCAACGGCACGGCCATTCTGATCGACGATCGAAAGATGGCTCGTGCCCGATCGCTCGATCGTTTCATCGGCACCAAATTCACTTTCCGCAAGCGCGCGCGGCTCACCCGGTTGCGGCCGAAGCATCGCTTCACCGCTCGAGATCAAGCGCCGCCGTTCCGCGATATAGTCTGGGGCCAGCAGCCCCTTGGGCGGCTCGACGAAATCCGCATCGGCCAGATAACGGTTGCGGTCGGCGTAGGCGAGCTTTTCAGCCTCGGCGATGAGATGCAGCGAAAGCGGGCTCATGACGCCCGCACCAGGCCTGCCGAGATCATAACCTTCAAGCAGCTTCAGCGTTTGTGCCACGGTTATGCCGCCTGAAGACGGTGGGCCCATGCCGCAGATGCGCCGCTCCCGGTATGTGAAACAAACCGGCTCCCGCTCCAGCGCGCGGTAGCTGGAGATATCCTCGAGGGTC